>MGPK01000068.1:48839-102046 GCA_001795535.1 Deltaproteobacteria bacterium GWA2_54_12
CCATTAAAAAGTTCGCGGGACACAAAGCCGTCCCCGCAGCCGAGGTCAAGCACCCGGAGCCCGTCCCTCAGCGTGCTTCTGAGGATACGCCTTAGCGCGTCGAGCCTGGCAAGCTCCCAGGGGTGCCTGCTATTATTGAAGTCTTTTGCTTCCTTGAGGTCCAATGAAACCCTTTCCCAGCAACCAAGCTGAACAGGTTAAAAAAGATGTGAACGGCGGGATAAAAAGAGATGATCAATCTGCATCAGAGCCTATCGAAGCCATAAACCCAAAATCTATAAATTATTCTTAAGCGTGGCTCCCGTTTTGGCTTAAATATTAACAGTTAAAAGCTATCATTAAAATTGCTGTTTTTCAGATTTCTTGTCCATTTTGACGCAATTTATCACAATTTAACACAGTCCAATTCTCAGTTCCAAAAATATTTGAATGAATGATATAAAAAAAATTGATATTACAGGGAGTACACTGCTTTGATGAACACCTCACAGGATTTTATATACGCGTATACGATAAGGTGATGAGCTATCCTCAAAAGATCCGATTAAATCTAACCCATTGTTTTTAAAATTTACTATATTGACGGCTGACAGTATATATTTTCCTCCCAATGACTTGAGCGCTTCAGTGTTTAGCTCAAGATTTTCATATCTATACTCTTTATATTGAGCTATATCCCAATATAAAAAAGGCAGTTCGCTTGTAAAGACATAGCATCTGTTGCCCCATAAATCGAAATAGTCCCTGATCGCCTCGTTCTTCGCCAGCTCTTTCTCGATTATCCTTCTAAAGGCATGCTTATAATCCAGACGATAGATTGTATTATAGAGATCCAAGGTGTAAAAACCATTATAAAGCGCTATGCTCGGATGCATCCCAACGCTTACGACCCTGTAGTCCTTTCGCTCCTCTCTTATCTCTGCTGCTATCGTCTCAAAAAGTTTTTGAGAGTAGAATTCTTGGTAGCTTGGGTTCTTCTTCATTCGCTCAGTTATCTCAGGATTGTTGCTGAAAAGGAATAATACCTGTAAAGCGATAAACGCAGCAGCTATCTGCCTGCCATATTTTATTTTGACTATACTTGAAAGGGCGAAAGCAAAAGCAAGATACCACAAAAATGGCTGAATAAAAGAAAACCGACTGAAATTAAAAATTTTCAGAAATGATAGTTTGCTTGTAAAAGCGATGAAAGGCGCCCAGTAATACAGGCTGTACCATAGAGTGATGATAATTATTAACGAGAGTGTTTTTCCCAATCGACCCAAATCAGCCCTGTATTTTTTAACAGAACATAGGATAAAAGCTAGTATGATTGCTGGTGTTATTAGAAATTTTTGATATACGGGAAAAGTCTGTGCGTCATCGTAGTTTTTGAATAGATTTGTAAAAAACTTATCAATCAAAGAGAGCAGGCCGGAATCCTTATGCAGCAATACCCTATTGAACTCGGCCCTGTGTGGGATGAACTCTTGCGCGGAAAGGAATTGCTGAAATAACCTGAAATCTACAAAAATGAAAATAGAGGCAAATAGCGCCAGAGCTGCCAAAACTTTCAACTCGGGCTTTTTTGTCCGAATGCTTTGTATTATCCAGTACACTCCAAATACAGGGATGAAAAATATATAGCTTACTACTAGGAAAGAGAAAAATGGAACTACGGCAATCGCGAGCCAGTCAAATATGCTCGATCTGTTCGCGCTTATATTGAAAAGAGAGTTCAAAATAAGTGGGACCCCGGCCACAGACAGCCCGCCTGTCGGCCAGAAAGGGATTAATGAAAAGCATAGCGCCACTCCATATGCGATCGAATCATCTTCTTTAATGTAATGGTTCTTGAGCAGAAGCAGCATTCCGAAGAATGCCGCGAAATGGATTACGAACTGGCTGGCTGCAAATGCGATAAATGTATCATTAAGAAAGTAGATCAAGATAGGCAGCAGATTGAATTCAGATGGTAGGGCCGCTCTTGGCAGCCCATTCATGATCTCCTGTACAGGACTCATTGCAAAAAACATTCCAGGTTTCGCAAGCACCTTGAAAATAGCAATATTCGAGTCAAGATTATCGTGAATCCTTATATGTGATTTTTCTCCAAGGATTATGAACGGCGAGAGATAAATGAAAATTATTAAAAAACAGATTACTCCCCGATATTTTTTTTTCAGCGTTCAAAAATTTTGCTCCATGATTTCATTTGAACCACATTAAATAATAATTTGATATTTCGATTCTCAGGGTTTTTTCTCAGTTCGTCGAGTCTGGCAAGCTCCCAGGGGTGCCTGCTGACAAGGCCTTTTGCCTCCTTGAGGTCCATTTTTATGGAGCCCTTTCTTTTAAAAACCTTGGTTTCGGGATTTGCGAAGGCTTTTTACATAATAATCCAGCTTGGAGGAGGGAGTCAAAACTTAATTAGATGGCAGAAAGGCCCTGAGCGGTTTTTTCGAGGCACCTGCCCGCTCAAGGCGGGCAGGTGCACACTTATTGCTGTCCAGTATCTTCTTTATATCTACTTCACCCCGAGGCCCGCGCTCCCCATTTCGAATTCGACCAGCTCCCGGATGATATCGCTCAGGCCCCTCGTTATCGTCCATCCGCAGTAATCCTTCTTGAGTTTCCTCAAGTCGCTTATATAGCAGATGTGGTCGCCCTCGCGGTTTTTCGGGTCGTAGGAATGCTTGAACTTTTTGCCCGAGTACTCCTCTATGAGCTCGACGCACTCAAGGATGGAGGCGCTGTTCTCCCTGCCTCCTCCGAGATTATACACCGCCGCTGGCCTGGGGTCTGCTATATAGGCTTCACACGCGCTCACCACATCGACGCTGTGTATCTGGTCCCTGACCTGCTTGCCCATGTATCCGAAAATGGTATACGCGCCGCCCGAGACTATGACCTTTACCAGATAATTCAAAAATCCGTGAAGCTCCACGCCGGAATGGTTTGGCCCGGTCATGCACCCTGCCCTGAAGCAGACGGTCGGCATGCCGAAGTACCTGCCATACTCCTGCACCATGAGGTCGGCCCCGGCTTTTGATACCCCGAAGAGGCTGTGCTTGCACTGGTCAATGCCGCATGTTTCGCTTATGCCGTCGTAGTCCGTCGGGTCGGCGTACTCCCACCTCTTGTCGAGCTCTTTCAGCGGCAGGCAGTTCGGAGAATCGCCGTATACCTTGTTTGTGCTCATGAATACAAAAGGAGAGTCCTTGCGGAACCGGCGCGCCGCCTCGAGGAGGTTTAAAGTGCCTACGGCGTTCACCTCGAAGTCGTCGAAAGGCCTGTCTTTTGCCAGGTCGTGTGAGGGCTGCCCGGCGCAGTGGATAACGGCTTCGACATCAACGGACTTGAAAAAGTCCATTATGGCCGATCTATCGAGGATGTTTATTGACCGGTGGTCGAAGTTCTTCACGCTCTCCAAGAGCCTTTCAAGGTTCCAATGGGTATCTCCCCTCGGCCCGAAAAAGTCGGCTCTCATGTTGTTGTCGATGCCGTAAACGAACCAGCCCCTTTTCGAGAAGTACTGCACAGCCTCAGAACCAATGAGCCCGCTTGAGCCTGTAACGAGTATTTTTTTCATGTATCAATTCTACATGAATTTTTCAGAGCCGCGAGGCGGGCTCAGTTCTTTTTTCGCCCCTCAAATTCTCATTGCCTTCAAAGTTTGATCAACGAAAAATTCCTCAATAGATTTGATGACAAGTTTAAAGCGTTTCCCCTGAATGCGGGAAAAAAAGGCCGCACGCCTTTAAAAAAGGCGTGCGGCCTGTCCTGTCTTATCAGTTACGGCAAAAGAACAGGGGGTTACGGTTTCCCGTAACCCCCTGAATTTTCTGGTCGGGGCGAGAGGATTCGAACCTCCGACCACTAGCACCCCATGCTAGTGCGCTACCAGGCTGCGCTACGCCCCGTTTTGAAAAATTGCGAAGTTCTGTATACTATCACAACCACCCGGCGCTTTCCAGAAAAAAAACGAGTCATGTCAGGTAAGCAGCTTTTTTATCTGGGTGAGCTCTTTTTTAATTGATTTGAGCGCCGTCTGGAACTGTTTTTCATTGAAGCCGAAGTCGAGCTGCTTTGACCTCTCGGCCTGTATCTCTTTGATTTTCTTTTTCGCGCCGTCAAGGGTGAAACCTTCCTTGTACAGCAGGCGCTTTATGTCCAGTATCAGCTCTATGTCCCTTCTGCTGTATACCCGCTGCTTGGTAAGGGACTTCCTCGGGCTGATTATCTTGAACTCGCTCTCCCAATATCTGAGAACATATGGCTTTACCTTCGTGAGAGAGGCGACCTCGCCGATCTTGAAGTAAAGCTTATCCGGTATCTGCGTCATCTGAGGGCCTTCGGGGAGTTATTTACCTTCAGGAGCGCGGTTCGAAATCTACGCGATCTCAGACAGGAGAGGTCTGCACCTGGGGCTGCTGGGCAGCGGCCTGGTTGATTGCCTTCTTCAGAAGCTGGCTGGCCTTGAAGGTCATAACGCGCCTCTGCTCGATGGTTATCTCGTTACCCGTCTGGGGGTTGCGCCCGCGCCTGGCCCTCTTCTGCCTGGTGGTGAAGTTCCCGAAGCCGGAGATCTTGACCTTCTCGCCGCCTTCAAGGGTGGTCTTGATGGTCTCGAATATCTCCTCGATCACCGCTGAAACATCCTTTTTTGAAAAACCGACCTTTTCGAATACGATTTCCACGATATCCGCCTTGGTCATAGTAAACCTCCTCATTAAAGCGCGGCTTGTATTATAGTCAGCTTCGGATTTCTGCCTTGAACCTGTCTGTGAGTTCTTTTACGACCCTGGAATGGATATCATCGACTTCCTGGGCAGTCAGGGTCCTTTCCATTGACCTGTAGGTCACGCGGATGGCAAGGCTTCTCCTGCCCGGAGGTATGTTCCCTCCGTAGTATACATCAAACAATTCAACTTTATCAATCAGTTTCGTATCAATTTTTTGAACCGTCCTTAATATTTCCGAGAAGGGCGCTCCCTCGTCCACAACAAAGGCGATATCCCTCGCGGACTCAGGAAAACGCGGCAATTGCCGGTACTTTTTCGTGCGTCCGAAGACATCCATGAGGGCGTCAATGTCCAGTTCGAAAAAATACGCGCTCTTCCGGAGGTCATACTTTTCCCAGAAGTCCGGGTGCAGCTCGCCAATGACTCCGGATGCCTTTCCCCCAACCTTCAGCTGCGCGGCCTTTCCAGGGTGAAGGAGCGGATGCTCAACAGGCGCGAAATCGGCTTTTTCTATGCCAAGCTTTTCAAGGAGCTTTTCGACAGCCCCCTTGGCATCGAAGAAGTCTACCCAGTCTTTGGGGAACGACCAGCCCGGCTCGAACCTCTGTCCATAAAGAAGGCCGGAGACCTTCCACTTTTCCTGCGGCAGGGCATTGCCGGCCAAAAAGACAGGGGCGAACTCGAATATCCTCACTTCTTCGGTCTTTCTCGCGAGGTTGAACTTAAGGTTGTCGAGGAGCGAGGGCAAAAGGCTGTCCCTCATAACGGACTGCTCTTCCGTAAGGGGGTTTATAAGGGCTACCCCCTTCTTTCCGGCAGGGCCCGCCAGGCCAAAAGAGTCTTTCGAGACAAAACTGTAGTTGATGACCTCCATGAAGCCGGAAGCCGTAAGAAGCGCCTTTACCTGCCTCCTTATGGCTGAAAGCCTGCCCGGGTTTCCGGGGATGAGGCGCGCTACCGGCAATGTCGTGGGGATGTTATTATAGCCGAAAATACGGGCCACTTCCTCGACAAGGTCAGTTTCTATCTTAAGGTCTGTCCTGTAGGAAGGCGGGGTAGCGCTCAAGACCCCGGGGGACGCCAGTTCGGAGTGTATCCTGAGCTTTCTGAATATTTCGCTGATGTCAGATTCAGACACGGGCGCGCCGATAAGGTCCTGCGCCCTTTTGACCCTGAACTCTATGGCATGGGGCTGGAGCTTCACAGGGTATACGTCTATGGTGCCCCTGGCCACCCATCCACCTGCGAGCTTGTTTATGAGATGGGCTGCCATCTCCAAGGCCTTTTCAACCCCTTCCATGTCAACGCCCCTCTCGAACCTGAACGACGAATCCGAGGAAAGCCCAAGCTTTCTCGCTGTGCGCCTTACGGTTGAAGGGTCGAACCATGCGCTCTCCAGAAGGACGGCCGTGGTCGCCTCCGTCACCTCGGTTTCCTTGCCGCCCATGACTCCGGCGACCGCCACGGGCCGCTCCATGTCCGCGATGACCAGCATGGAATCGTCAAGCGCCCTCTCCTTGCCGTCTATGGTCTCTATCTTTTCACCGGCGGCCGCCTGCCTTACGATTATCTTTTTGCCCTTAAGCTTTAAGAGGTCAAAAGCGTGCATGGGCTGGCCGGTCTCAAGCAACACAAGGTTGGTCACATCGACCACATTGTTTATAGACCTTATTCCATGGGCCTCAAGCCTCTGGCGTATGTCCTCAGGAGAGGGGCCTACTGTCACGCCCTCTATTACCTTTGCCGTGTACCTACGGCAGTGTGCTCCGCTGGCTATCTCGACCGAGGCAAAGCCAGCTACAGACGCTTCACCTTCGTCGACCGGGAAGGACTTGTCATGAAAGACCGCGCCGCTGATGGCTGCCGTTTCCCTTGCCATGCCTTTTATTGACAGCAGGTCGGCCCTGTTGGGAGTAACGCCAGCCTCTAACATGCAATCAGAGCCGATAAGGCCGCTGAAGTCGATGCCCAGGGGCGTATCGGCGGAAAGTATCATTATGCCGTTGGAAGTGTCCTTGAGCCCGAGCTCCACCTCAGAGCACATCATGCCCTCTGACTCCACTCCCCTTATTTTCGACCTCTTTATCTTGAAATCGCCGGGCAGCTCCGCGCCGATGAGCGCGAGGGCCACCTTGTCGCCGGGCTTCATATTTTTGGCCCCGCAGACGATCGAAAATTCTTCGTTGTCGGTCTTGACCTTGCAGACTGAAAGCTTGTCAGCGTTGGGGTGCTTATCAATAGTTACGACCTGGGCGGTGACGACGCCGGTAAAGTTCGCGCCGGTTTTGGTGACGGACTCTATCTCGGTGCCCGTCATGGTGAGTCTTTCGGCAAGCTCGGAAGGCGAAGGGGCCCCTTCGAGATACTCCTTTAGCCAGTTGTAGCTGAAAAGCATCTATATTTTCCTTAGTATTTAATTTGAGATTGCTGAAAAAGTCCCATCTGCGTTGTCGTCTTCGTCGCGCGTCATTGCGGCGTACTTGAAAGTACGCCTCATTCCTTGCTCCTCGACTCCTAGCATCTGGAATTTTTTGAGCAATCTGAGGTTATTTATGCTTTAGAATTGGCGCAGAAACCTCAAGTCGTTTTCGAAGAACATGCGGATGTCTTCTATGCCGAACTTGAGCATGGCTATGCGCTCGATGCCGAGGCCGAAGGCAAAGCCCGTGAACTCTTCAGGGTCGTATTTAACTGACCTGAAGACTTCCGGGTGTATCATGCCAGCGCCAAGTATCTCGAGCCAGCCGCTTCCCTTGCAGACCCTGCAACCCGAACCTCCGCAGATGACGCAGCGGATGTCAATTTCGGCGCTGGGTTCCGTAAAAGGGAAAAAGCTCGGCCTGAACCGAATATCGGTCTTATCGCCGAACAAGCTGTGCAGGAAATGAGTAAGGACCCCCTTCAGGTTGCTGAAGGTCACGCCCTTGTCCACCATGAATCCTTCGACCTGGTGGAACATCGGCGTATGGGTTATGTCGGAGTCCCTTCTATAGACGGTGCCGGGCGCAATGACGCGAAGCGGCGGCCGCTCCTTTTCCATCACCCTTATCTGTACGGGCGAGGTATGGGTGCGAAGAAGCACCTCATCGCTCACATAGAAGGTATCCTGCATGTCTCTGGCAGGATGGTCTTTGGGAAGGTTTAATGCTTCGAAATTATAATAATCGAGCTCGACTTCTGGGCCTTCGGCAACATCGAAGCCGAGCCCTGAGAAGATCTCTTCTATCTCCTCCATCACCTGGGTGACGGGGTGCATCCTGCCGGGGCGTATGGTCCTGCCCGGCAGGGTTATATCTATGCGCTCCCTCTGGAGCCGTTCGGCCCTGCCGCCTGCCTCGAGGGCCGCGACTTTGGCGTCGAAAGCCTCTTCGAGCCGGGCCTTCACGGCGTTTATCGCCTCTCCGGCCTTTTTACGCTCTTCAGGGGAAAGCGACCCAAGCTCTTTCAAGAGCGAGGCCACTTCGCCTTTCCTGCCAAGATACCTGGTTTTTAACTGGAGGACAGCATCCATTGAAGAGGCGCCGGACAACTCCCCGAGCGCCTCGGAAGCGAGCTTTTCAAGCCGAGCGCTCATGCGGCAAGGCTTGTCTTTGCTATCTCCACGACCTTGGTGAACCCGGCCGGGTCTTTAACAGCCATGTCAGCCAGCGCTTTCCTGTCTATGGTGACATTGGCCTTCAGGAGGCCGTTCATCAGGCGGCTGTATGTCATGTCGTTTATCCTGGCAGCCGCGTTTATCCTGGCTATCCAGAGGCTTCTTATCTCTCTCTTCTTTGTGCGCCTGTGCGCGTACGCGTAGACCAGAGCCCTGTCAACGGCTTCCGTCGCTATGCGGTACAGCGTGCCGCGGCCGGCTCTGAAGCCTTTAGCGGCTTTTAGTACCTTTTTCTTCTTTTTCTTGGCGTTTAAGCCCCTTTTTACCCTCGGCATGACTAATGCGCTCCTCGTATCGTGGATTATGCAGACCCGGACGGACTCAAAACCGCCGGATCATAAGTAAAACAAGCCCTTATCTGAAAAAAAACTCAGGGCCACTATAAGCTCAAGCGTAAGGAATGAGCTTTTTGATGGACTTTTCGTGCGTCTCTGAGATAAGGCCGCCCTGCCTCAAGTTCCTCTTCACCTTCTTGGCCTTGCTGGTGAGGATATGCCGCATACCAGCCTTTCCTCTCTTTACCTTGCCGGTTCCGGTGAGCTTGAACCTCTTGGCAGCGCCTTTGTTCGTCTTAAGCTTCGGCATTTCTACTCCTTCTGGGTCTGGTCCGGCGCGTCTTCCTTTGCCAGCGCGGCAGCCTCTGTTTTTGCTTTTTCAACCTTCTGCGGAGCCGGAGCCACTACCATGCTCATCGTGCGGCCTTCGAGCTTGGGATTAGCCTCTATAGTGGCCATATCCTTGAGCTCTTCCGCGACCCGCTTGAGCATGCCCATGCCGAGTGAGGTATGGGTTATCTCACGGCCCTTGAATATTATCGTTACCTTTACCTTGTCGCCTTCTTCGAGAAACTTCTTTATATTGCGCAGCTTGAACTGGAAGTCGTGTTCCTCAGTCTTGCTGCGGAGCTTCATCTCTTTAAGACTGATTACGGTCTGCTTTTTCTTGGCCTCTTTGGCCTTCTTGCTGAGCTGGTACTTGTACTTGCCATAGTCCATTATGCGGCAGACCGGCGGGGCGGCAGTCGGCGCGATCTCTACAAGGTCGAGCCCGGCTGTTTCCGCCGCGACCAATGCGTCCTTCGTGGCCAGAACGCCCATCTGATTGCCATCGGCGTCAATAACCCTGACCTGCGGCACCCTTATCATCCGGTTTATTCTTACAGTATCCTTAGCTATAAAATTCACCCCCTCCTGATTACGGCGCCTAGTTCGTCTGGACGCCAGGCCGGTTTTCGGCCTTTATTACTGCGAGGAACTCGTCAACCGTCATGACAGGTAATGTAGCCCCGCCCCTGAGTCTTGGGGCGACCTGCCCTGTTTCGGTTTCCTTGTCGCCTATGACGAGCTGATACGGTATCTTCTGGAGCTGGGCTTCGCGTATCTTGAAGCCCAGCTTCTCGTTCCTTATGTCAAGCTCGGCCCTTATGCCCTCGGCCCGAAGCTTTTTGTACACTTCTTTTGCGTACTCGTCGTTCCTCTCGGTGACCGTCAGCACAATGGCCTGCACAGGAGCGAGCCAGACCGGGAAAGCCCCGGCGTAATGCTCGACCAGGCAGCCGAAGAACCGCTCCAGGGAGCCCATGAGCGCCCTGTGTATCATTATCGGACGGCTTTCGCCGCCGTTCTCGTCCCTGTATGTCACATCGAAACGCTCAGGCAGATTGAAGTCGACCTGTATGGTCGAACACTGCCAGCTCCTGCCGATGACATCTTTTATCTTTATGTCAATCTTCGGGCCGTAGAAGACGCCCTCGCCCGGGTCGATGTTGTACTTCAACCCCTGCGATTCAAGCGCGCCCTTCAAAGCAGCTTCGGCCTTTGCCCAATTTTCAAGGTCGCCGACATACTTTTCCGGCCTGGTGCTTAAGTATATATCAAAATCATTGAATCCAAAAGAATTTAATATGAAAACGACAAACTTGAGGACTCCCTTTATCTCCTCTTCCAGCTGGGAGGGGGTCGTGAAAATATGCGCGTCGTCCTGCGTGAAGCCCCTTACCCTCAGAAGACCGTGGAGCGCGCCCGAGCGTTCATACCTGTAGACGGTTCCCAGCTCGGCGTACCTTATGGGCAGGTCCCTGTAGCTTTTGAGACCGGTCTTGTATATCTGTATATGGAACGGGCAGTTCATCGGCTTAACGATGTAGTCCTGCCCTTCTACGTCCATCGGAGAGTAAAGGTTCTCCCTGTAAAAGTCCCAGTGGCCGCTCGTCTTCCAGAGATCTAGGTTGGCGACATGGGGAGTGTATACTATCGAATAATCGCTTTTGGCGTGCTCGGCCTTCCAGAAATCCTCTATTATCCTTCTTACGGTCGCGCCCTTCGGGTGCCACAGCACAAGGCCTGAGCCTATGTTCTCGCTCGTGGAAAAAAGGTCAAGCTCGCGCCCGAGCTTCCTGTGGTCCCTTCTCTTGGCTTCCTCTATTCTATCGAGGTAGGCCTTGAGCTCGTCCTTTGAAAAGAAGGCCGTGCCGTAGACCCTCTGGAGCATCTTGTTCTTCTCGTCGCCGCGCCAGTACGCGCCAGCGGTCCCGGTCAGTTTGAAAGCTTTTATCCAGCCGGTGGAAGGAAGGTGAGGCCCGCGGCAGAGGTCAACGAAGCCGGACTGCCTGTAAATGCTTACGGACGGCGCGTCCAGCTCGGAGATTATCTCTTCCTTGTAGCCCTCGCCCATTCCCCTGAAAAGCTCCAGGGCCTTATCCTTCGGGAGATCTTCCCTCTTGAACGGGTGGTCAGCCTTTATTATCTCCTTCATCCTGGCCTCGATCTTCTCGAGGTCTTCGGGGGTGAAGGGCGTTGTCAGATCGAAATCGTAGTAGAAGCCGTCTTCTATGGCCGGGCCTATGGCGACCTTGACATCGGAATAGATGGACTGCACTGCCTCGGCCAGCACATGGGCAGTCGAATGCCTCAGCACCTCAAGCCCTTCAACGGTATCGATGGTCACGGCCTCGATTTTTTTAGGGCCGGAGTCGCCGAGCGCGCTCCCGAGGTCTTTTAAAACGCCGTCAACCTTCACGGCGACAGACTTCTTTAAAAGGTCCCTGTTATGGGCCTTCAAGACTTCGAAGAAGGAGCTACCCTCTTTAAAATCCCCTTCATCTCCGGTCGGATAAATTACCTTTGTCATCTAATTGCTAACTGGCCCTTTTGCCTTTTAATTGACTGGCGGCTGCTTATTAATCGGAGCGAACCATTTACAGACGGCGATTACCTGTGCCTGCTACCTGTTAACTTACAAGTTAACCGCCCATCTCGGCCCAAGTTTCCTTAAATCAAAAAGGCATCACCCACCACGCAGATGTCCATCGGACCAGCCTGCGGTGGATGATACCTTCTATTAGATATGGTAGGCACGGGCGGTTTCGAACCGCCGACCTCTACAGTGTCAATGTAGCGCTCTACCCCTGAGCTACGCGCCTGAAGAACATCGGGTTTAAAGCCTTTTGGGCCTGAGGCAGCAAAGCGCCCCATTCCCGATCGAAGCCGCTTCACAGAAAACTTTTTTCAGAAGCGAACTTAGAACCAGTATATATAAACATTTTTATATTTTTTGTCAAGATTAAGATACATTTTTCTTAAAATTACGCCAAAAAGCCTGCCATGCTTTATATCTTAGCAAATCAGCCAGTCCAAATAAACCTTTTAATGAGCAAAAGTCCTTTTTTACGCTTGAAAAAAGCAAAGAAAAACAATTAAACTCCTTACATGATGAAAAGCCGCCTTCAATGGGCCGCCCTTGCCGCCATTATCGCGGCCTCGTTTGTCCTGCGCCTTCAGGTGATGGATATCCCTTTTGAGCGCGACGAGGGCGAGTACGCCTACGCGGCCCAGCTCATGCTGGACGGCGTGCCTCCGTTCAAAGAGGCGTACAACATGAAGTTCCCCGGCATCTACGCCGTCTATGCCGCGATACTTTTCCTTTTCGGCCAGACCCACTGGGGGGTCCACCTGGCCCTGGCCTGCGTCAACGCGGCAACTATCGTCCTTGTGTTCCTCATCGGCAGAAGGCTTTTTGACCCGGTTGCAGCTCTGGCGGCAGCATTGATGTTCGCCATGCTCTCGTTCCTGCCGAGCGTGCAGGGCATAATGGCCAACTCAGAGCATTTCGTGCTTTTGGCCGCGCTCGCCGGGATACTGGTTATAATGAAGGCCCGGGAAGACAGAAGCGTCCTCATGCTTTTCCTGGGCGGCCTTTTCCTTGGCGCGGGATATACGATAAAGCAGCACGGGGCGGCCTTCATCCTTTTCGGTTACTTTCTTTTCGCCCTCGATTATTTGCGTAAAGGAATGGGGCTGAAAAAGACCGGCGCCCGGGTTGCCGCTTTCACGCTCGGGGCCATAGCTCCGTTTGTTACGATGTGCGCCCTCCTCTACTTGTCAGGCGTTTTCAGCGAGTTCTGGTTCTGGACATTCACCTACGCCAGGGAATATGTCTCAGGCACGGATTTTTCAACCGGCATGTCCCGCCTCAGGTTTGAAACGGCGAACATCTTTTTCTCATCGCCGCTGCTATGGATATTCTGCGCAGCCGGGCTCCTCTCGCCGTTATGGAATAAAGAGGCCAGAAAGGCATGGCCCTTTATCGCTGGCCTCCTGGCTTTCTCGGCCCTTGCCGTGGCCCCTGGCTTTTTCTTCAGGCCCCACTACTTCATCTATATACTGCCGGCCGCTTCCCTTATTTTCGCCGGAACGACAACCGCGCTGCCGCTATTCTTCGGGAAAAGAAAAGGGGCAATGGCAACAGCTGCCCTTTGTATTGCCCTTTTCGCCAGCTTTGTCTATACGCAAAGATGGGTGCTGACTTCGACGCCTGAGGCACTCTCAAGAGATATGTACGGCTACAACCCGTTTCCCGAAGCCCTCGTCATCTCGGAGTACATCTCCAGGAACACCGCCCCGGATGAAAAAATAGCTATCCTCGGCTCAGAGCCTGAGATCTATTTTTACTCCAGGCGCCGTTCAGCCACGGGCTTCATTTATACCTACCCTCTGATGGAACGCCAGCAGTTCGCGATCGACATGCAAAAAAAGATGATGGATGAAATAAAGCGGGCCAGTCCGGCGCTTCTCGTGTTCGTGGACATCAAGTTCTCATGGGGCGCTAACGAAGACTCGTCGACAGAGATATTCGACTGGCTGCGGGATTTCGTGGCTGAAGGATACTCATTGACTGGAATGGTCGACATCAAGGCAGCCGAAGACAGGAAATATTCATGGGGCAAGGATATTGAAAACGCCCCTGCCCCGGAACCCGGTTACGGGATATATATCTACAGAAAGAACTGATAGAAAACTTTTGAGAGAACACAGCAAGTTTTCCCCCAGAAATTTTCAGCAGCCCGCACCTATAGACCTCCAAACAGCGGGAATATCAAATCTATAGCATAAAGAATCGTGCTCTTTATGCCTGCGGCAGCCTCAAGGGCTACTGCTATAGCCGAGATTACCAGCAACGCTCCGTAGATCGCTCTTGCTTTTGGACTTCCCTCCCTGAACCTCTTTAAAACCAACGGTACTGACAGGGAAAAGAGCAATATCGCCGGAGGCGCCGCCAATATCACATAGCGCAGCACCTTTGAGTACCCCTGAGCCCCGAGCACGATGTGAAAGACAAGGACCGTCGCTATCAATAATATGAAAGCGGCTCCCAGCCCCCTCGCCTTCCTGTCGTTCAGCGTGACAGCGTAAAGGATGAGGGCAGGCACAATTGTCCACATTACCTTCGGGAGGAGCGTAAGATATAACCACGGCGATCTTACGACAGTAAGGTAGCGCACATACTGGTTTGACTCTATAAGGGCCTGGGAAGGCTTTCCGGCCCAGCCTGGGAAAGGCGTGCCCAGCACCTTCCACTGCCATATCTCCCATGGGAGCTGTACTGCTACGGCGGTCACGAAAAAGCAAGCGGACAGGATGATAAAGTCCTTGAGCCTGGGGCGCGTCAAAAGGAACCAGGCCAGCAGGACAAAACCCGGCACGACAAGGAACGCAGTTATCTTTATGAGGCTCGCGCACCCAAGAATAAAACCAGCCGCGACTGCCAGAAGATAGCTTCTTTTATTCGCGGCCCAGATAAAGACCGCCAGAGAGAAGGCCGAGAAGGCCACGAGCGGCCCGTCAAGCCAGTAATGCGTATTGACATGGACGATTATGGGGTTGAACGCTGACAGGAGCCCCGCCGCTATTATGCCCAGAGGAGGCACACCGAGGAGATAAGCGGCAACGACCATACTCCCGAAAAACAGGCTGTAGCTGAACATCTGCGCCATGGGAAAGCCGTTTGACCCGAAAATGGAATCAGAGAGCCAGAAAAGCCCTACCCCGCCCGGAGGATGAAAAAAAAGCTTCCTGCCGTACTGCTGCTTGTCCAGAATCCCGTATTCTATGAGATCCGTGCCCTGCAGCGTATACCCTTTTCCCTGTTCGAGCTGCTCCACGAGAAACGTGTAGATTACCTCATCGCCCTCGTCGTGGTGGTCGAAAAAGACCGGCACGCGCAAAAAAATGCCGAGCACGAACAAAAGCAAAACAAACTTCCAGGGCACTGCTGTAAAGAACCTGCTGATGGCACACCTCCAGGGCAAGACCGTCGCGCGCGAAAAGGCCTGACAAACGGAGATTTTATTTGTTTACGCACAGGGCTGTCAAGGAGATAAAAGGGAGGAAAAAAAGGCAGGCTGTCAGGCGCGCTTGGG
Organism: Deltaproteobacteria bacterium GWA2_54_12; assembly: GCA_001795535.1. Taxonomy (GTDB): domain Bacteria; phylum Desulfobacterota; class GWC2-55-46; order GWC2-55-46; family GWC2-55-46; genus GWA2-54-12. The sequence continues at coordinate 63,916 of MGPK01000068.1, forward strand.
GATGGTGAAGTAAAAAGTCGAACCAACGCCGGGGACTGACTCGACCCATATCCTTCCGCCGTGGCGCTCGACTATTTTCTTGCAGACGGCAAGGCCAATGCCCGTGCCGGGGTACTCGGGTCCGTGGAGCCTCTGGAACATCTCGAATATCTTGTCCCGGTATACAGGGTCCATGCCTATGCCGTTGTCTTCGACAGAAAAAAACCATTCGTCTTCCCTCTCCTCTGCCGACACGCGCACAACGGGGCGCCTCTCGGCAGACCTGAACTTTATGGCGTTCGCGACAAGGTTCTGGAATACCTGCGCGAGCTGCACCGGGTCTGCCGTGACGACAGGCATCTGGTCACGGCTCACCGAGGCACTGGCTTCGCTTACTGCCGCTGACAGGGTTTCGAGGGCCTGGTTGAGGGCCGCGCCAGAGTCAGTGGGCTCGAATGACCTGGACTTCGTGCTCACCCTCGAAAACTCCAGGAGGTCGTCTATGATCTTCTGCATCCTTTCGGCTCCCGCAAGGGAGAACTCTATGAACCTGTCAGCTTTTTCGTCGAGACGCCCTTTGTATTTCCTGGCCAGGAGTCTCAAAAACCCGTCCATCGACCTGAGCGGCTCACGCAAGTCATGGGAAGCGATATAAGCGAACTGCTCGAGGTCGGCGTTGCTCCTTTCGAGTTCCGCGGCATATGACTTCATCTCGTTTTCAGCCTTTACCCTGAGCTCGAGTTCGCGCCGGAGGCTGGCGAAAAGACGCGCCACGGAGATTGCCAGAGCCGCCCTGTCAGCGAGGTCCTGTATGAGGATGCGCTCCTCGGGGCTGAAGGATTCGCCTCTTGTAGCCCTGAAACAGGATATGAGCCCTATTATCTTGCCTTCGGAACGGAGCGGCGTTACGAGAACGCTTTCGATGCCAAGGCGCTTCATTACCTCATGGAACTCCGGTTTAACGGTCTTCCATATCTGTTCAGGAGAACCGAAGGAAAGCTGCCTTCCCTCTTTCATGAGCATGCCGCCTACGCCCGCGTCCGAACTCTGAGGATTAGCGGCTATGAACTGGCGCATGAGCCCACCAAGCTCAGGGTCGTTGTGATGGACAGCTACGGGCTCAAGCCATTTCCCGTCTACGCTCAGGAGCCTTATGACGCAGGGCGCTTTCGTCAGCCCGCCGATATAATCAACCACCGTATCGAGAAGCTCCTGGTAATCGGTGACGACATTAGATATCGCGTCATAGATTTCGGAAAGGGCCTTTGACCTTTCTGCCTCCCTGGCCACCTCCTCTGCGCGCTTCAATTCAGTTATATCGAGCACGGTCCCGGTTATGACATCCCTGAACAGTACAGCACTCAACAGGATGGTTTTTATGTTACCTTTTTTCGTGACCATCTCGATTTCCATCGCTTCGACCCTGCCAGTTTCCTGAAGCCGCTCTAAAATGCGCTCCCTTTGCTCAGGATCCCTGCATATCTGGAGCGCCCCCTCCCTCATCATCTCGACAGACGAATCAAATTCGAACATCTTCGCGAGGGCTTCGTTCACGAAAAGGATGCCGCACTGTAAATTCATCCTGAATATTCCGGCAAGCGAGCTCTCAACGAGGTTTCTGAACTTGGTCTCCGAAAGCCGCAGGGCCTCGATGGCTTTTATCCGCTCCCGCGCTTCGCGGTCAAGCTCATCCCTCGACGCTGTGACAGCCTTAAGGTCTTCGGCCATCCTGTCAAAATCTTTTGCGAGCTCGCCAAGTTCGTCCTGCTCGCGCCAGCCTATGCGGTGGTCGAGATTGCCTGTCGCTATTATCCGTGCTCCCTTTCTCAACGCGTCAATCGGCCTTGTTATGGAAAGCGCTACAGCGTAGGAAGTAAAGCCGGCTACCGCGGCGACGCACAGCGTTATGAATATCACGACATACCTGGCTGACCTTAAAGGCGCGAGCGCCTCGTATTCGTCCTGCTCGACTACGAGCGTCCAGACGACGCCCTCTGATACCTTCATGCACTGGGAAGCCCCCCAGACTCTCATGCCCGTGATATCCATCCATTCCCCATTCTCTTCCCTTAAATTTTTCAGGCATGACACGGCCGGAAAAGTATCTACCATGAACTCGAGCACTTTTGCTGAGGGGAGTTTTTTTGAGGGTGTAAGGAGAAAGCCTTTCCTGTTCACAAGGTATATGTCTATGGCTTCGAGCTCATATACGCTTATGGTCGAAAGCGCGCCAAGCGCCAGGGACCGCTGACCGCTTATGATGTCGTTGGCAAGGTTAATACTGTAGCCGTTCATTATTACGCCTATGGTCTTGCCGTTCAGGACAAGCGGGGCGGCTACCGGAATGAACTTGTGTTTTTTTCCGCTGTGAACATGCTCGGTCACTCCCTGTATGTAGCTGCCCTTGAGCCCTCTTTTGAAATACTCCTCAGCGCTCTCGTCAAATCCTATGAATGACGAGTCGGTGCTCGCTATCACCATGCCGGAAAGATCAAGGATGTGTATCTCTATGATATCCGGGTCTATTACCTGCTTGTTCGTCCTCAGGTATTCGCCGAGACGGCCCCCCTCGATAAACTTACGCTCTTTTTCGCCTATTCTATTGATCATCCTCACGGAATTCCTTATGAACCCGTCAGTTGAAAAATCAACGGTCCTGCCGCGCTTGGCATTAAGAAACTCGAGTATCTGGGCCTCTTTGACCTCCGCAATGGTCTTAAGGTTTCTGAGGGCATTTGCCTGAAGCTCAGCCCTTTCATTCTCGAACAGAAGGAAGCTTATGAAGGCGGCGGGTAAAATGGAAAATATAAGAAGGAGTATTATGAGCCTTGTTTTTATTCTCATGTAAAGACCCTGGAAAGCATTATGAGTCCGGCGCCAAGGAGCTCGAAAAGAAATGCGGTAATAAGAGCCATGCCGGTACTGACGCCTGGCCAGGAGAAAAACAGGTACTCGATGCCCAGAATGTACCCGACAAGGGCGAGCGCGCCTGTGGCGGTGATGAACGCCCCGGAAAAATACAGATGGCCCTTTTGCCATCCGTACCTGAACAGGGAACCAATGCCTGCGGCCGCGAGCACGAGGAAATCGGCCATAGTAACCAGTGAAGGCCTGCCTGGCACGGTTGTCTTGACTGCCGCCGCCTCTTCCTCGACAAACAAATCCTCGATGCCTGTTTTAAGGCCGAAAAGAGACGAAGCCAGCAATGTCGCCATGACGAGCATGACAAGAAGGGTCGTGACCGGGATGACGGCCTGGGCAATGGAGGCGCGCCCGTGCGCGCTCTCAGCGATGAAAAAGAGCGTTATGCCGCTCAGGAAAAACGACACGGCAGTCGAGAATTTCATAGTGACCATCGAAGGCAGCACGCTCTTCAAGGCCTGGATGTCGAACACCCAGGCGAAAATTTCGGCGAGCCCGCTGACCGCGACAGCCACGGCGATTATCCTGACTGTTCTTACCATGTCCATTCCCCACCCGTTAGCGTCAATACATTAATGAGACCTCATTCATGCCAGCTTGTCAAAGAAAGCCATGAAATTAAAAAAACCGCCTGAATGGCGGGTTTTTTTGCAACCTTGAGCGAGCCGTCCGCGTCAGCTCACCTTCTGTTCGCGCCGCGGTAACGCCCCGACCTCAAAGCGCTGACCAGGGCGCCCTCCGCGACATCGTCAATGAACTCGGTATAGCATCTGCCTACATCGGCGCTGCTGTGCGAATCGCTCCCGCCCGTGTTCGGCAGACCGAGCGACACGGCGGCATTATACGCTTTTTCGTTCTCATCATCGCTGTTATGTCCGTTAAAAGCCTCGAGAGCGCATATGCCCTGCGCCTGGGAAAGGTCTGACTTGAACTGACCCCATCCCCTGAACGGGTGCGCTACAACCGCGACCACCCCCTTCGGACTTATCAGCTTTATGAGTTCGCCAAGAGGCGCGAACATGCCAAGGTCTAGAAAGCTGTTGTCGCTGAGCCCGAAAAGAAGCACATGGCCCTCTGCCGCGTCGTATTCAGCGCCCCTGAATATCCTTATCCTGCCGGAGTACTTCTCTTTCAACGCCTCGGCCCGCCCGGATGCCGAGTACGAGTTGTGCTCCGTAAACGCTATGCCATCGAGGCCCGAGCGTATCGCGCTTTCTATGACTTCCTCAGGCTCTGAGGAGCTCTCGTATGTGAATGCGTGGTTATGCAGGTCTATTTTCAATTCGCTATCCAGAGTATCTCTCTTTTGAGCCTCGCGGCGTAGCGCCAGGCAAGGTTTTTAAACCTCGGGCCTTCCGGGGTCGCGGCAAGCTCGTAAGCCGCGAACGAAGCATAGCCCAGCCTGAAAGCCAGGTACGCGACCATGTAGAGCCTGAGCCTCTCGCGGCTGACCGCGTCCCTGGAAGCAGCCGAGTACTTCGAAAGAAAGTAGTGCTGCTCCATCGGGTTCATGTCGAACTCTATTATGGCCGAGGCAAGGTCCCACGATATGTCCTGAGACGACGGAAAAAACTGGTCGGAGTGATGGTCAAGCGTGTCCGCTTTTTTATATCCCTTTTTCGTAAGAAGCCATTCAACCGGCAGCATCCTTCCGTCTACTTCCACAGGCGTCCCACCGGCGTAGACTCCCTTCATCTCCCCGAAGCGCTCTGCCTTTTGAGCCCAGTCCTGGCCGAGGCCCAGGGTAATATTCCTTAAGGCCATCTGGACGAACTCGTCAAACTCCATGCCCCTGGAGGCAGGGAAGCTCCGCCTTATGAAGGCAAGATATCCGGCCATCTCATCGAGGAGCACTTGGTTCACTTCAAATCCGCTCAAGGGCCTGGCCGCTACAAAGTCTGTTTTCAGAAAGCCGTTGTACAACCCCGAAACCGGAAGCCCGAAGCCAGCGTCGGCAAGGGCGCTGGCGCGCGCAAGTTTTTTTCTGCCGTATCTGCCGTGTCCAGCGAACTTCAGAAGCACCGAGCCTTCGCTCAGGTATTTGCGCCTTTCATGGCGAGGGTGCGTGGCTGGATAGTCCGATTCACCCTTATAGAACATGGACCTCCACATCCCCGCCGAGATGTCAACGAGACCCGGGCCGACCGAAGCCTCTTTGGCGAGCCTGCCGCTTTGGACCCAGAGCTCCTCGAAGGACGAAACGAATTTTTCATGCCTCACCCATATCTCGCGCGCTTCAGACGACAGGAAGGCGGACGCGTCCGGGTTCCAGCTCGGAAAAAAGAAAATGTCCTCGTCCTTGAAGCCGAGTGAACGAATTTTTTTAGCGGCGCTCGCGAACGATGTCCCGCTGAGGCCCGGCCCCTCGTCCACTATGAGGAACGGCTTCCCGAGCCTTTTAAGCGCGCCTTCGAGCTGCTGCGTAAGCCGGGCCTTGCGCCTGAAAGGGTGCCCCTTCGGACGGAAAGTAAACGAGCGCACCCGGCAGCCCCTGTCCTCGAGAGTGGCCGCAACCACCGCCGAAAGACTCGTGCCGATGCTCCTTAAGCCTATGCATACGGCCTCCTCCGGCCTTTCAGCAGTATAAAAATCCTTAGCGGCTTTTATATACACCTCCGGGAAAAGGCCGTAATGGACGAAGCCCTCTGGAATGCGGGTCTTTATCTTCCATGGCAGCGGCATTACGGATATTCCTTCGAGCGCCATCAAAAGGTCCGAAGCCCGCTCAGCGACATCTTTTGCGCGCCCCTCCCATGAAGATACGAACACATGACCCGCCATGATGGAGGCCCTTCTGGCGGCCATGGTCAGTTCATTCACTCCGTCGGCGTCCGGAAAAAGGGCGTCGGTTATTCCGGCTTCCAGCCTCCCTGTCTCCATAAGAAGCTCGGTAGCCGCGTCATGCCTTGCGCCGCCTGTCATTTTTCCGGCAAGAGCCGCGACTTCCCTGACAAGGTCTGAGGTTACGCATTCTTCCTCTGATTTCCTGTAAACTATCATTCAAAACTCCATTGAGCCGTCATGAGCCGTTCGTTATCAACAAGGTATAATTCCTTGTCTCCTTTGGCGCCCAGTCGTACTTGTATTTTTCTCCGCCTCTCAGAAAATCGATCCCCTGAACGCCTTGCGTAATGCAATCCTCAGCAACTGACAAAAGCATGAGTATGCCTGGGCTCAACCTTGAAAAATCAGGGTCATACCCCATGAGATACGCATAAAGGCTTTTCCTGTGGACGAAGCCGTAAAACACGGACAGCTCCCTGCCTTGCAGGACCATTCTGTAAAGCCTGAGCATCCCTTTTTTCAGCAAGCCCAAGGCCGCCTCTTCATGAAAGGCTCTTATCTCCGGGCCTTGAAGTACGCCGCTTTTTCCAGCGGCCTCCCATTTTTTCGAATGCAACCTGAAGAGCGTGTCCATGAAAGAGCTGGCTTCGGCAGCGTCACCCGCCGTCTCGAGCCTGATGCCTCTTGCCGCAAGCCTCCTCCATGCCTTTTTAGATCCGCACCTGCCAGTCCTTCCGTGTGTCTTTCTGAACTCCTCGACAGTAGAAGGCAGGTCCGCGCGAAGACATATCTCTCCAGGAACAAGCGCGGCCCTGAGCCCATCAGGGGGCTTTACCGCAAGAAGCGCGTGGGAGGGCCTCATGTCCTGAAGCCTGCACAAGCCCCAGCCGCCGCACCCGGCCAGGTGATTGAAAAGCGCCTGAGCGCCGGGAATCTCTATTGACGGCTCAAGCAGAACTCCGGGATAGTCGGAGACGCCGGAGCCGATAAACAGGACTTCCCCGTTATTCACGAACAACGGAGCGAGCCCGCACAGCCTGTCAGCGACCCTCATGGCAAGCGTCATGAGGCGGCCCTGCCCGAAGCGCTTCCACCACGCGACCAGCCAGTCATAAGACTGAAAGGGGGTCGAGTCCGGGCAGGCCTCTAAAAGCCTGTCCCATTCCTGGCGGATGGCGTGAAGCCCTTCGACCGTGCCTATCTGTTCGGTTTCAATGAGAATCATTGCTTTATGCCCTGCAGGCCGCTATTTTTCCATATGCCTCGAAATATTTTTCTATCATAAACGCAGACGAAAACCTTTTCGCGGCCGCCAGTCTGCACGCTTCAGGCGACAGGCTTAAACATTCCCTTATCGCCAGAGACATCTCCGTTTCATCTTTCACGAGAAAGCCTGTCCGGCCGTCCTCAATTATCTCGGCTAACGCTCCGTTCGGAAAGGCAACTACCGGAGTACCTGAGGCAAGGGCCTCCATTGCCACAAGGGAACTCGTCTCAGGGACCAGGCTCGGAACCACGAGGCACCTCGCGCCAGAAAAAAGTTTTTTTTTGCGCTCAGGGCCCGCGACACCTATGAAAGCGCATCTGGCGGAAAGCCTCGGCGCTATCATTTTCTTGAAGTACTCCTTGTGCGCGCCGTACCTGAATACAGCCCCAGCGAGGACGAACGGGACACGCGCGTTTAAAGCTGCGTCCATCGCGATGTGAAAACCCTTTTCAGGACATATCCGCCCCATTGACAACGCGTAACCGCTTTGCACCGGCTTTTTTGCGCGCTGCTGCCAGGCGTCCATATCCACACCGTTGTCTATATGCTCAAAAGGCCCGGCCTCCGGAAGGGAGCGCGCCTGCGACACGGATACACAGTTGAAGAAGGTACACGGCCTTTGCGTCCTGAGCGCCCCGCTTGGGTACCACGCAAGCGGCAGGTGCAGCGTTACCAGGACAGGCACGCCCTCGGGCGGCATGTAATCATGGAAATCGAGACCGTGCATGTGGACGATGTCTATTTTCAGTTCTTTGAGCGCTTCCCGTATGGCCGCCCTGCACGCCTCGCGCATCAGTACAGCCGCCTCATTATCTATTCTGCCCTTTAAATCCGGGACGGCAAGGAGCCTGCCGCTTATTTTCGAGCTCTTCTGTCCGACGACAAAAGATTCATGGCCCGCACGGACAAGCGCGTTATCGAGCGCCAGCAGTATCTGCTCCGCTCCTCCGGGCGTGTCGGCGCGCACAGGAGCAAACGGGTACGCAACGCTCAGGACCCTCATATCTTTTCAGGAAGACCTAATCTGGCAAGAGCGCGTCCGGCCTCCTCCCTCCAGAGCAGCCCGTCCTGGCCCCAGTCAAAGGACTCGTAATACAGCTTTCCATCGTGAGGAGGAAGGGTAAAATCGTACTTCGGCGCGGGCCTGAAGCGCTCATCCTCGACCGTAAAAAAACGGAGCACCCCTGACTGCGTAATAAACCTGTCCAGCATCTCCCTCTTGAGCCTCCGGTCCTCCTCGGTGAGGATGAATGTTATAGGCTCTACATCTTCCCTGGGAAGAAAACCCGGGCTCATGCGCCTGCTCCCGCCGTCGCCCGCGTGATAAAGAGAACACTCGATAATGGGCGGCGGCTGAACGCCCTCCTGTCTCAAAAGGGCCGCGGCCGCGTGCGCGGCAAAGGCGGCGGCGTCATGGTCAGGGTGGCCGCCTTCGTACGCCAGCGTGAGTATTGTTTCAGGCTCGACATCCTTTATCCTGTCCCTTACCCACTCCGTGGCATCGACAAGCCTCTTTGAGGCCTCCTGGTCGGCGATACCGGCCTGAAGGCAGTCCTGAGGGCGCACTCCGGCGAGCGAAAGGGCTGAATGAAGCTCCAGCCTTCTGGCGTCGGCATACTCCGAGGCTGTGGCAAACCCGCGCGCCAGCGCGTCCACGAGGTTTCTCGGAGCGCCGTCCGTGATGTGCGCGAAAACAGCCCTTTCGAGGTACTTGTAGAGCGCGCCCGCGGCCACGCATTCGTCATCCGGGTGCGCGGCCACCACGAGGACTGTCGCCCCGAATATATCCTTTACCGACTGCCTCGTGTACCCGGTAAAGGTCGTCTTTATGAATTTTATTGCGTCCCTACCTGGCATATCTTCTTACCATCGCCGCGCAGAACTCGGCGTATTCTTCCAACGCCTGCGGAGGGCTCGTGTGATGCGGCTTTATACCCTTCGCCTCAGGGGTGAAACAGAATGTAAGAGTTATATCGAAGCTTTCGAGAGCGCGCATCTGCCTGTCGAACCACTGCATGGCGAAGGGCCTCATACTGTCGGCCCAGCTGAGGCCTGTGCGTATCTTTTTCACGCCAAGGTCCTTGAGCTTTTTAACGGCGTCGTCGAGCCTGTGGTCCTCGAAGTGAAACCACTGGCAGATGCCGAGCTCAGGGGCGTATCTCGAAAATGAAGCCATCGCGGGCTTCGGCGTGCCGTCCTCGCGCACGAGCCCCATGTAGAAGTGCCTGTAATATGAAGAGCCCTCTGACTCGCGGTGCCTTGTGGTCGCGGGCCAGGTGCGCGGCAGGTCGTAAAGGCTGTACCAGTGTATGCGCCCGGCGCGCCCTATCAGAAGTTCGGCGGAGCGCTTCAAGCCGAAGACCTGTACCTCCTCGGCACCGAAGGTCGACACCCCTACTTCAGAGACCCAAACCGGAAGAGTCGTGGCGGCCCTTACCTCCGCTAATTTTTCTGGCCACTGGTGTATGGTCCAGTGATTCCAGTCGAGCGGAAAGCCGTGAACGGCGACGACATCCATCTCCGCAAGAACGCCCTTGCCGTCCAGGTTACGGAGGAAGTCCGGGTCAATGGGCGAGATGCCGCCGAGCACCTTCAGCAGCCCCGGATTTTCAGCCGCTACGGCGCCGGATGCGAGCTTCACCATCTCCGAGTAGATCTTCCAGTCAGGGTCCAGATGAAAATCCCAGTGGGAAAGGTTGTTGGGTTCGTTCCAGAACATCACCGCTTCTATCACTGTCCGCACCACCTCCTTTCGCCCTTGCGGCATATGAAAACTTCTTTTTCCGGGTTGCTCAATATGTCGAAGCCGGAGCTCCTCAGCATGGCCTCGGCGCAGGCTTTGTTTGGAAGCCACCAGTTTGTGTCGTCCCCGGAGTAGCTCTTTTCTATGAAGTGGAGCCTGGGAAAAGCAGGCCTGTCGAATACGGATGTTTCACTGAAAGGGTAATCGTCAGCCACTGCCTCTGCCCCGTTAGCACCCCTCAGCATCGACTGGAAAACAAGCAGCCCTGCGGCCGCGTGCTCGTAGATGAGGTCAAGAGCCAGGAGCGGGTATCTCAGGTGATAGAGGACGCCCATGAAAAGGATCAGGTCAAATTTCCGGTCTAATTCAGCGATATCGTAAACTGACATCCGCATGAACTCGACATCAAAGCCCAGTACGCGCGCGGCGAACCTTGCCTGGTTAAGATAAAGTTCTTCAGTGTCTATGCCGAGAACGCTGGCGGCTCCCCTTTTTTTCATTTCTATGCAATAAAACCCGGCGTTGCAGCCTATATCAAGGACGCTCATCCCGCCCAGGTCCGCTGGAACGGCATCAGCGAACTTCATCCATTTAATACTTGGATAATCCCCGAGGAAATGCTCCGGAGCCGTCTCAATTCCTCGCAGGTTGATGTTCTGGAACCAGGGCCCAAGCTCTACGGCCTTTTCACGGATCATCTTTGTCGTAAGCCCTTCAGCGTCCATTTCCGCTACCCTTTTCTGAAGCGCTCAGAAGCTTCAGAGCTTCCCTGTATCCGTTTATCGTGCCGACATCGACATAAGACCTGCCTGCGCGTACGCCTGTTGCCCGGCCGCCTTTTTCTATCCACGCGTTCACCAGTGTGCCGAAATATTCATCAGTCTTTCCCCGCTTCTGCCAGAGGTCAAACAGCTGCGTGAAGACCGCCCCCTTCACCTTGAACGAGCCCCATACCCAGCCCGTGGAAGCATCTGGTCTTTTGACCTGCACCTCTTTGACCCGGCCCGTGCCGTCAAGGACAACGGCGTCAAAGAGCTCGGGCTTTTCGACCGGGAAAAGTAGGAAAGACAGGCCTTCGTCCCCGAGCGCGTTGAATCCGTCCTCAGGGAACCATACGGTATCAGGCAACCCGACAAGAAGGTACTCGTCTGGCTTGATGAACGGCGTCGCCCTGAAGATGGAATCGCAAAGCCCTAGCGGCTCCGGCTGGACCGCGTAGCATATCTGCGCCGCTCCGGCAGCGCCGCCGAAATACTCCATGATGTCGGATTTCCCCGGTGATATTATGAAACATATTTTCGTCGCTCCGCCCTTTATCATGCGCTCAACGAGGTACTCACTGACTGCCCTTGGCCTCTCGATGGTGCCCTCGAACCTGCTGCCCACCGGCAGGAGCTCCTTTGAGAACGCGAGCGGCTGTATCCTCGAACCAGCTCCAGCCGCCGGGATTATCCCCCACATGGCTCCCCCTTTCTGGCGCACGACGCTTTTTCAATCATCAGTTCCAGCTCCGCTGCCCTGGCCATTGAGGTATGCTCGGCAAGCGCCCGCTCGCGCGCGCGCCTTCCGATCCTTCTTATCCCAGCTTCGCCAATGTCAAGAGCGGCCAGAACATCTTCAGGTCTTTGCGCTATGAGTATCTCAGAGCCGGGCTCGAAAAAATCATCCAGGCCTTCCCACCAGTCGCTTATGACCGGGACGCCGCAGGCGGCCGCTTCGAAAAGCCTGCCAGAGGGGCACCAGCCCATCTCCTTCATCGCGCCCCTGGTCACATTCAGGGTAAATGATGAAGAGCAGTAAAAAGAAGGATGCGACGGCGGAGTCACATGCCTCACGAAATAAATATTCGGCCTCCAGGGAAAATTCAGCGGGTACTGGGCGCCGCCGATGATGAACTTCTTTTCAGGCAGCCTTTCGGCAGGCTCTATGAAAAGGCTTTTAAGCGCCTCCTGCCTGTCCTCGGCATAAGTCCCGAGATATGACAGGTCTGCCGCATACTCCTGGACCGCCGCCGCTGGGCTGTGTGCCTCAGGGTCAACGCTTCCGTAAAGCGCCTTGGCGGTCTTCGCGCCAAGCAGGTCTTCAAGCCCTTTCAAAGCCCGCCCTCCAGTGTAGCTGAGGACAAGGTCAAACGCCCCGAGCCCGTAAGACGGCAGATACGGCGCAGACCCGGCACTCTCAACGGCCTTGAGCGTAATGGGCGTGTCCAGGTCATAAAAGCATTTAACGGCATTTGACGACAATACGAGCGAGCAGGCTTCTACCGCGTCGGGGCAATACGAAGTGATTATGCCTGCGTCAGCGTCTTCAAGCTCCGCTTCAGCGCGCTTTCTTATATCTACCCACGATTCATAGAAGACGAGTTCAGCGCCAGGCGGATCTGTCATATCCCTGTGCGCGGCGTAATACGGGACATCCCTTTCGAAGAAGACGACCCTGTGGCCCCTTTCGGCAAGACCCCTGGAAAGCCCCCTCCAGATGGTCGCGTGCCCGTTGCCCCATGACGAACTGATGGTGAGGCCGAAGACGACGATCTTCATCTCACCTCCGGTATTAAAAAGGCATAAGGCCACACAGCCTTATGCCTTCAGGCAAAGCGCAAAGTTTTATTCGCCTACCGCCCTGTCCGGACCCTTGCCGTCCATCAGCTCCTTAAACCTCAGCAGCTCTCCGCGGAGCTGCCTGAATGTTATATGCTCAAGCAGCCTGGCAACCGAGGCGACTCCCGTCCCCGGGAGGTCGTATTGCATGAGCACCCTGACAACGGTGCCCCTGTGGCCCGGGGCCTCGCTGAACTCCACTGAACCGCGAGTGTCGATATCAGAGTACGGGAGCGATCTCCACGCGATGTATTCGTTTTCATGCTCTCCGACTATCTCCGCGTCCCATTCTATGCGTATTCCGCCCGGAACGGCTGCTACCCAGTGGGAACGCTTGCCGTCGATGACCTTCACCTCTTCCAGGTGCTCCATGAATTCCGGCAGGTTCTCAAGGTTTCTCCAAAAGCTGTAAACTTCCGATACCGGAGCGTTCACGATTACGGTCTCGTCGAGCAGTATCCCGCCGCTTTCAGCGGTGCTGATACCGGCGGCCTTGTAAAGGCCGCAATGGCCTGTGGCTCCCCTGTACACCAGATACCCGCTTGCAAGAGTCCTTAAAAGACCGCCCTTTCTGGCCGCCTTCAGGGCCAGGAAGCCGCCGAGGAGCGCTGAGATGACTCGCTCTGCGCCGCCAATGTTTACCGCTTCTGTAGTTGCCCTGCGGCGAGGCTCATGGTGTGTCATTTAAGCACCTCCTGTTTTTTGAGCACGACTGCCATGTACGACTCCAGTTCATCTACCCTGTGGGAAGCCGTATGGCCGGAGAGCACTTTTTTTCTGGCCTTCTCTCCTATTGCCATCCTGTCCTCAACGGTAAGCCCTTGCAGGTACCGCAACGACTCCTCAGCGGAACGGGATACAAGTATCTCTTCGACGGGCTTGAAAAAGCTTCCGAGGCCTTCCCAGTAATCGCTGATTATGGGGGTCGCGCACGCGGCAGCCTCAAAAAGGCGCACGCTCGGCGAATACCCGGCCCTTACCATGTCTGCCCTGGTTATGTTGATAGTAAACTTCATCGAGCCGTAAAACGCGCTGTGAGCGCCAGGCGGGAGGTGCTCGATCCTCTGCGTGTTCTCCGGCCACATCACCCCTTCGGGATACATCGGCCCGGCAACGACGAAACCTCCGGCAGACCTTCTCGCGGGCTCCAGCATGAGCCTGTCGAGCACCGGCTGCCTGTCAGGGCTGTAGGTGCCTAAATATCCCATTTCCCATTTTTTGGCTAAATCAAGCGGGCGGTATACGGCAGGGTCCACGGAGCAGTAAAGCGGCCTCGCCATAGGGGAGGCGTACCGCGTCTCTATCGTTTTCAGGATGGGCCCGCCTGTGAATGAAAAATAGATGTCGTATCTGGAGATGAGCTCGGGCGTTAAATATTCACAGTCGCCTCTTTCGAGCTTCGAAAGCGTGACCGGAGTGTCGATATCATAGAAGGCTGTCGCGCCTCTTGCAACGGCGTTCACCCATTCTCCGACTTCCCGGCCCTCGGGCACATAGGAGCCGACCATGACGAAGTCAGCCTCCCTCACCTCCATCTCAAAGCTGTCCTTGAGCTCTTCGAGGCTCCCGTACAGGCGCGTGCGCCCCCATGGCGGCGAGGGCATATCCCTGTTCTCCCTGTACCAGGACGCATCGCGCTCCAGAAAAAGCACGGCATGGCCCCGGGCCGAAAGCTCCCTCACGAGGCTTCTGTAAGTGCTGGCGTGCCCGTTGCCCCAGGAAGAAGTAATCGAAAGCCCGAGCATCACTACCCTGAGCGGATGGAGGGACATAAAAAACTCCTTTTCTTGCGCAGGCTATCTGCGGGCCAGTCCGCTCAATATCAAATCGAGCTCCTTTGCCCTGTGGCCGTAGGTGTGCTGGGCCATTATCCTCTTGAAGGCTCTTCTTCCGATTTGGGCGGCCCTTTCCTTTGTAAGCCCCTTGAGGTGTTCGGCGACTTCGCCCCCATCTTTTGCTACAAGCACCTCGGAGCCTGGCTCAAGGAACATCCCTATGCCCTCCCACTCGTCCGTGATTATGCACGCGCCCGCTCCAGCTGCCTCGAAGATGCGCGTTGGCGGCGAGAAGCCGTACCTGGCCATTGACGCCCTGTTCACATTAAGTACCGCGAGGCTCGTGGAGTTGAAGGCATTGTGGTCTCGCGTGTACACATGGCCCACCCATTTGACATTAGGCATGGAGACGGAGTCCCAGCCATTTCCCCCGAGAAGGAAACTTTTAGCGGGCAGGCCAGCGGCCGCGTTAAAGAAAAACTCCCATACTCTTGACTCGCGGTCAGGCATGCGGTTGCCGAGAAAGCCCAGGTCAGAGCGAAACCTCTCGACCGGCTCAACGGGAAAATGCGTGGCCGGGTCGAGCGCGTTGTATATGGGCCAACACTCGCGCGCGCCTAACTCCTTGTAGCCACTTATAACCGGCTCACCGCCGCCGTAAGTGAATATGAGGTCGTATTTTTCCACGAGCGGCCTGAACGGGTCGCCAGGGTTTTCCTTGACGCGATCGAGCGTGGCAGGCGCGTCCACATCCCAGAATGCCGCCAGCGCTCCGGGCCTTTTTACATCGAGTACGGCCTTTTCCAGAAAATCATCGAAGACGCCGACCCCGCTCGCTTTTATGATGAGGTCTGCCATTGATGCCTGTTCAAGGGCCTTTGAGACTCCCTCTTTTGTCGCGGGGTAGACCGCTACAGTGGCCCAGTCAGGATTAGAAATATCCCTGTGCCTCTGCCTGTCGTAGGCGTCAGGCTCGTAGAAAGTAACGGAGTGGCCTAGCTCGTGAAGCCCTTTTATTATCCCTCTGTAATATGTTGCCGCTCCGTTCCAGTAAGCCGACACCAGGCTCGACCCGAAAAAAGCTATTTGAAGCCCCTGACTCATATGGCAACCATCCCTCCGTTAAGTTCATCGCATATGGTAAGCAGCTCATCCGTCCTGTGAGAGCAACTGTGCCTGGCGCGTATCGCGGCCAGTCCAGCTTCAGCGAGCTCACGCCTCATCGCCTCGTCATTGGTAATATCTTTGAGATGCCTTTCCATCTCGACGCCGTCTCTTGCCACCAGAAAATCCTTTCCCGGGGTAAACAGGCCTTCCGCGTCATCCCATGGGGCTGAAACAAGCGGGATGCCGCAAGCGAGAGCCTCGAAGACTCTTATCGTGGGTATGCCAGAGAGCATCTCGGCATAGGGCCTTCGCGGCACATGGACAGTGCACTTGAACGACGCGAAGATGCGCGGCACGACGAAGTTGGGGGCCCACCCGGCGTACTCGACCCCGGCGTCCTCAAGGCGAGCCAGGGCATCGTCCGGGTACCTCACGCCGTGTATGCGCGCCTTGAGGCCGAGCGATTTCACTGGTTCAAGGAGGAACTCGGAAAGTTCAGCGCTTCTTTCACCGTCGCCCCAATTTCCAACCCATACGAGGTCGCCCTGCTTTTCGGCCTCAAGAGGCCTGAATGTGCGAAGGTCCGCGGCCTCGTGCCAGGTCCAGGCCCTGTCGGCCCAGCCGCGCCTCAGGTACAGGTCGCGTATGACTTCGCCGAAAGCAAGGACGCCGTCATAGTTGGAAAGGTCGTAAGCTTCCATGCTCTCAGGCTCTGTCAGCGACCTGTGGTGCGTATCGTGGAAAAAGAGCCTGAACGAGTTTGAGCGTGCCCTCAGCTCTCCAAGTTTTTTTACAAGCTCATGGTCGTTCCATTCGTGGACGATGACGATGTCAGCGTCGGCTACCGCCGCTTCGAGGTCTATCTCGTCAAGCTTGTACCTGTTGCTTTTGAGCCATGGGTACCTTGATTCAAAAAGCCCGGTCGCTTCATTGCAGGCAGCCGTGAGGTTAGCGTAGCTCCACGAATCCGCTGGCTCGTAGACGGCGACATCATGGCCCCTGAAAAGGAGCTCGGTCGCTATGCCCCGCAGGAAATGCGCGTTCCCGTGGTTCCAGTCTGATATGAGAGAATGATAGAACATCACAAAGCGCATCTGTGCCCCTCCTCGAACCCGGTTGTCCTGCCTTCGAGCGCCGCCCTGTACAAATCGAGATAGCCATCGGCCATCCTTTCAGTGGTGTAGCTCAAGGCCCTGGCCCTTGCCTTCAGAGCCAGCTTTTGCCTCAAAACGCTGTCATTTATGAGGAGCGTTATAGCGTTCTTCAGCGCCGAAGTATCGCGCGGGTCGACGAAGAGCGCCGCGCCCGCCCAGATTTCCTTGAGGCTTGGGGTGTCGCCTAACACAAGGGCCGACCCGGAAAGTCCAGCCTCCAAAGCGCTCAACCCGAAAGGCTCGTAAAGCGCGGGCAGCGCGAAAATCGAGGCTCGTGACAACCATGACGCAAGTTCCTTTGTAGAAAGAATGCCGAGCTTTTTTATGGAGCCGTCGGCAACCAAAGTCCCCGACGGGTGGTAAGACTGGCCAGCCGCGTAGACAGGCCAGCCTAATTCACCTGCGACTGACTGAAGAGCCGCTATGTTTTTCGCCTCGTCCCAGAGCCTTCCGGCAGTGAAGATGAATTCCTCTTTTTTTTCAGCGAGCCGGAAAAGCCCTTCGTCCCTTCCATTCGGTATGACGCGGCCAGGCGCGTGAAAATGATAATTCTTGTAAACCGCATCCAGCATTGCCCTGGTCGGGGCCGCTACAGCCTTGGCTCCGGCAAGGCCCCTTTCGACTTCCTGCCTGTATCTGTCCCATTCTTCAGGAGCTGCGCCGCCCTTTACCGCCTTCCACCAGGAGAGCACGCACGAATGTGCTGTTATCACGGCAGGGGCCTTGAAAGGCACACAGCCGTGCGAATATCCGTTCAGATGGATTATGTCAGGGCGTATATACCCCTCGAGCCTCAATAGCCATTCACCCGCGAGCCTTACATTCTCCCAGGGGTCGTGCATCCATTCGAGCCTGAAGCCGCTCTCAAAGACCTCGATGCCCGGTATGTTTTTAATATCAGCGAGCTGCTGCCTGTTGATGGGCGCGCCCATCGTGGCCAGAAAGACCTGCACGCCCTTTTTTTCAAGGCTAGCTGCCAGCTCCATTGAAAAGGTCCACACTCCGCCGACAGTATCGGCAGTCATAAAGACCTTTTCAGGGTATTTACTGTAGATACTCATATCTTTTCAAGCTCCCGTAAAGGTAACGGCTTTGAGTTCTGTATGTCGCTGAAAGAGCGGTTCTCTTCTAGGTAATATTCATGCGCCCGTTCCCATGCGTAATCGTCAGGCATGCCCCACCTTTTTGAATACTCTTCAGACCCGGGGAACGGGAACATGGGAACAGGCCTGTTTGCCCACACTCCCGAGTCCATGAGAGAAGACCTCCATGCCTCTACCTCTTTCATGTCATCCGCATGAGAGTCAAGGAGGGTTGCCTGCACAAAAGGCACGGATTTCCTGGCGGCAACAAGTAGCTTGACGAGTTCAGCCGTGGATACCGCGCACCTCTTGCCCAGAAGGCTCCTGCCGCGCTCGGATATGCTCTCGACCCCTGCCTCAATCGATACGCATCCTGCCGCGCCCAGAAGCACCAGCATCTCGGGCTTCCACAGGTCTATCCTCGTCTGTACGGCGAATGTCAGGTTTCTCGATGCAAGGGCTTCGAGGAGCAATCTATCAGGCATGAATATCTCGTCTATGAAATAGACATACCCGGCCCCGTTCGAGACAAGCCAGTCCAGCTCATCGAGAACAACGCGAAGCGGGCGCTTTCTGTAATTGTTCCGGAACTCGCTTTTTGCGCAGAAGGTGCACGAGTAGGGACACCCCCGTGACGCCTCCACTTCAGCGCCCAGTCCCACAGGGCGCGTGCCGAACCTGTGGTGGTGGTGCGAATGCCTTTGCATGTATTCAGCCGGCCACTTCAACGCCGCAAGTGACGCCATGTCCGTAGCGCGAGGCCCGCCCTGTACCCTGAGAATCCCCCCGTTGTTGACGCAGATCGAGGACACCTTGCAGAGGCTGTCCGCGTTCCTGCCTATTTCAGGAAGGACGGTTTCAGGCTCGCCCATGACAACGATGTCAGCGCCAAGCTTTTTCATAGCCGCCAAAGGGGTCACGGAGCCGTGCGGCCCCATGATTATCTTTCGGGCTTTTATTCCGGCAAGAGCTTCCATGAGCTCAAGCGGCACCTTGAGCTCCGGGGGCGGGCACCGCCAGAAAAGATAGCTCGGGGCCGTTGTCACGGCAATGAAGTCAGGGGAGAACTCCTCGACCCTCTCTCTTACTTCCGCGTGGCTGAGCCCTTCCATGTGTGCGTCTATGATTACTGAATCGAAACCCGCGGCTTCAAGAAGCGCCCCTGAGTAACCGAGTTCAAGCGGAAAATGACATTCACGGCAGCCGAAGTAAACGCTGCCCTCAAAATTCCAGTTAGGATTTATAAGGGCGTATCTCATCAGGAGTTTTTCCGCCTTTTTTCAGATAGTAAGGCCGCGCCCGGCCAGCTCAGCGCTCGCCTCATCGACCCTGTCGTGAGCGACGCGGCCTTCGAGCCAGCCTCTGAGCTCCACAAGGCCCTGTTCAAGCGTAACGGACGGCTCGTACCCGAGGACCCTTTTCGCAAGTTCAATGTCAGCGAAACAGTGCCTTATATCCCCTACCCTGTACTTCCCGGCTATCTCAGGGCTTATATCCATCCCGAATATTTTTGAAAGCCGCTCGGCTATCTCCAATATCGTGCAGCTCTGCCCGCTGCCGATGTTGAATGACATGTAATCCGCGGCCCTTGTCTCAAGCGCGAGTCTGCAAGCCCTCGCGATGTCATGGACGCTCACGAAGTCCCTTTTCTGCAATCCATCCTCATATATAAGTGGGGGTCTTTCATTCATGAACCTGGCGGAGAATATGGCCAGCACGCCGGTGTACGGGTTCGAAGAGGCCTGCCTGGGGCCGTAGACATTGAAAAACCTCATGGCAACCGTCGGCATGTTGTAAGCCCTGCCTGCCATGAGGCACATCTTCTCCTGGTCGTACTTGGTAAGCGCGTAAACGGAAGAAAGCGAAGGCTCTTTGGACTCGTCCGTAGGCACAGGGGTAGCGGCGTGTCCGCTTCTGTCCATTACCTCCCATTTCCCTGCCTTTATGGATTCCAGGGCTCTGGCCGCGTTTGCTATCGTAGTCCCGTCAAAAGCCCTGTACAGCCCCTCACCGTAGATGCTCATGCTCGAGGCCACAACGAGCTTTTTGACAGGTTTTTTTATCAGCTCTTCGAGAAGCACGGCCGTGCCGCGGCAATTCACATCGACATACTCGGCTATCTCGTACATCGACTGTCCAACGCCGACTGCCGCAGCCAGATGAAATACCGCGTCAACGCCGTCAAGGGCCTCCTGAACGGCATCGCGGTCCCTGATATCGCCTACGACAAGCTCAACCCTGTCATCGAGGTACTCGGGCCTGGCGCGCTCAGGGCCGTGGACCTGTTCGGTAAGTATATCCAGCGCCCTTACATGGTATCCACTGGCAAGAAGCTCGTCAGCCAGATGAGAGCCTATGAACCCGGCCCCGCCGGTGATTAAAACGCTTTTCACTGTCTGCCTCCTGAAGGGAGTTGGAAATGCATGCGCGAGACTTCTTGAGAACATGGCGCCAGGGCTTGTCAGGGCGCGCCAACTCAAGCTGAGTCAAACGAGACCAGCGGCCGTATAAACAACTTTTGCGCTAATTGTCAGACTTACCGCAGGTAAAAAGGGGGTTGCCTTTGCGTGTCAATCGAAGAAACCGTAACCCCGCGCGCTCACTCGTTGAATGTGAGTTGATGAACAAGGCTTTATCTAAACTTATATCAGGATTCTCCATTGTCAAGGAACACGGGGTGAGGAAGTAATGAGATGCGGATTACGGCAACAGGCCAGCCATCAGTCGCGGATAAAAAATTGAAAATACTTTTCTGAAACAATATTCCGTGTTATAATTGCGTTTGTCATGCAGAATATCTGACGCAGAACTTCCGGCCTTCTTTTCACCATCCGCTGCCTTTCCAAGTTGAGATTCTGCCCCAATCCCCTGACCGGTTTCTGAAATTAAGATTTTTACCGGCTGACAATAATCACCTGAGCTTCTAACGGGAGCGGCTCTGAATCGTACTTTTCTTTGTACGCCTCAGCGCCGCGAAGGCAATGAAGCAGATGGTTTTTCAGCATAGTGCTATAATCTGAGATAGCAGGACAGAATGCCGCACCCTTCAACGCCGCTCCGCGTCATGACATATAATGTTCACAGCTGCACAGGCTCGGACGGCAGGATATCAACCTACCGCGTAGCGGATGTAATAGCTTCATTCGAGCCGGATGTCGTGGCCATCCAGGAGCTCGACTCGGGTCTGGCCAGGACGAACCACGAGCACCAGGCCGCGGAGATAGCCAAACACCTCAACATGGACTTCCATTTCCACCCGTCCATAGAGGTGCAGGAAGGCAGGTACGGCAACGCCATACTGAGCCGCTATCCGCTCAAGCTCGTGCAGGCAGGCTCGCTTCCGTCGCCATGGTGGTTCAGGCCGCTGGAGAAGCGCGGAGCCCTATGGGCCGCGGTTGATTTCGACGGCAGGGAGGTCCAGATCATAAACACTCACTTCGGGCATAACCTTCGAGAGCGGCTCCTGCAGGCGGAAACTCTCCTTGGGGCCGGATGGGCGGCGCACTCGTCATGCAGCCCTCCCCTCGTTGTCTGCGGCGATTTCAACACCCTTCCGATCTCGAGCGTGTACCGAAGGTTCAGAAAGCTTCTGAAAGACGCCCAGCTCTCGATAAAGGGCAGGAGGCCCATGAATACATACCCGAGCCGCTTCCCTGTGGCCAGGATCGACCACATCTTCACGGGAGCGGGAGTCGAGGTAATCGATACGACCGTACCCAGGAACAAGCTCACATGCCTGGCTTCTGACCACCTCCCGCTTATAGCCGAAATCAAAATCCGCTGAATCCCGCTGAGGAGGCTTTCAATGCGCGGTGGCCGGATATTGAAGACGGGCCGTAACTGCTTTGAACTTGCGGAAGTCGCCCAATCAGGCGTCTGCGTGGACGGCGCCGAGTACTACACGGCCTTCTACAACGCGGCGCTGAAGGCCCGCGACTACATCGCCATCTCCGGCTGGCAGTTCGACAGCGAAGTCCTGCTGCTGCGCGGAGACGCGGCCCGGAAAGCCTCCGGCGAGGTGCGGCTCCTTAAATTCCTCGACTCGCTCTGCCGGAAAAACCCCGAGCTTCGCATCTACATACTTGCCTGGGACTTCAGCCTCATCTTCATGCGCGAGCGTGAATGGATGCAAGAGATAGTCTTCAACTGGTCCACCAGCGACCGCCTTTTCTTCAGATTCGACAACAAACACGCCATCGGCGCGAGCCAGCACCAGAAGTTCGTCATCATAGACGGAGCCGCGGCCTTTCTCGGCGGAATGGACTTGTGCGCCGGGAGATGGGACGACCGCTGCCACCGGGCCGTAAACCCGGACAGAGTCAACCCGGACGGAGCCACTTACGCCCCGTACCACGAGGTACAGTCCTACTTCACAGGGGCGCTCGTCGACAGGCTCTCCAGGGTTTTCACGGAAAGGTGGAAGCTGTGCACAGGAAATGAGCTGGTTCTCCCTCCGGGAAGAAGCGGCCAGTACCTGCCGGACGCCTGCGGCACGCTACTGCGCGCGTCCAGCGCCGCGCTCAGCAGGACGATGGGCCAGACCTTCGTGCAGGTAAGGGAGCCGGTAAAAGAGATAAGGGCCCTTTTCGTTGACGCGATCCGCTCGGCCAGACGCCTGGTCTACATCGAAAACCAGTACTTCAGCTCGTACGCGGTTTACAGGGCACTCATGGACCGCATGGAGGACGAGACGGCACCGAAACTCGACATCGTGCTCATCCTGCCGAAGAAGCCCAGCGCGCTCGTCGAAGAGATCTCGGTCGGGCTCCTGCAGGCGAGAATCCTTTCCATCCTGCGGAAGACCGCGCAAAGCAGGGGCCACTCATTCGGGGTCTATTATTCGGCGAGCTTTGACCAGGGCGGCGAAGAAGTGCCAGTATACATACACTCGAAGCTCATGATAGTAGACGACAGCTTCGTGACTATCGGGTCGGCAAACACCACCAACAGGAGCATGGGCCTGGACACGGAAATAAATATCTCCTGGGAGGCGGCGGCCCTGGATTTCAAGCTGATGAGGTCCATAAGAAAGCTCCG
This sequence comes from Deltaproteobacteria bacterium GWA2_54_12, assembly GCA_001795535.1. Classification (GTDB taxonomy): domain Bacteria; phylum Desulfobacterota; class GWC2-55-46; order GWC2-55-46; family GWC2-55-46; genus GWA2-54-12. The sequence continues at coordinate 86,366 of MGPK01000068.1, forward strand.
GCTCGGGCTTCTCTTCGAGCATATCGGCCCTGACAGGCATATAGAAGCAAAAAGGCTCGCCAGGACAAAAGGTCTGGTGGAGTACCTTGACTTCATCGCCGGCAAGAAGCTCTACAAGCTCCAGAAGCACTCCTTGAGTTCATACTTCGAGGGCAGCGATTTTTTGAAGACAATTGACGAACTGCTCCTCGACCCTGAAAAAGCGGTCATAGAGGAGAATGTTTTCGAAATATTCTCGCCGGATGTAGGGGCCGTGTTCTCGGAGGGGCTGCGGTATCTGAAGAGCTGGATTACAAGAAAGAAGGCCGGATAAAAAAAAGGCCCGGGTCGCAAGACCCGGGCCTTTTAGCATGCTCTTCGTATTATCTTCGGCTCGTTGCCTTCGGCTTGGCCGGGGCCACGGCAACCTTCCTGCCGGAGATGATCGAACGGTGCACCATCTCGATTATTTTCTCGGCGGAATCCCTGGGGACCTCGACAAAAGTGAAGGTCTCAAATATGCTGACGCCTTTTATCATCTGTTTCGGTATATCGGCCCTGCGGGAGATAGCGTCGATTATATCGTTGGCGCGCACGCCCTGCTCTTTGCCTATGGTAAGGAACAGGCGGGCCATGCCAGGGGACGCGCCGGTATCGTTGAGAGACGCGGGCGCCTCCTGCTCAACCGGCTTATCAAAACCCTCGAGCTGGAACTTCAAGAGCGCGGCCAAAGCGTCCTTCGGGTCCATCTTCGCCGAAAGCCTCTCGGCAAGCGCCACGAACTTGTCAAAGTGCTTGTCATCTATGAACTCGTTTATCTTGTCTTCGAGGCTGGTGAGCTTCGCGCCCAGGACTTCTTCCCTGCTCGGGAGCTTGCCCCTTTTAATCTGCGCCTTGGAGACGGACTGTATGAGGCGCAGCTGCCTGTCTTCCCTGGGGGTGACGAAGGTTATGGCCACGCCTTCCCTTCCAGCCCTTCCGGTGCGCCCTATCCTGTGGACATATGACTCGGGGTTCTGCGGTATGGAGTAGTTTACGACATGCGAGATGCTGCTGATATCGAGGCCCCTGGCCGCGACATCGGTAGCGACAAGTATGTCGACTCTGCCGTCGCGGAACTTTTTGAGGACGGCCTCCCTCTGTGCCTGGGTGTAGTCCCCGTGCATGGCGTCAGCCCCATAGCCTCTGAGTCTCAAGTGCTGCGAGACCTCGTCCACCTCCCTCTTCGTATGGCAGAAGACAAGATAGATGCCCTCTGAGCCGAAGTCGACGAGCCTGCAAAGCGCGTCAAGCTTGTCGGCGTTGCGCACTTCGTAGACTATCTGGCTTATCTTGGGGGCTGTGAGCGTGTCTGTAGCGATGCGGATGCGCTCGGGGGACTTCATGTGGCGCTTGGATATCTTCAGGATCTCTTCGGGCATGGTCGCCGAAAAAAGAAGCGTCTGCCTTGTTTCGGGCGTTGTTTTCAATATCTTCGTGATGTCTTCCACGAAACCCATGTCAAGCATCTCATCGGCCTCGTCGAGGACGACTATCTTGACTTCCTTGAGCGAAAGGGTCCTTCTCTCTATATGGTCGAGGACTCGTCCCGGGGTGCCGACTACGACATGCACGCCCTTGGCGAGCGCCTTTATCTGCCTTTCAATGGAAGTGCCTCCGTAGACCGGCAGGGCATATACCTTCTTGTTCTTTCCGAGCTTGTTCATCTCCTCGGCGGCCTGCATGGCCAGCTCCCTCGTGGGAGCGAGAACTATCGCCTGCACCGAGTTTATCTGCCTGTCCACCTTTTCGATGATCGGTATGCCGAAGGCGGCCGTCTTTCCGGTGCCGGTCTGGGCCTGCCCTATGACATCCTTGCCCATCAAGAGCACGGGGATGGTCTTCGCCTGTATGGGCGTGGGCTCCTCAAAGCCCATCGAGAGGATGGACTTCAACATTTCGCTGGATAGTCCGAAATCCTCGAAACTCTTCTTTTCCTTGCTTTCCAATTTACAGTCTTCTCCTTTGTGCGCCTTATGATTGCTAATTGGCCAATATAACACAAAGGAGTGCCGTTGTGGAGAAAAAAAACCCGTTCAGAAAGCCTGGCAAAAAGAGCGCATGGGCCATTGGTTCAAAACTGTTCGGGGCCGGTTCAGATGAGGTTGGAAGACACGGCTGCTATGAGGAAGAGGGCGGCTGTGAGGAGCGCCAGTATCTCGCCGATTCTTGTTATCTTCATTTTGAATACCTCCTTGAAACTTTCAGGAAAACAGCAGAGACCCGTTCATGCCCTCAACCCCAGGCAAGGGGCCTCCGAGTGTTTTCCTTGCGGACCGTCAGATGATCACCGCCGCTACGATAGCTACCATCACGGCCACATTTGCGATTACATCCCAGATTCCCTGTTCCTTCATTTTTCCACCTCCATAAGGGCTGTCCGCCCTGGCCTTAACTCCATTATGCACATAAAAAATTAAACGGTAATTAAGACAGTGCGTTTTCGCGAAAGCCTCAAAACGCTCAAAAGCCGGATACGGAAATGGCAATTACCAGCACGACCGCTATGTTGAGAAGTACTTCTATCAAGGCGTTTAAATCGCACTTGAAAGCCCCGGGCGCAAAGCCGCAAGGGTTCTTCGACTCATCAGTGGATTTCGATTTCACCTCTGCCCTCCTGGCCCACAGCCTGCCTCCGATGCTTCTGCCATTCATTTTCATCATACCTCCCCGGGGACTCGGCCCCATCATTCGGAAAGGATTGTACCCGCAAGGTTAGCCGATGGCAGTGCTTCCGGTCACCCACTGAAAAAGCGTGCGGGGAGGCCGTTTTACGGCCTCCCTGACGGAGGTAAGTGAGCGGGGCAGCTGTTTTTGCGGAATTGGAAGGGTGTGAAAACAGCCGGGACAATTTCAGCCGCGGCCAGGTGATTGGTTATTAGAGAGAGACCTTGATAAGAGTCGATACGACCGCCAGGGCCACTACAAGGTTTATTGTTATCTCGATCAGGTTGTCTTTCGTCTTTTCCATGCTCGCCTCCTTAATGCGTTGTTTACGCTTCCCATTATACTCACCAGAGATTAAGGGGGTATTAAGGCAAAAAAGAAAAACTGGTCTGTCATATGCCGGACTGGGACTTCATAAGGAAGCCCGCTGGATTTTTTTAAAAGCCGCCCCTGAAATTAAATACGCCCGGAAGGCAATCATGGGCTTCCGGGCGCATTTCGGGGTAAACGCTTTAACTTGTGGAAAGGAGTACCCCAGGCATCTATCGTCGTCTGGTAACGGCCCTGGCACCGTCCGTCCGTTACAGAGACCATTTTACATATCAAAGATTAAAGAAAGATTAGACACCCTGCCCTTTTCCAGTTGAGGAGAATATCCGGATTGTTTCAGGGTCGATGGCATCAGGTATTTCGCCGTAACATCGACGGTCTTAAGCCAGGGGCGTCCATGCGTGAGCACTGTCGTTGAAATAAAAAGAGCCGGGAGCGCGGGCAGCGCTCCCGGCAAAGGGGGGTTAAAAAGGCTTCTGCGACCGATAGCCTTGATAAAAACTTTAGCAGGGTATGGCGGGTTGTCAAATTTTTTTCCAGAAAAAAATATAAAGTCAAAACGATTTACACAACTCAGAACAGTTTATCAAATCCGGAACGGATTGAACTTGTCGTTGTTTTTAAACTCGCCTTCCGGAATACCAGCCCATGGCGGTCATTTCACATTGACCCTTTTTACTCCCACCGGTCTCCAGGCAGGTGATATTACCCCCGTGTCGTCCCCGCCGCCGGCGCCCTCGTCCATGAGCGTCCCCCATGTGACGGTGTAATCGCCGAATGATCTGTTGACCGCGTCCATTGCCTCAAGGAGTTTCTCGCGCCGCCTGTCCTCCTCGAAAAGAGCCAGCTGGCCTACGCCTTTGGCTATCCCGGAGAGGGAGACGCCCAGGAGCCTCACGGCCGTCCTGAGCCTCATGGCCTCCAATATGTACAGCGCCGCCGCGTATATGGCGCGGGTGTCGTTCGTATGGCTGGCCAGGGTCTTCTGCCGGGAGAAGGTATAAAAATCAGGGTACCTTACTGTCAGGCAGACCTTGCTGCCCTTGAGGCCGTGCTCCCTGGCCCTCGCGCCGACCATCTCGGAGAGCTTCAGGATATACTTTTTTATAATCGCTTTTTCGGATATGTCGGCAGGCAGGGTCGTGGAGTGGCCGACGCTTTTGGCCTCTTCTTCCTGCCCTATGGGCACGACCTCGCTCGAGTAAATGCCCTGGCCCATGAGCCTGAGCCGCTCGCCTATTATGCCGAAGCGTTCACGCAGGATGCCCGCCGGAAACCTCCCAAGCTGGCCGCAAGTCCTGACGCCCATCCTGCCGAGATGCTCGGTGAGCCTGGGGCCTATGCCCCAGAGCTCGTTCACTGGAAGGTCTTCGAGCAGCCTGGGTATCCCGGCCTCGTCGATTATCACCAGGCCGTCGGGCTTTTGCATGTCGGATGCGAGCTTGGCAAGGAGCTTATTGGGCGCTATGCCTATCGAGCAGGTAAGGCCGACTTCTTCCCTTATTCTCTCCTTTACGGCCCTTGCCAGCCCCTCGGCGGAGCCGAACGGCGACAAACAGCCTGTTATGTCGATGAACGCCTCGTCTATCGAGTAGGCCTCGACCATAGGGGAAAAAGTCTTCAATACCTCGAGTATGCGCACCGAGGCGTCTATGTACTTCCTATTGTTGCCTATGACGAATATCAGGGAGGGGCATGCCCTTGCGGCCTCGAACCTGTTCATGCCGGTCTTCACGCCGAACTTTCTGGCCTCGTACGAGGCCGTCGTCACGACCGTCCTTTTAGCCGAGCCCACGACCGCTATGGGTTTGCCCCTGAGGGCCGGGTTGCATCTTTGCTCAACCGAGGCGAAAAAGGCGTTCATGTCAACATGCAGTATCAGCCTCACTCGGACGCCTCGATGGACCATCTCATGCTTGCCTGATTGTAGACCAGCTCAAAAAGGGACGCGCCGTCCGTCACCGAGAAATGGAGTATGGAGGAACTTCCCTCCCTCGAAGACCAGGTGTGGGTCACTTCCGTTATCGCGAAAAGGCGTCCTCGCCACCTGAACTTGACCGGCTTGACGCCCTTGTCAAAGACGGCTATCACCTTTATATCTTCCTTTATGCTTTCAGCCATACCAGTTGAATTCCCTAACTATTTTTCTATGCGCCTTATGACGGATATGACCTTGCCCGCGATAGCGAAGTCCTCGCTTCCGGTAACCCGTATGGGGTTCATGGAAGGGTTTTCAGGCCTGAGCACGATATCATCCCCGTCGCGCAAGAAGGTCTTTACGGTGGCCTCCCCGTCTATGAGCGCCACGACGATGTCGCCTGCCGAGGCGTCCGGCTGGTGGCGCACGACCACGAAATCGCCGTCGGCTATCCCGGCGTTTATCATGCTCTCCCCTTCGACCTTCAGGACAAAGGCGTCTTTGCACTTGAAGAACTTCTCGTCGAGCACGACCTGGCCGACTATGTCCTCGACCGCGAGAGACGGCTCGCCTGCCCTCACCCTTCCTGCTATCGGTACGGATACGCCGCCCACTGCCCTGCTGCCTTCCAGAAGCTCCACGCCCCTTGAATAGGCGGCCTTCCTCTTTATGAAGCCCTTTTTCTCGAGGGCATCGAGGTGCTTTGCCGCGTTCTGCGGGCCCTTTATGCCGAACCGGGCGCAGATCTCCCTCAGGGACGGCGGAAAGCCGCTTTCACGGATGAACTCTCGAAGAAAATCGAGTATTTCTTTCTGGCGTTGTGTGAGGTGGTTATCCATAGGGTAACATTTGTTACCCTAAAGAATAATCCAGATGATAATGGAAGTCAAGAACAGGAATTTGCCATGCGGAAGTCTAGGACCAAGCGCAACGGTTTTATTGTTTGTCTTGCCTTATTATCGTGCCCAGCTTCAAACGCTTGACATGATATTTGCCTTCATAATCAGGCAACATTAAAAGACTGTTCCGAGCGTACAGAATGCCCATTTCGGGGGACTGCTGGAGGAAGACGATATCGCCAGCCTCTACTTTAAGCCTTGTTCTCGCGGTATTTTCAGCCAGTGAAAATATCTCATGCTCCCCCGGAGACAGGTTAAAATAAATATGCTGCACTCCCCTTGTATAGCCCATCTCGGAAGTAGCCGCTGTATCATCGACAAACACATTGAACCTGATAAGTGTGCCAATCGCGGATGGCCGGACGACATAGACCAGGGCCTTCCCTTCCTCAGGCGACTTAGGCAACACAAAATCGGCTATATCGGCCTGCATTTCGGCAGGCTGCGGCAGCGTGGCGCATCCGGCAGATAAGACAAGGATAGCTAACAAAATCATGCGGAACAAAGTTTTCCTCATGGGGTCACCTTCATCATTTTGATTTTTGCGGGGAGAGCTTAACACGGCCGAGCGCCGTTGGAAAGCTGTGCTTTCGGACAGCTATGGCTCGCTCTTTACTCTATTCAGGTGTTGCTGCGGTTTTACCATTGTCAGCGGCAGACGGCTGTTCCTCGACAGAGGCGGCCTCCGTGGTCGTGCTCGCCTCAGCGGTAGTATCTATGGAAGAAGAAATATCGATTGCGGCCTCAGCCTGTATCTCCTCGAATTCGGGTATGGCTATGCCGCGCCTGACCATTATCCTGTAGATGACATTCGCCCTATTGGCGACAAACCTCTGGTCCCCTGAGGCGTTAAGCCTCCTCGGGTTAGGCAGCACGGCCGCAAGCCTCGCGGCTTCCATTGCGGTAAGCTGGGAAGCCGATTTCCCGAAGTGGTGGCGCGAAGCGGCCTCTACGCCGAATATCCCATCACCCCACTCGGCGACATTCAGATAAAGCTCGAGTATGCGCCTTTTGGAAAGCGAACGCTCCAGCTTCCAGGTGATCACCGCTTCCCTTATCTTCCTTATTGGAGACTTCGTGGGGGTAAGAAAGAGGTTCTTGGCGAGCTGCTGGCTTATGGTAGAGCCTCCCGCCTTGAACTTCCCGGCCTTGAGGTCTTTCTCTATTGCCTTCTGGATGGCTTCGACATCAAAGCCCTCGTGCTGCCAGAACTTGTCGTCCTCGGCGATTATGGCCGCCTTGGCCATGTACGGAGAAATCCGGGAGTACGGTACCCAGACATGGTTGACCTTGCGCTTTTTCTTTTTGGTGGCCCACTCCGCTTCCCTGTACTCCATCATGGCGCTCTTTTTCGGGTTCTCTTTCGCGAGATGAGAGACACCGGGAATGAACGCGAGATATAGCACCAAGAGTATCGAGGCGAATATGAGTAATGCGTATAGGGATCTTTTCATATTGAAAGTTTCTGATTGATGCTCGATTATTGAAAAATCCCGCCATGAACTTCCCCCTTTCCGTGAGGGGGATTATCTGCCTTGAGGTTAATCTCCCCTATTCCCTCTTTAGAAAAGAGGGGGACCGCTCAATGGCTTCGGGGCCCTTTTTCTCAAGCAAGAAAAAAACCCGCAAAAAAAATCTGCGGGCTTTTGTATATATCAGTTCAAAATTTCAGGCCTGTGCCTTTTCAGTCTTTCCAAAGAACTCTTCGGCAAGCGCCTGGCAGTCCTCGACAAGAACGCCCGTTGCCTTGGCGCCCTTTTCCGAAAACTTCGAAGGCTTGCCTTCGGCCCCGCTCCGGTAAAGTACAAACGGCACCGGGTCTGAGGTGTGGGTCTTTATGGCAACCGGGGTCGGGTGGTCGGGAAGCACGAGCACAGAGATGTCGCCGAACCTGGCCGCGCCCTTCACGACAGGGCCGACTATCTTCTCGTCAAAGTCCTCTATGGCACGGAGCTTGTCCTTGAGGCTGCCGTTGTGTCCAGCCTCGTCAGGGGCTTCGACATGGACGCAGACAAAGTCCTTTGCCTCAAGGGCCTTTAACGCCGCCTCAGCCTTACCAAAGTAGTTGGTGTCGATGTAGCCGGTCGCTCCCGGCACATTTATGACCTCGAGCCCGGCGTATATGCCTATGCCCTTCATGAGGTCGACCGCAGATATTATCGAGCCCTCCATCCCGAACCGCTCCCTTAGAGTTGGCATTGCCGGAGCGCTGCCCTGCCCCCAGAGCCAGATGGAAGTAGCGGGCTTCTTTCCAGCCGCGACCCTCTTCTTGTTCGTGGGGTGGTCCTTCATCACGGACCAGGAAAGCTCCATGAGGCGGGTAAGCTTATCAGCGCGCTCGCCCTTGGGCAGCCACGGGGCTATCGCCCTGTCGGATATGTCGTGCGGCGGGGTGGTCTTCAAGTCCTTTGCCCCGTCCTTCCAGACCATGAGGTGCCTGTAGCTCGTACCGGGATAGAACCTTACGCCCTCTGACTTTAAAGCCTCATCGAGCGACAGGACAATCTCGCGCGCGTCTTCAGTCGTGATGTGGCCTGAGCTGTAATCGCCCATGATGGTCTCGCCGTCTTTTTCAATGAGCGTGACGAGGTTGCACCTGAAGGCTATGTCAGTGGGGCCGAGCTTCACACCGATTGAAGCCGCCTCTAAGGGGGCCCTGCCGGTGTAGTACTTCCTCGGGTCGTAACCCATGACGCTCAGGTTGGCGACATCACTGCCCGGAGAAAAACCCGGAGGCACGGTCCTGAAAAGGCCGTACCAGCCGCTGCCCGCGAGCGAGTCCATGTTCGGAGTTTTGGCGACATCGAGCGGGGTCTTTCCGCCGAGTTCTGCCATGTCGCTGTCGGCCATTCCGTCGCCGATCAGGATTATATATTTCATTGGAAGTACCTTATCAGTTTTTTTCAGGCTGTTCAAAAAGCTTCATATGCAAGGCGTCGAGGAGCGAGGAACGAGGCGTACTCTGTTTGTACGCCGCAGTTACGAGCATTGCAGCCAACGACGCAGATGGACTTTTTGAGCAGCCTGTGTCAGAAGCCCATGATTTTAAGTATCTTCGCCGTATCCGCAGGCACCTTTATCGGCTTCTCCGATGACTTCAACGCAATGTCCGGGTCTTTCAGGCCGTGGCCCGTAAGCGTGCACACGATAGTGTCCCCGTCATGCAGGGCGCCTTCTTTTTTCATCTTGATGACGCCCGCGACGGAAGCAGCCGAAGCCGGTTCGCAGAAGACGCCTTCTCTTGCGGCAAGGAGTTTGTAGGCCTCTATTATCTCATCGTCAGTCACCGAGTTTATGACGCCGCCGCTTTCATCCCTGGCCTTCAATGCCCCGTCCCAGCTCGCCGGGTTGCCTATCTTGATGGCGGTGGCGAGCGTCTCAGGGTGCTCGACCGGGTGGCCCAGGACTATCGGGGCCGCGCCCTCTGCCTGAAAGCCCATCATCTTCGGCAGGTTCGATATTATGCCTTCAGCGTAATACTGCTTGTAGCCCTTCCAGTACGCGGTTATGTTCCCGGCGTTGCCTACCGGCAGAAAGTGATAAGTAGGCGCGTGTCCGAGGTGCTCGCATACCTCGAAAGCCCCTGTCTTCTGCCCTTCTATCCTGAACGGGTTTATCGAGTTGACCATCTTTATGGGATAGTCCCGGGTTATCTCTTTGACTATCTCAAGGGCCTCGTCGAAGTTGCCCTTTATCTGCAGCACCATGGCCCCATGCATTATCGCCTGCGAGAGCTTGCCCATGGCGATGGCTCCGTCCGGCACGAGGACAAAAGCCTTCATGCCGGCCTTTGCGGCGTAGGCGGCCGCGGCAGCCGAGGTGTTGCCGGTAGAGGCGCATATTATCGCCTCAGCGCCCTCTTCCCTGGACTTGGACACGGCCATTGTCATGCCCCTGTCCTTGAAAGAGCCCGTGGGGTTCAGGCCCTCGAACTTCAGCATGAGCCTCAGGTCGCCAAAGATGTCCTTGAGGTTGACACACTCCACAAGAGGCGTGTTGCCCTCCAGCAGGGTCGTGATGGCGTCATCTTTTATCTCCGGGAGAAAATCCCTGAACTCCCTTATTATGCCTCCCCAAAGGCCTTTCCTAGTTAGCTGCACCGAGGTTCTCCTCTATCCTGATGTATACCGGTTTTTCGTGTATGGTGTCCATTTGTTCTATCTCGGCGAGGGCCGCCATAAGCTCTTTTTCAACCGCGTGATGCGTGAGTATCACGAGGGCAACCGACCCGCCTATTTTCCTGTCCCGCTGTATGACCGACGAGATGCTTATGTTGTGGCGGCCCAGCACCCCGGATATGTTCGAGAGCACGCCGGGCTTGTCAGCCGCCAGAAAGCGCATGTAATAGGGTATCTCAAGGGAGTCTGTCTCCTTGATAGTGACTTCCCTTACCGCGCTGTCCGAATACGATAGCGCCGGAATTCTGTGCGCGGCCCCGGTATTGATATTTCTCGCTATGTCCATGAGGTCCGCTACGACAGCGCTCGCCGTCGGCATCATACCCGCGCCCATGCCGTAGAGCATGACCGGGCCGACCGCGTTGCCCTTCAAATAAATGCCGTTGAACGCTCCGTCTATGTTAGCGAGCGGATGGTTGGCAGGTATCATTGTCGGGTGAACCCTCGCCTCTACGCGGCCGTCTATCGATTTCGTAATAGCAAGGAGCTTTATCCTGTAGCCGAACTCCTTTGCGAACTTTATGTCGAGCTGGTTTATCCTTGATATGCCTTCTGTGTAGATGTCCTTCAATCCGATATAGGTGCCGAAGGCAAGGTTAATGAGTATAGCGAGCTTATGGGCCGTATCTATGCCCTCTACATCATAGGTCGGGTCAGCCTCTGCGTAGCCCTTTTCCTGGGCTCTCCTCAATACGTCCTCGAACTTGCCGCCCTCGTTCGTCATCTTCGAGAGTATGTAGTTGGCGGTGCCGTTTATGATTCCGTATATCGACTCTATCCTGTTTGCGGCGAGCCCTTCCCTTAATGCCTTTATGACGGGTATGCCGCCGCCCACGCTCGCTTCAAAACCGATGTCTACGCCTTTTTCAGAGGCCTTTTTAAATATCTCTTTGCCGTGGGTCGAAAGGAGCGCCTTGTTGGCGGTAACGACATGCTTGCCGCTCCCGATCGCGTCCATTATGAAATCCTTGGCAATGCCGGTGCCACCGACGAGCTCGATAATGATCGATATCTCCGGGTCGTTTATGAGATCCATCGCGTCGGTGGTCAGGACGCCTTCGTCGAGTTTCACTCCCCTGTCGCGGGTCGTGTCCCTGTCAGCTATCCTCTTCAACACCAGCTCGCAGCCGAGCTTGTCCTTTATGACGGAGGCGTTCTCCTTCAGCACCCTTACGACACCTGTGCCTACGGTGCCGAAACCTATGAGCCCGACATTTATGCGCTTCACTGTTTTCATGCCCTCCGTGCGGGCGTATTCCTTCTCAGCAATAGTCATCAGCCGACAACCTTCATATCCGGGGTCTCGAGCGCCTTCTTTATGCACTTGGCGGCCTGGCGTACCCTGTGCTCGTTTTCCACGAGCGCGAGCCTTACATAGTCGTCACCGTACTCGCCGAAGCCTATGCCCGGGGAGACCGCGACCTTTGCCTTGTTCAGGAGGAACTTCGAGAACTCTATGGACTTCATCTCCCTGAACTGCTCGGGTATCTTGGCCCACACGAACATCGTGGCCTTGGGTTTTTCTATCTCCCAGCCAGCCTTGCCGAAGCTGTCGACGAGGGCGTTCCTCCTCACTTCGTAAATCTTGCACATCTCGGAGACGCACTCCTGCGGGCCGTTCAAAGCTATTATTCCGGCTATCTGTATGGGCTGGAACATGCCGTAGTCGAGATAGCTCTTCATCCTCGTCAGAGCACCTATAAGCCTCTTGTTGCCGACGGCGAAGCCTACCCTCCAGCCGGGCATATTGTAGCTCTTGGAGAGCGTGAAGAACTCCACGCCCACATCCTTCGCGCCCGGTATCTCAAGGAAGCTCGGCGCCTTGTAGCCGTCAAAAACTATATCGGCGTAGGCCAGGTCATGGACGACCATGAGGTTGTTCTCCTTGGCGAAGTCCACGACCTTCACGAAAAATTCCCTGTCAACGCACTCAGTCGTCGGGTTGTGCGGGAAGTTCAGTATGAGGAGCTTCGGCTTGGGCCAGGTCTGCTTAACGGCCTTCTGAAGCTCGTCAAAAAAATCGACCCCCGGCAGAAGAGGTATGCTCCTGACATCGCCGCCAGCGATGATGACCGAGTAGGTATGTATCGGGTATGTCGGGCTCGGGACGAACGCGACATCCCCGGGGCCTATTATCGCCATGGCCAGGTGGGCGATACCCTCCTTTGAGCCGATGGTGGCGACAGCTTCGGTCTCAGGGTCTATATCGACATTGTAGCGCCTCTTGTACCAGTCGGCTATGGCGCAGCGCAGCTTGTATATGCCCCTTGAAGCCGAGTACCTGTGGTTCCTCGGGTTCATGGAAGCCTCTATGAGCTTGTCCACTATGTGCTTCGGGGTGGGCTGGTCCGGGTTGCCCATGCCGAAATCGATTATGTCCTCACCCCTTTTGCGGGCCTGGACCTTGAGGTCGGTCACTATGTTGAAAACATAAGGCGGAAGCCTTTTAATCCTGTGGAACTCTTCCATCGTGGACACCTTCGGTTGACTTGATTATGGGTGATTCAGTTCGTCTATAAGCTTTTCGGCGTTATAAGAGCTTCGTACAAAAGGCCCGGAGTACACATGGCGCAGGCCCAAACTTTTGCCGAACTCTTCATATTCCTTGAAGACTTCGGGCTCTATGTACTCCCTCACCTCAAGGCTCTCTCTCGTCGGCCTCAGGTACTGCCCTATTGTAACGGCATCAACACCCGCGGCCTTGAGGTCTTTCAAGACCTCCCTCACCTCTGAAGGCGTCTCCCCGAGCCCCACCATTATGCCTGACTTGGTGATGATCCCGGCTGCCTTCGACCTCTTCAACACCTCAAGCGAACGAACATAATCTGCCTGGGGGCGCACGAGCGAGTAAAGGGAAGGGACTGTCTCGAGGTTGTGGTTGAAGATGTCGGGGCGGGCCTCGAGGACGACTGCCAGAGCCCCTTCGTCACCCCTGAAATCAGGGGTCAGGACCTCTATCAAAATGGAAGAAATGTTATCCCGTATCGCCTTGATTGTCAAGGCAAATTGGCCCGCTCCGCCGTCCGGAAGGTCGTCCCTCGTGACCGATGTTACGACCACATGCTTGAGGCCCAATTCCTTCGCCGTGATGGCTATGTTCATCGGCTCATCAGTGTCAACGGCAAGGGGGTGGGCCTTCTTGTCCACCGAACAGAACCTGCATTTTCGGGTGCAGACATCGCCCAATATCAAAAAGGTAGCCGTAGGCTTGGAAAAGCACTCGCCGATATTCGGACACCTCGCGGACTCGCAGACCGTGTGGAGGTTCCTCTTACGGAGTATTGATTTCATCTCGTGGAGCGCGCCCAGCGGCCCCAGAGTTTTTTTTGCCCAGGAAGGGAGTCTTTTCATAAGTAAAAGCAGGGAAAAACCCTGAAAAAAGTAAGTTAAAGGATATCATTTTGGAAATGGAAATACAACAAAACTCAACCAGGCCAGGCGGTCAGGTGACAGCCCCCTCTGCCTGCCTGGAGGCGGATAACCACCTGAAAAGATTAAATATCCTGCCGCCAAGACCTGCGCCTTCCCGTACAAATCAGGTTGACTTAAAAATCAGATATTTTTTCTGAAGTCAAGGAAGGGCGGAAATAAAAGGCGCAGCATATATGTGAATATGTGAGCATTTTTATTTACGCCCTGACGCAGAGGTCAGGAAAAAGAGCGATTTTTTTAGAAAAAAACCCCTCAGGCGCAACTGGAGCGAAGCTCCCTTATTGAGCCTTCAGGGTATATTGTACGAAGATGCCTGTATCTGTAAATTAGGAGAGCTTCGGGAAGATATCCTTTTCAGAAAGCATCTGTAATTTAAGGGGGAACGCAAAAAAAAACCGTGCTTATGCCAGTTCTGCCCTCATTCAGCCTTCTGCGCCGTCTTGAGCCTGGCCTGCCTCTCCTTCTCCTTTTTCCCGGAGCACTCGGGGCACGCGAACCTTTTTTCGTGCTTTACGGTAAGCCTGTCATATTCCCTGTCAAGAGCCACCCTCGTGACCGAAGAGGTCTCCTTTCCGCAGAAATCACACTTTAACATAGTCCTCACCTTCTTTCCTGTATACGCTTCTGGGCCTTAGCCCGGATCTTTCGAGAACACCATTAGCCTCTTCAAACGCGCCGTCCCTGACTGAAATAACAAGCCCGCATGACGCGTCAAGTGCCTTTGGGACAGGAAGGAGCCTGAAGGGCACATCGGCTTTTTTCAGTATCTCCTCAGCCTTCAATGCCTTGTGAGGAGAACCGAAGCCCAAAATGTATTCCATTAACCGAAAATAACACGATTACCCGGCTCAGGCAAGTGGGGAAATAAAATATCTCCTACGAAATGCAGGTCTTTTCTCACCACCCCTCCTTGGCCGGGTGAAATTCTGGGAATCTTTTTCACCCCCACCCAGCCTCTCAGTCAAATGTGGAATCAGGAGTTGATCATGCCTTGAAAAGGCAGCTCTAAAAATTAGATATTTTTTCTGAAATCAAGGAAGGGTGAAAATAAAAAGCGCAGCATATATGAAAATATGTGAGCATTTTTATTTTCGCCCTGACACAGAGGTCAGGAAAAAGAGCAATTTTTAGTGGCAAGCCCGGAATAAAAAAAAGCCCGCTGGCCTTCAGGCCAGCGGGCTTGCGATTTACCGGAGGCGGCTTATACAGACGCCAGTTTTGTTTTGTAAAACGGGAACCTGACGCACAGTTCCTTTACCTCGGCCTTTATCGCCTCGAGGGCGGCTTCATTGCTCCTGTTCTGCAAAGCCCTATCTATGAACCCGGCGATGAGCTTCATCTCGGGCTCTTTCATGCCCTTTGTAGTGGCAGCTGGTACGCCCACCCTGATGCCGCTGGTGACGAACGGGCTCCTGGTCTCAAAGGGTATCGTGTTCTTGTTGACCGTGATTCCGGCCTTGCCAAGGGCCTCTTCGGCTTCTTTGCCGGTTATGTCCTGCTTGGTCAAATCCATGAGCATGAGGTGATTGTCGGTTCCGCCGGACACCAGGCTGTAATCCTTGGCCACAAGCTCCTCTGAAAGGATCTTTGCGTTCTTCAAAACCTGCGTCTGATAAGCGGTGAACGACGGCAGGAGAGCCTCTTTGAAGGCGACCGCCTTGGCCGCTATGACGTGCATGAGCGGGCCGCCCTGGATGCCAGGGAATATCTGCTTGTCAACGGCCTTGGCGAACTCTTCACGGCACATAATCATGCCGCTTCTCGGGCCGCGAAGGGTCTTGTGCGTGGTCGTGGTCACGAACTCGGCATAAGGCACCGGGCTCGGGTGCAGGCCGGTTGCGACAAGCCCGGCTATATGGGCTATGTCGACCATTACCTTCGCGCCAACCTCGTCGGCTATTTCCCTGAACGCCTTGAAGTCTATGACTCTCGGGTAGGCGCTGGCGCCGACCACGATGAGCTTGGGTTTGTTTTCTTTCGCAAGCGACCGCACCTGGTCCATGTCGAGGCGCTGGTTGTCGGGGCGCACCCCGTAAAATACGATGTTATAGAGCTGGCCGGAGAAGTTCACCGGGCTTCCGTGCGTAAGATGGCCGCCGTGGGAAAGGTTCATGCCCATGACAGTGTCTCCGGGCTTTACAGTGGCGAGATAAACTGCCATGTTGGCCTGCGAGCCGGAGTGGGGCTGGACATTCACATGGTCCGCGCCGAAAAGCTTTTTCGCCCTCTCTATGGCGAG
>MGPK01000069.1:0-21229 GCA_001795535.1 Deltaproteobacteria bacterium GWA2_54_12
CTCGAACCTGTTCTCGAGCTCTATTTCCTTGGCGACGGTGACGCCGTCCTTGGTGATAAGAGGAGAGCCGAAGCTCTTCTCAATGACGACATTCCTGCCCCTGGGCCCGAGTGTTACCTTCACCGCGTCGGCGAGAGTGTTTACGCCCTTTAATATAGCGCCCCTGGCGCTATGGCTGAAAGCGAGTTCTTTGGATGCCATCTTTTGTAGTTCCTCCTTGGTTATAAATGGGGTTGTTTTGAGTTAAGGGATTTTATTACTTCTCGAGAACGCCGAGGATGTCTTCCTCTCTCATTATGAGGAGGTCCTCGCCGTCGACCTTGATCTCGGTGCCGGCGTACTTGCTGAATATGATGGTGTCATTGACCTTGACCGCCAGGGGCTCGGTCTTTCCGTCTTCTTTCTTGCCGGGTCCTACGGCTACGACCTTGCCTTCAGCCGGGGTTTCCTTGGCGCTGTCAGGTATGATGATGCCACCCTTGGTCTTTTCCTTTTCCTCGAGCCTTTTAACGATAACGCGGTCGTGAAGCGGTCTGATTTTCATCCTGCAATCTCCTCCTTGACTATTATATTTTGATTTTTTGCTGGTTTATTATGAAACCGGCTGTTTTGTGCTCTAAATATATGGCCCCCTTCCGGGTTTGTCAAGCGGTTTTGGCACTCTTTTTTGCAGAGTGCTAAAATACCGCCATTACATTCCTTACAAGCTGGGAATACCGTGCGCATACCCATTCACGCTATGCTTAAAGAAATAGTTTGACAGAACATGGCAAATGAGTTATTTTAATAGTCAGTAAGTAGTTGCAGGGATTGTTCTGGAGTAAGCATTAGCTTGCAGTACAGGACCTCAATGGCACTTATGAATTTGAGAGAAAGGAGGTCCTGAATAATGGCAAAGGGAAAAGTGAAGTGGTTCAATGAATCCAAAGGTTTTGGTTTCATTGAAAGGGAGTCCGGTGAGGACGTTTTCGTTCATTATACCTCTATCCAGGGTGATGGTTTCAAGACCCTGAAGGAAGGTCAGGCTGTGGAGTTTGACATAGCCAAGGACGCAAAAGGTTCCAAAGCCGTAAATGTGATCCCCGAATAATTTAGGGAACTCGCAAAAACAAAAAGGCCCCACGCAAGCGCGGGGCCTTTTTTTTATTTCAAATCCGTGGCGCTTTAAGAAACCTGCCAGACAAGAAAAAAACGCCGAAGCCCAGCCAGCCCATTCGTGGCTATGCTTTCGCAATGCGTTTTCAGGCTTCTAAACCCTATCCGTGCCCTTACGATCAACTTTCCTATTGCCAGAAAACCTTCTTTTGCGTATAATAAGTGTAACAATTGTAACCTGCTATAATTAGAACAGAGGGGACTCCTCCCCCTGGGCAGGAAACAAAAAACCAGAAGGTGACAGCCTATGGTTACAGAGATCAAGCCCATTGAGCACTTCAAAGAGCTGGTTTCCAATGCCATACAGCGACAGAAAGTCATCACAAACGAGATGGCTGAGTACTACCTTTCCAGCCTCCTCGCCAGCTTTACAACCTCTGAAAAATCCATAGAAGAGCCCTTGGCTATCGCGTACCTCAAGGCTTTGGGCTCGGCAAGGGATGTCCAGCTGAGGCAGATGCGCGATATCGGCGACATCTCGCTTTTCACCTCCGGCTTTTTTTCCGACAGCCTCAAAAGAAAGATAGTAGACATTGATTACTACATGGCCATGGGCTCGTCCTGCTACAGTTATGTCGCCTCCGTTGACAGAAACGGAGAGATAAGACGACTGTTCAGCGAGCTTGCGGCCAAGTTCCCGGCCTTTGTGGATGTCCTTAACGAGGTCAGCGAACGGAGCAGGCTCACTTCGTCGAAAGACATCCTG
This sequence comes from Deltaproteobacteria bacterium GWA2_54_12, assembly GCA_001795535.1. GTDB lineage: Bacteria > Desulfobacterota > GWC2-55-46 > GWC2-55-46 > GWC2-55-46 > GWA2-54-12. The sequence continues at coordinate 1,862 of MGPK01000069.1, forward strand.
CGCATTTATGAAAGGTGGCTGCGCACGAAGAGCAAATTCGCCGAAAAGGCGCTTCGCGACATGGGCATAGAGCCGACTGATACGGGCACGAAGCCGGTGCACTGAGACCTTAAGAAGAATTTCAAAGCCGCTCCAGAAAAAAGCTGGAGCGGCTTTTTCAATTACCCGCTAACTCCTCATTCCAAGAAGATTCTATATCAGGTAGGGCAGACTGCGCCCACCATTAGGCTTTCTCATCAAAAGCTTGTCCACAGAGGTTGCTTAGCTTTACTCTCAAAGCCGCGGCAAGCTTAACGCGGTCAAACCCCACCCCCCTTCTTTTTTCTGGCCCACTGCCCTGCCTTTAAGCTATAATCTGCTGTTACCATTATGTAAAAGGCGCGACAATAAGAATGCCCAGAAAGAAGAACAACAGGGCCCAGGCCCTGCCTTTCGAGATACCGGCCCCCTCTGACAAGGACGAGCTCGTAATCGAGGGTCTCCGGCAGAACAACCTCAAGAACATCTCGCTGCGCATCCCGCACAACGCGATAACGACCATCGTCGGCCCGAGCGGCTCCGGGAAATCGTCGCTTGCCTTCGACACGCTTTTCGCGGAGGGGCGCTGGCGTTTCATCGAGTCCCTTTCGACCTACACAAGGCTTTTCATCGAACGCATGGACAGGCCTGATGTCGACACCATAAGGAATATCCGCCCGGCCATAGCCGTCGAGCAGAAAAACCCGGTGCGCTCTTCCCGCTCGACCGTCGGCACCACGACCGAGCTGAACGACTATCTGCGACTTCTTTTCGCGAGAGTGGGTAAGCTCCATTGCCCTGAGTGCGGCCAGAGCGTGGTCTCACATGACCCAACTATGGCAGCGAGCGCCGTTATCAATAAGCATGTCGGTTCTCCGGCGTACATAGGCTTTGACCTGCCCATAGAGGGAAATATAAATGATGCCGTCGCTGAGCTTTTGAGAAAAGGCTTTGTCCGCTTGAGGGTGTCAGATGAGATAATCGACATATCCGGGGCAGTGCCTGAAACCCTCCCGAAGACAATCGGCGTCGTGACCGACAGGCTTATCGTGAAGGAGTCGGAACGGCAGAGGCTCACCGAGGCCCTTGAGACCGCCTTTGACCAGGGAGGCGGCCTTGCCTGGGTCTTTGTCGCTGGTAAAGGAGTCGAGACCTTCTCGCGTGAGCCCAGGTGCGTCTCATGCGGCGCGAAAGCCGAAAGGCCCACACCCATATCTCTTTCGTTCAACCACCCGGTAGGCGCCTGCCCGGAGTGCAAGGGCTTCGGCAATGTCCTCAGGTATGACGAGTTCAAGGTCATACCTGACAAGTCCCTGTCCCTCAGACAGGGAGCAATAGAGCCCTGGACAAAGCCGTCATACAAATGGTGGGAAGAAGAGCTTGAAAAATACGCGCCCCATTACGGCATAGACCTGGACAAGCCCTTTGAAAAGCTCTCGGCAAAGGAACGCCGCCTCGTCTTCGAGGGCTCGCCCGACTTCGAGGGCCTCGAGCAGTTTTTCGACTACCTTGAAAGCAAGAAGTACAAACTGCACATAAAGGTCTTCAGCTCCCGCTACAAGGGGCAGGTCAAATGCGTCTCCTGCAACGGGACACGGCTCAAAAAACAAGCTCTTTCCGTGACAATAGGCGGCCTTAACATCGCCGAGACGAGCAGACTTTCCATAAAAGACGCCCAAGGGTTTTTCGCTGCCCTGGCCTCGACTCTTACGCCCTTTGAGCAGACTCTCTCAGAGGAGGTGCTGAAGCAGGTCAACCTGAAGCTGGACTTCCTCAACCAGACCGGTCTCGGCTACATAACCCTCGACAGGCTAACCAAAACCCTTTCGGGCGGAGAGGCCCAGCGGGTTACCATAGCCACACAGCTCGCAAGCTCGCTCTGCGGTGTACTCTATATACTCGACGAACCGTCCATAGGCCTCCACCCTGTCGATATCGACATGCTCACCGGGCAGCTGAGGCGCCTGGCGTCAATGGGCAACACGGTCGTGACGGTCGAGCACGACTCATCAATGATAACCAGGTCAGACCACATCGTTGAGCTGGGGCCAGGCTCGGGCGCAAGAGGGGGCCGAATCGTATACTCGGGGCCAACGGACGAGTTCATGAAGAGCGCCCGGACGCTTACCTCCGACTACCTGACCGGCAGACAGGTCATCCATGTGCCCAGATGGAGACGGAGCGGGTCGGGGCGGGTTGTATCCGTAAAAGGCGCTTCCGGTAACAACCTCAAGGAAGTAGACCTCACCATCCCGCTTAAGACAATGACCTGCGTGACCGGGGTTTCAGGGTCAGGCAAATCGACACTCATAGTGGACACGCTCTACAATATTCTGGCTGCCCACTTCGGCGAAAAATGCGAAAGCGCCCTGCCCTTCAAGTCGATAAAGGGGCTCGGCGACATATCGGGCGTCAAACTCATAGATCAGGGGCCAATAGGCAGGACCCCGAGGTCCAACCCCCTTACCTACATAGGCGGCTTCGACGACATCAGAAAGCTCTTCGCCAGGCTTACCTCTGCAAGGCTCATGGGCCTTGCCCCCGGGGACTTCTCGTTTAATGTGCCAGGCGGCAGGTGCGAGCCATGCAAGGGCGAGGGCGTAGAGCAGCTCGAGATGTACTTCCTGCCGGATATTTATGTGAAATGCGCCATATGCGGCGGAAAAAGATATAAAAACCATGTGCTCGATGTCAAATACCGCGGCAGGAACATATACGATGTCCTGTCCATGACCTTTGAGGAGGCCTTAAAGCTCTTCCCGAACGAGCACGACCTCCAGAGAAGGTTTAATGTCCTCAACGATGTAGGGCTCGGGTACCTGAAGCTCGGCCAGTCCGCGACCACTCTTTCGGGCGGCGAGGCCCAGAGGCTCAAGATAGCAAGGGAACTGATGGACGACTCCGGGGCCGAAGTCCTTTATATACTCGACGAGCCTACGACGGGCCTCCACATGGACGATGTCAAAAAGCTCCTCTCGGTCCTAGGCAGGCTCGTGGACTCGGGAAATACCGTCCTCATGATCGAGCACAACCTCGACTGCGTCAAGACCGCCGACTTCGTAATCGACCTCGGCCCGGGCGGCGGGGCTAATGGCGGAGCGATCATCGCCTCGGGCACTCCGGAAGAGGTCGCTGGAAATATCCGGAGCGTCACCGGAAAATACCTCAAGAAAATCCTTCCTTAATCCGATAATCCTGTAAGACAACCCCTCTGTCAGCGAGAACGGCCAGCAGTGTCTTAACTCACATACAGGGCCAGTTTGCCCCGCTATAATGGCCCCGTGCACAAGGGCTGTAAAGCCCCTGCATGAGAAAACAGAACATCTTGTTTTTAAAGGAAAAAGGCACTTTTTCATGGCCTTTTCAGGAGGCGGGGCGGACGGGTATTCCTTGACAGTGGACTGGCGCGCGGGTAAGATGTCTGGCAACTCAGTGTAAAGGGATGTCGGATGCGCAAAATCGTCTTCATTGAACCCAACCCGCCGGACTTTCATCTGTTCACAGGCGTGCCTATACCCAGACTCGGCACAGTCATACTGGGCACCAGGCTCCGGCAGAACGGGTACGAAGTAAAAAGCTATGTTGAATCGATAGCCGAGCTCGACCTCAAGGATGTTTTGAGCGCTGACGCGGTCGGGATATCGACCATAACCTCGACATCCTCGCGCTCTTACGAGATAGCGAAGCTGATTAAAAAGGCCGGCATACCGGTCTTCATCGGCGGCCCCCATGTGACATACATGCCGGAAGAAGCCCTGCAATTCGTCGATTATGTCCTGAGGGGCGAGCAGGACGACAACATAGTCGACTTCATCAGGGCCCTCGAGACTGGGAAGGGCCTGGAAAAGATTACAGGCCTTTCATACAGGCTGAAAGACGGCACAATAAAGCACAACAGCACCCCGCCTTTCTGCAAGGACATGGACAGCATACCTGCCCCGGACTTTACTCTCATCGCCGGGCTGGAAAAGGACGGCGCGAAAACGCTGCCCCTGGCTCCGGTCATGACCTCCAGGGGATGCCCTTACGACTGCAGCTTCTGCTCGGTCACCGGCATGTTCGGCCAGAAGTACAGGTTCAGGAGCAAGGAACGGGTACTGGAAGAGCTGCAAAACCATAGAAAGTTCGGAGGCGACTGGGTCTTTTTCTACGACGACAACTTCTGCGCGCACAAGAAAAGGACCAAAGAACTCCTCCATACGATGATAGAAAAGAAAATCACCCCCAACTGGACTGCCCAGGTAAGGGTCGAGGTGGCGAAAGACCCGGAGCTTATGGACCTCATGGTCAGGTCGAAGTGCCATACGGTCTACATAGGGCTCGAATCCATAAACCCGGAAACCCTGAAGCTGTACAACAAGGGGCAGTCGGTCGAAGACATAACAAACTGCATAAAGACGCTCCACAAAAGAAAGATAAGAATACACGGGATGTTCGTGTTCGGCTCTGACACGGACACCACGGACACCATAGCGGAGACCGTAAAATTCGCGAAGAAAAACGACCTCGAGTCGGTCCAGTTCCTCATCCTGACGCCCCTGCCCGGCACGAGGTGCTACAGGGACCTTGAAAAGGAAGGGCGCATCATAACAAAGGACTGGAGCCTGTACGACGCGCACCATGTGGTATACGAGCCGAAGCTGATGAGCTATTACGACCTTCAGCTCGAGACCATGAGGGCCACAAAAGAGTTCTACTCCGTCGGCCAGATAGTCAAGCGGCTGGCCCGTTTCGACATGTTCAATGTATCTTTAAAGGCTTACGGCCACAACCTTACGAAGAAGTGGATAAAGCAGAACCAGTACTTCCTCGAGTACACCAAGGCGCTGACCGAAGCAGGCAAGAGGATCGAGCTTGCCGCCAAAAAGACGGCGGAAGATGTCAAAGAGAAGTTCAACCAGATCGAGCTTTCCGGCTCAGTGCCGGCGCAAAAGATTCATTGAGGAAATCCAGAAACAGGAGGGCAACCCTATGAAGAGGAAACTCGCAGCAGCCATATTCTGCCTGTCGGTACTTGGAACTCCAGCCGTAGCTTCTACGGCCTCGGGCAGTATTGACCCTGCGAACGAGCCGGTACAGACGGCATCCCTCGCCACAGGCGGCCTTTCAGCGTCATCCAGCGAAGTAAACATGAGGACAGTCAAGTACACAAGGGCAGAAGGCAGCCCATTTACCGGTATAATAGCCTCTATCGCGCCGTCCGTGTGCGATGGGCCCCGAAAATCCGAAGCGCTCCATTACACCTACTCGGCGTCCCGGCCTGAAGAAGATCTGCCAGCGTGCGCGTCTTCAGTCGAGGCAGCCTCGGCAATAGACCAGACGCTGCCGGTGTTCACCATCGCCGACTCCGCCATAGACGCCCTCGCAGCGGAAGCTGAAACCGGCCTCCCCGATGTCCCCATCATCGTCAACAAAAATGTGGAATCGTTCATAAGGTACTTCCAGACCAACGGCAGAAAGCACTTCGAGAAGTGGCTCGGCAGGTCCAAGGACTACATGGCCATGCTCCAGTCCATATTGAAGGAAAGCGGAGTGCCTGAGGAGCTTTCATACATCGCCTTCATCGAAAGCGGGCTCAACCCGACTGTGCGCTCACACGCGAACGCGGTCGGCATGTGGCAGTTCATAAAAGGCACCGCCACCAGGTACGGCCTCAGGGTCGACTGGTGGATCGACGAGCGCATGGACCCTGAAAAGGCAACATACGCCGCGGCCAAATACTTCAAGAACCTCTACGGCATGTTCGACTCATGGTACCTTGCGGCCGCCAGCTACAACGCGGGCGAAGGCAGGGTCGGCAGGGCGATAAAAAAACACGGCACCGAAGACTTCTGGGAGCTCGCCAGCCATAAAAAAGGCCTGCACAGGGAAACCAAGGAATATGTCCCCAAGTACCTGGCCGCGCTCACGATAGCAAAAGACCCGGAATCATACGGCTTCGAAACTGTGGATCTCGGCGAGGGGCTTCAGTACGACAAGGTCAGAGTCTCGCAGGCTACCGACCTGCGCGTCATTGCTGACGCGTCCGGGACGACAGTTGAAGAGATAAGGCGTCTTAACCCGGAGCTGCTCAGGTGGTTCACCCCGCCCAATTATCCCGGATATCATGTGAAGATACCGGCAGGCAGGTCCGGGATGTACGCCGAGAACATGAGCAAGCTCCCGGCTGCCAAGAGGATAGCGTTCCTCCAGCACAAGGTGAAGCGCGGCGAGACCGTCTCCAGGATAGCGAAGCGCTACGGCACCGGCGTGCAGCCTATCCAGCACCTGAACAACCTCAAGGGCACGAGGCTCAAGCCCGGCACGGTTATCATGATACCCGTCAGGGCTAATGACGGGGGCGCCAGGAAAAAGGGCAAGGTCGTAGCCGAGATAGTAACCAACATGGAGCTCAAACAGCTCATTTAACACAATCGTAAAGCCAAAGGGGAACGGCACCAGCCGTTCCCCTTTTTTTTATTTGAGCAACCCTTCCCGACTCTCCCTTTGTGAAAGGCCTTTTGCGCGCTGTCGCGCTTTTCTGTTTACCCGTCTCTCCCTGGCCGCCTCCTGCCTCTGAGCAAGCCCGCTTACCTCCCTCAACCCGCTTCGCGGGCATCCCTACCGCCCGCCTCCTCGTCCCTTCCCCAACCTTATGCTTCGCTACGCCGGGTAAACCGTGCTTGGTTTAAAAGACAAAACAACTGATGGTTTTGTCTTGTTATTAAACACATACCCCGTAACAGGGCGGAACTCGCTATGTGAGGAAGGGCGAATCTAGCCGAGGCTGTGGGAGCGAAGCGACCTCAGGGGCGCCCTTCGCGGATTGGGGAGGCGGGAAGCGAGTAGAGCCCTGTTACAAAGAGCGGCGACAGCCGTGTTACAAGGTCTTTCTGTAAAAAGTGCACTCGCTCCAGACAGGTATGGTGGGCTGCGCCCACCATCTATTTCGTTTCAAAAGCCTTTGGCGCGCAAGGCCTTGCCCTGCGCCGTCCTCTTTACTTATACCTGCTATAATGCTATTTTATAAAAACTTAAAACCCCAAAACAAAGGTGTCTCACATGATATCTGTCGAATCGGCCCTTGAAGTCATCCTCAAGGAAATAAAGCCCCTTGGCCTTGAAAGCGTTGACATCTCTTCCGCCCTTGGCCGGGTCATTGGCGAGGACATAGCAGCAAGAGGCGGCAACCCGCCATGGGACAACTCCGCCATGGACGGCTATGCGCTTCGCGCAAGCGACGCCAAAGGCGCTTCCATTGATGCCCCCGTGAAGCTCTCCGTATTATACGACCTCCCTGCCGGAAGCGTTCCGCAAGGGCCGGTCGGTGCGGGCCAGGCGGTAAGGATAATGACCGGCGCGCCAGTGCCTCAAGGTGCTGACGCGGTAGTAATGGTGGAGAAGACCGAATCAGGGGACGGCTTTGTCCTCATAAAGGCCGAACCCAGAGGCGGCGAGAACATAAGAAAAGCCGGTGAGGATTTCAAAGCCGGAGATATAGTCGTAAAGAAAGGCTCCCTCATAAGACCTGCCGAAGTCAGCATGCTAGCAACCGTCGGCGTCCCGTTTGTAATGGTCCACAAAAGGCCCCGTGTCGCCGTCATCTCTACCGGAGATGAGCTCTGCGACATAATCGAAGCGCCTGGCTCAGGCAAGATATCCAACTCCAACGGCTACGCCCTCGCGGCCCTCGTGGCGGCCTCAGGCGCGGTCCCCATACAGCTCGGAATAGCAAAGGACACGAAAGAGAGCCTGAGGCAAAAACTCACCGCCGCCCTCTCCGCCGACTGCATCATCTCCTCAGGCGGAGTATCAGTGGGAGATTATGATTTCGTAAAAGATGTCCTCAAGGACATGGGCTCGTCCATGATTTTCTGGAAAGTTGCCATGAAGCCCGGTAAACCCCTGGCCTTCGGGTTTATAGGCGGCAAACCAGCGTTCGGCCTTCCCGGCAACCCTATATCCTCAATGGTGGCTTTCGAGCAGTTCGTGCGCCCGACTCTCATGAAGATGGCGGGAAAGACTGCCCTTTTCAGACAGACTTTCAAGGCAGCGCTCACTAGGGACATAAAGATAAAGCCCGGCAGGATGAACTTCATAAGGGCCGAGCTCAAGCCGTCCGAGAGCGGCTTTACCGTAACCCCTCTTGACGGGCAGGGCTCGGGCATGATCCTCACGATGGTCAGGGCCAACTGTTTCGTCATCGTGCCTCAGGATTCCACCGGGTTCAAAGAGGGCGACATCGTCCGCGTGCAGCCTTTTGACGATACTGTTTTCACCGGCAGCGCGCCTGGCTACTGACATCCGTCATAGCCCAGCGCTTCCAGCCGGTTTAAAATCCCGAAAATAAGGAGAACCATGTTCAAGACAGTCGAATGGAAAAACAACACCGTGGTCATGATAGACCAGACCCTGCTGCCTGAAAAAGAAGTATACAGGAAGTACAAAACCTATACGGAAGTCGCCAAGGCGATAAAGGACATGATAGTGCGCGGCGCTCCCGCCATAGGAGTAGCCGCAGCCATGGGCGTAGCCCTCGGCGCGCTCAAGACAAAGTCCTCAGACATGAAAGGCTTCTCAAAGGAATTCGACAAGATAACTTCTCTCATGGCCTCGACAAGGCCGACCGCGGTGAACCTGTTCTGGGCCATAGAGCGGATGAAGGCGGTTGCCGCCGCGAATGCCGACCTGGGCGTCGCGGGCCTCAAGAAAAGGCTCGTCGAGGAAGCATTAAGGGTACACGCCGAGGATATCGAGATCTGCAAGCTCATCGGGAAGCACGGCGGGAAACTCTTGAAAAACGGAACGGTCCTCACGCACTGCAACGCCGGGGCACTGGCAACGGCCGGATACGGCACTGCCCTGGGCGTCATCAGGGGCGCGATCGAGCAGGGCAAGAAAATAACCGTCTTTGCCGACGAGACAAGGCCCTTTCTCCAGGGCTCGAGGCTTACCGCGTGGGAGCTTAAGAAAGACAAGATAGAGGTCACGCTCATAACGGACAACATGGCCGGATACATGATGAAAAAGGGGCTGATAAACGCGGTTGTAGTCGGCGCGGACAGGATAGCCGCCAACGGAGATGTAGCCAACAAGATAGGCACATACTCGGTAGCGGTCCTCGCGAAGGAGCACGGCATACCTTTCTTCGTGGCGGCCCCGCTTTCGACTATCGACATGAAGATAAAGCACGGCGACTTCATACCCATCGAGGAGAGGGACGCATCCGAAGTGACCCACATGAAGGGCAGGAGGATAGCACCGGCCGGGATAAAGGTCAAGAACCCGGCGTTCGATGTGACCCCCTCAAAGTTCGTGGCGGCCATAATAACCGAAAAGGGCGCGGTCACGAAACCTTATGCCAAAGGCTTGAAGGCCCTTTTCACGAAATAGCTCAGGAGAAAAGGAAAAAAGCATGTCGTTTTCCGGTTTTTTCGTAGTAATTGGCGTAGTGATCGCCATGATACTCCTGTACAAGCATGCCGACAAGTGGATAAAGAAGATGGACCCGAAGACCGTCAAGACGGTCAACTGGATCGGGTTCATCATCGGCGTCGTCGGCGGAGTCCTCTGGTATTTGTTCGCCTACGGAATCTTCATGATAATTACGCTCATAGGTATCGTACTCTACTTCCTTTTTTACGGTTACGACAAAATGGAAGAAGAAGGCGGCAGCGAAAAACAATAGGCCGATCCCTTGACGCCCTCCGATGCTGATATATACTTTTTAGTATGCGGCCGAAATACCAGCAAACATCAAAAGGGGGGCAGAAAAAATGAGGAATGCCAGACTGATCAAGCTTGCCGTCGCCTTGGGTTTCACCGTAGCAATAGGGTTGCCGTCGGCCTTTGCGGCCGGTGAAAAGGGTTCCGCGGATGTAAGCAAGTTCAAGGACGAGATACAAAAGCAGACCCAGCTTTCTGAATCCGACATCAGCGCGATAGAACCCCAGCTCCGCGAGTTCTCCCAGCGCGACGCGAGCCCCGACAAGGTGGCAGGGCTTGCCAAGGACGCAATTGACAACAACTGCACCGGGCCCTGTCTGAGGGATGTCCTCTCAAGCATGAACAGCGCCATGGCAAAGGGCCTCTCATCAGATGATGCCCAGAGCATGGTCTCCACCGCTTTGAGGGACCAGGTACAGGCCCGCGGAGGGGCTATCGCAGACCCTTCCGAGCTCGGCAACCAGGTCCGCGCCAGCGTTGACTCACAGCTTGCCGGAAGGCCGGCTACCGATAGCGGCGCGACCGGTGGCACAATGGGCGGTACTGATACCGGCACCATGGGCACTGGCGGCCAGACCGGCGGCACCCCCTCCGGCCCCGCAGGCGGAACCAGCAATTACTGATTCAGCAACGCATCGCAAAATCACAAAGGCCCCGTCCTGACGGACGGGGCCTTGTTTTTTCCTGCACCAGCCATTTTATTTTCCGCCAGAGCGGTATTTTTTCAGCAGATGTTTTATATCCTCAAGCGCAAGTCCCATGTTCGGCACAAGAGTGCCGTTGTCCGCGGCCTTTATCATGTCTTCAAGCGTATACCAGCCAAATGACGGTATCTTGTCAGGCTCCATTATCCGGGGTTCGCCGGAAGCTATCTCGCAAAGGTACAGCCTTACAAGGAACTCCCCTTCAGGTGAATGGGTCGCGTACTCGCCGATTGTGCCCTTGACGGCCACGGTTACGCCAAGTTCCTCTTTTATCTCTCTTATTACGGATTCTTCCCATCCCTCTCCAGGCTCTTTCTTGCCGCCCGGCGGCTCGACACGAAGGCCGTGCTTCATGTTATGGACGAGGAGCACCCTTTTGTCTTTTATGATTATCCCTGCCGTCATCTCTCGCATGTGTTTCATTATGCAGCGGGCCGTGGGGGAAGGCAAATGATTTTGAATCCCCCATCCTCCTGTTTCCCCTTGCCTTTATCCCAGAGCGCTGCTATCATGTGCCTAATATTTAGGCACTTAAACTCTATGACCCAGACCAAAAAACCTCCGTTCTCATTCGAAGACCTCCTTGAAAGCCTTGCAGAGGGCGTTATCGCCGTCGACACGGAGATGAAGGTCTGCGTCTTCAACCAGTCAGGGGAAAAACTCCTCGAAGTCTCGAGGTCGCTAGTTTTGGGCAAACCACTTGGCGAGTACTTCAAGAGAAATCCAAAAATAATCGAGATGCTCAAAGAGACCCTCGAAGAGGGGCGTCTTTATGCCGAGTATGAGGAAAAACTCTTCAGAAGAATAACCGGAGATACCATTCCGGCCAGCATAACGACGAGCCAGCTCTTCGACGCCGAAGGCAATGTCAAAGGGGCCGCGGCCCTCATAAGGGACCTTTCGGGCATAAAGTCTCTTGAGGAAGGCACCTTGAGGAAAGAGCGGCTCGCCTATCTCGGCACCTTCGCGGCAAACCTCGCGCACGAGATAAAAAATCCGCTGAGCGGGATGCGCGGGGCGGCCCAGCTTCTTTCGCGCAGGATAAGCGACCCGGGGCATACAGAGTACCTTGAAGTAATCATGAAGGAGGCTGACCGCCTCAACACCATATTGAACGGCATGCTAGATTTCGCCCGGCCTTCCAAGCTCCGCAAAAAGCCGTTCAACATACACCAGGCCCTCGATTCCGTTGTGTTCCTACTGAACGACGCTTCCTCGCGTTCTATCTTCCTCAAGAGCTACGACCCGTCCATCCCTGACATATCGGGCGACGAAAACCAGCTGAAGCAGGTCTTTTTAAACCTCGTCAAGAACGCCAAGGAAGCGCTTTCGGAAGGCGGCATCATACAACTCACGACACGGGCCATAACCGAATTTCACCTCGTCGAAGGAGGCAGCGCCGGCAGGATGGTCTCCATCGAGATAAAAGACAACGGCTGCGGCATAAAGCCCGAAGACATGGAAAAGATATTCACTCCCTTTTTCACGACAAAGCAAAAGGGGAGCGGCCTGGGCATGGCGATAACCCTCAAGATTGTAAAAGAGCACGGCGGCCATCTGAAGATAGATTCCGCGCCGGGCAAAGGCACGGCGGCTACCGTCTATCTGCCGCTCGCGTAAAGGACGATTCATGGGCACGACACGAGTACTCATAGCCGACGACGACGAAAGCATCCTCTGGGTACTGGAGAAGCTGCTGAAGGAAAAGGGGCTGGATGTCGTAGCGGCGAAGGACGGGACAGAAGCGGCGAAAATTATCGCCAGCGGCGTCCACCTTGCCCTCCTTGACATAAACATGCCGGGCAAGGACGGATTAAAGCTCCTTACGGAAGCAAAAGAGGTCGGCAGCCCCGCGTCATTCATTATAATGACCGCCGAGTCCACAATGAAGAACACGCTCGAGGCAATGAGGCTCGGTGCGTTCGATTATATAACCAAGCCCTTTGACCTGGGCGAGCTGGAAGTAACTGTCGATAAAGCCCTCGAGAACATACAGCTCAAGGGCAGGCTTACGGCCCTGACCGAAAGGCTTAAAGAACACCTGTCGGGAGAGACGGTCTTTATCGGCAAGAGCAAGGCCGTCGAAGAGGTCTTCAAGAAGGCCGGGAAGGTCGCGGCAAAAGATGTCACCGTCCTCATACTCGGGGAGAGCGGCACCGGAAAGGAGCTGCTCGCTCGCATCCTTCACGCGAACAGCCCGCGCTCTGACGGCCCCTTCATAGCCGTGAACTCAGCAGCTGTCCCGAAAGACCTCATGGAAAGCGAGCTCTTCGGTTTTGAAAAAGGAGCATTCACCGGGGCGATCGAGGCCAAGAAGGGCAAGTTCGAGCTCGCCGACGGCGGCACGCTCTTCCTCGACGAGGTCGGAGACACAAGCCCGGATCTCCAGGCGCGCCTGCTGCGCGCCATACAGGAAAAGGAGTTCTACCGGGTCGGCGGGAAAGAGCCCGTGAAGGTCGACGCGCGCATAATCGCGGCCACCAACCAAGACCTTGAAAAAGCTGTGGCTGAAAAACGGTTCAGGGAGGACCTCCTTTTCAGACTGAACGGCATATCCTTCACCATGCCGCCTTTGCGTGAGCGCAAGGGCGATGTCGCCATCCTTGCGGCCCACTTTTTGGAAAGGTTCAAGGGCGAGTTCGCTTCAGGCATGAAGAACCTGTCGCCCAAGACGATGGAAGCTCTCGATGCCTACAACTGGCCCGGCAATGTAAGGGAGCTTGAGAACATCATAAGAAGGGCCGTGCTCATGAGCCAGTCCGTGACCATCACGCCCGAAGACCTCGCTCTGCCGCAGTCGCGCCATAGGCGCGAATCTCTCGAAGACATCATAACAGCCCGCATAAAGCCCTTCATCGATAAGACAGACCACCGCTCAAAGCAGGAACTCTACGACTTCATCATGCCGTTCATGGAAAGGCCGCTCGTGAGGCTCGTGCTGGAAAAGACCAAAGGCAACCAGGTCCAGGCCGCGGAGATGCTCGGCATAAACAGGAACACCCTCAGGAAAAAGATAAAAGAGCTCGACATAAAACTCGATAAGTTAAAGGGATGAGCACGGACAAGATCAAAGGGCTTTATTGCGTTATTGATTCGGCTTGGGTAGAATTGTCCGTTGCCGGACACTGGGCAAAAAAACTTGTCGAAGCGGGCGTGGAAACAATCCAGCTGAGAGCCAAAGACGAGGGAAGCAGGGCAGTGCTTGAGGCCGCTTGCGGCGTGCGCGCCGCGACAAAGGGCAAAGCGCTTTTCATCGTAAACGACAGGCTCGACATAGCCCTGCTATGCGGAGCAGACGGCGTCCATCTCGGCCAGGACGACATCCCATTGACCGAAGCCAGAAGGCTCATGCCTTCCGCGATAATAGGCGTCTCCACGCATAACCTCGAAGAGGCCAGAGAAGCCGAAACCCTCGGGGCCGACTACATATCATACGGCCCGATATTCCAGACAAAAACAAAAAAGGATGCCGACATACCCAAAGGTCTGGAAGGGCTCAGGGCCCTGGCCCCGTGTGTCGGCATACCGATAGTCGCCATCGGCGGAATTACCATTGATTCGGCAGTACCCGTCCTCGAAGCCGGGGCCACTTCCGTCGCGGTCATATCAGACATACTCCTTGCGGAGGACATCGGCGGCCGGGCACTTGAGATAATATCGAGGATAAGAAGGAAGGGAGCCTAAGCTCCCTTCCTCTCTTCGCCGCTTTCATCGGCCCAAGGGTCTTTAGACAGCGCTATCGCTTTTTCGATCCTTTCACACAGGCCCCCCCGTGCCGCGCGGTCCTCGATCGCCTCTTTTCTTATATTGTCGAACCCTCTTCGCATGACCCACTTGAAAGTGCGCTCGCCGTAATGGGCGTCTTCCCTGTAGTGCTGGAGGAACGCGGACACAACCTCGATGACCTCGAAGCCTGTTTTGACGCTTACGAGCTTTTCAGCCGCCTTCAGCTCTATGCCGCCGCAGCCGCCGGCATAGACATCCCAGCCGCCAGCTACTCCTATTATGCCGATGTCCTTTATGCCGCTTTCAGCGCAGCTTCTCGGGCAGCCGCTAACGCCGAGCTTGACCTTGGCAGGCATCCACAGACCGCTGAACCTCTTTTCCATCTCGACGCCGAGGCCCATCGAGTCCTGCGTGCCGTACCTGCAGAACCGCTCTCCCACGCAGGTCTTCACCGTCCGCAGGGCCTTGGCGTAGGCGTAGCCCGAAGGCATTCCAAGCTCCTTCCATACGGCCTTGAGCTCCTCCCTCGCGACCCCCACAAGCGCTATGCGCTGCCCGCCGGTTATCTTGACGAGAGGGACCTTGTGCCTCTCGGCAACCGTTGCTATCCTTTTCAAGTCCCCCGGCGTGGTCACGCCGCCGTACATCCTCGGCACGACGGAAAATGTCTCGTCCTTCTGGATGTTCGCGTGCATCCTCTCGTTAATGAGCCTTGAAGTCGTGTCGTCATGGCAGTCGCCGGGCCAGACGACCGAGACATAGTAGTTGATGGCAGGCCTGCACTTCTCGCAGCCCACGCCCTCCCACCCGAGCGTTTCCATCACCTCGCTGACGGATTTGAGCTTCTTCTCCCGTATGTTCCTCAACACATCCTCGCGCGTGTAGGCCGTGCAGCCGCAGAAGGCCTGCGTCAACGCGGGCTGAAAGCCCGCCCCGAGCGTCTCTTCCAGTATCCTGTCTATCTGCGGGGCGCATCCGCCGCACGACCCCGACGCGCCGGTCTCCCTTTTTATGTCCTCCCTCGTAAAGAGCCCTTTATTCTCTATGGCCTCGACTATCATTTTTCTGGTCACGCCCTTGCAGCCGCACACGATAGCGTCTTCAGGCAGGGCGGTGATTGATTTCCCTTTGCCGCCGTCCCAAAGCAGCGCGCCACGCCTGCCGCCTACATCGTCTCCGGCCGCGAGCAGGCCGAAAAGCTCAGGGCCCCTTGAGCTGTCGCCGTACATCACGATGCCCTTTATCGCGCTCCCTTCGAACAGCACCTTCCTGTACACCCTCGCCTTCCTGTCCAGGTACTCGACCGAATCCTCTTCGCGGAGGTCAGTTTCTCCAGCCGAGTAAAGGTCAATGCCAGCGACCTTGAGCCTGGCGGAAGTGGGCATGCTCTTGAAAGGCTTTCTGCCGTCCCCGGCGAGCTGGTTGGCGACAACACGGGCCTGGTCGAATATGGGAGCCACAAGTCCGAAGGTCTTGCCCCTGTGCTGTACGCACTCTCCGAGGGCGTAGACCGCAGGGTCAAAGGTCTGCATGGTGTCGCTTACGACGATGCCCCTTTCACAGTAAAGGCCCGAAGCCTTCGCAAGGGCAATATCAGGCATTATCCCGGCTGACACGAGGACAAGGTCAGCATCCACGGCCTCTCCGTCGCTGAACCTCACCCTCTCAACCCTGTCATTGCCTTCGATTGCCGCGGTCTTTCTGTTAAGCAGCACCTTCATGCCGAGCCTTTCAAGGTCTTCCCTGAGCATTTCTGAAGAGACCTTGTCGAGCTGCCTTTCCATGAGCCGGTCCATGAGATGCACTACAGTGACTTCCATGCCCATCGAAAGGAGCGCTCCTGCCGCTTCCAGCCCAAGGAGCCCTCCTCCTATTATGACCGCCCTTGCGCCGGGCCTTGCACGCTCCCTTATCCTTTCACAGTCGTCCGCGTGCCTGAACGCCACGACACCGTCCAGAGCGATCCCCGGGATTGGAGGCATGAGCGGCACGGAGCCTGTAGAGATGACAAGCTTGTCATAGGGCGCGAAAGAACCGTCCTCCGTAAAGACCCTTTTCCCTGCCCTGTCTATCCTTATGACCGGGGCGGAAGTACGCAGGTCAATACCCTTTTCCCTGTACCATTGATCATCATGGAACGCGAGGTCCTTGAGGGACTTTTCCCCGGTGAGGAGGTGCGATATGAGGACCCTGTTATACGCGGCGTGCCTTTCCTTGCCGAATACCGTAACCGAGTACCGCTGCGCGCCTGCCTTTAAAAGCTCCTCCAGGAGGGCGTTGGCGGCCATTCCATTGCCAATGACAACGATCCTTTTTTTCTGCGTATCCATGACAGCCTCCAGATTACGGTAAAACTCCGATTTAGTTCAGACTGCTCAAAAAGCTCCAATGCGGGACTGCGAAGAGAACGAGGCATGAGGCGTACTTTGTTGTACGCCTCAATGACGGAGCGACGATGACAACAAAGCAGATGGAAGCTTGAGGCAGTCTGCTGAAAATAGAACGGCGCCTTGGGTAGACCCAAGGCGCCGTTGCCTGTTGTTTCTTTATTCCGACTTTATTTGAGGCTGCTTAAAAACCTACAAAGCAGATGGGCTTTTTGAAGCTCCCCGCAGCAAGGCGCGGGGAGCTTCGAAACCTAAGGAAATTTCGATTTCTATTCGCTCGTTTAACCCCGCAAAATCTGCGGGGATTGCGCTCACTATGGGTTTTCAGCAGCCTCAAAGAGAGTAGCCGCTTTCACTATGCTGCGTAATATCCAGCCCCTGCACCTCATCGTCCTTAGCCACCCTGAGCCCCATCACCATGTCTATGGCCTTGAGTATGACGAGGCTTATCGTAAACGAGTACAGAAAGCATGCCCCTATGGCTATGAGCTGTTTGCCAAGGAGCGCGCCGCTCCCGGAAAAAAGGCCGTCAGCGCCTGCGGTATTTACCACGGTCGTGGCGAAAAGGCCTGTGGCAACAGCGCCCAATATGCCGCCCACGCCGTGTATGCCGAAAGCGTCAAGCGAATCGTCATAGCCAAAAAGCGGCTTCATGATGGCAACCGACAGATAACAGATAACTCCTGCCGCCAGCCCGATGATGATTGATGATAAGGGGCTTACAAAACCAGCGGCAGGCGTTATGGCTACGAGCCCCGCGACTAACCCCGAGGCAAGTCCCAAAAGAGTCGGCTTTCCCCTGTGCAGCCACTCGGCGGCCATCCATGAAAGCCCTGCCCCTGCTGCTGCCGTGTTCGTCGTCAGGAAGGCCGTTGCCGCAAGCCCGTTCGCCCCGAGCGCGCTCCCTGCGTTGAAGCCGAACCAGCCGAACCACAAAAGCCCGGCCCCGATGACAGTCAAAGGAAGGTTGTGCGGCGGCATTATCTCCGTAAGATAACCTTTCCTCTTGCCGAGCGTAAGGGCTGCGGCCAGGGCAGCCGCGCCTGAGCTTATATGCACGACCGCGCCTCCGGCGAAATCAAGCGCGCCAAGGACCCTGAGCCACCCGCCGACGCCCCAGACCCAGTGAGCGAGCGGGTCATATACGAGGGTCGTCCACAGCAGCGTGAAAACGAGGAACGCGGAGAACTTCATCCTTTCGGCGAAGGCTCCCGCTATAAGCGCGGGCGTTATCACGGCGAACATCATCTGGAAGAGCATGAACGCCTGATGAGGGATAGTGGCGGAGTAATCAGGGTTCGGGTCCTGGCCTACGCCAGAGAGCCCGAAGAACTCGAAGCCGCCTATGAGACCCAGCCTGTCAGGGCCGAACGAGAGGCTGTAGCCGATGAGCACCCACTGTATGCTCACCACGCAGAGCACGGCGAAGCTCTGCATGAGAGTACCGAGAACATTTTTTCTCCTGACCATACCCGAGTAGAAGAGCGCCAGCCCCGGGGCCGTCATAAGGAGGACCAGCGCGGTCGATATGAGCACCCAGGCCGTGTCCCCCGTATCGACGGCGGGCCCGTCCGCAAGAGCGTTCGTCGCTGAAACGAGGCATATGAGAAAAGCTGAAAAGAGCTTTAACATTTTTTTCCTCCGTTATTTTTTCTTAAAGCGCGTCTGTGCCGCGCTCGCCGGTCCTTATCCTCACCCCGTCGTCGACCGGTGTTATGAATATCTTGCCGTCGCCTATCTTGCCGGTCCTGGCAGCCTCGGTTATGGCGGCGACCACCTTCGGGGTCATCTCGTCGGAGGTTACGACCTCTATCTTGACCTTCGGGAGGAAATCGACCATGTACTCGGCCCCCCTGTATATCTCTGAATGGCCTTTCTGCCTGCCGAAGCCCTTGACCTCGGTCACTGTCATGCCTTCGATGTTTAGCTCGCCGAGTGCTTTTTTCACCTCGTCAAGCTTGAAGGGCTTTATTATGGCCTCCACCTTCTTCATCTTTGCCACCTCCTCTGAAATTAAAAAGGCGCCTTTGAGCCAAGGGGTAAATCCCCTTTTCCCAAGGCGCCTTTGCCTTGCTATTTTACCGGACACAATCGTTGGGTCTGGCTATTTATTTTGAGTGCCTCTAAAATAAAAATTGGAGATTTTTCCCGAGGTCGAGGAAGGGTAAAAGTAAAAAGCGCAGCATATATGTTAAATATGTGAGCATTTTTTACTTTTGCCCTGACGAAGAGATCGGGAAAAAGAGCAATTTTCAGTTAGAGCGAGTAACCGCTTTCCTCGTGCTGCGTGATGTCGAGGCCCTGTATCTCGTCCTCTGTCGAAACCCTTATGCCGATCGTCAAATCGATTGCCTTGAGTATGACGAGCGTGCCTACGGCGGACAGTACGATCGTAACGAGCGCGCCTATGGCCTGACTCATCAAAAGCCCGGAGTTGCCGTGAAGAAGCCCGGTTGCCCCGATGGAGGCGAATATGCCGGTAGCGAGCGTGCCCCATGTGCCAGCCACTCCGTGTATGCCGAATACATCCAGCGTGTCGTCGTAACCGAACTTCGGCTTCAACATGGTGACGGCTATGTAGCAGAGCACTCCGCCAGCGAAACCTATTGCCAGAGCCGCTGCCGGGCTCACGAAGCCGGCAGCCGGGGTTATGGAGCCGAGGCCCGCGACAGCCCCGGACATCGCTCCAAGCATGGTCGGTTTGCCCCTGTGCGCCCACTCTATGAAGCCCCATGTGAGGGTGCCGATGGCTGCGGAGACATTGGTCGCCACAAAGGCCCCGACGGCAATTCCGTCGCTTGCCAGAGCGCTCCCCGCGTTAAAGCCGA
>MGPK01000069.1:21249-72673 GCA_001795535.1 Deltaproteobacteria bacterium GWA2_54_12
CCGCCAGCGAAGTCGATGACACCGAGCTTCTGCAGCCAGCCGCCGCCCCAGACCCAGTGGCAAAGAGGGTCGTAAACGATGAAAGCCCAGAGGATGCTGAACACGACGACCGCCGAAAACTTTATCCTCTCAGCAAAGGCCCCGGTTATGAGCGCGACCGTTATTGCCGCGAACATGCCCTGGAAGGACATGAACAGCAGGTGCGGTATCGTGCCCTTGGGCTCTACGCCTACGCCGTTAAGGCCCAGAAAATCAAGGCCGCCTATGAAGCCGTTTATATCAGGGCCGAAGCTCAGAGTGTAGCCTGCCATTATCCATTGCACCGTTATGAGGCAGAGTATGAAGAAGCTGTGCATTATGGTCGAGAGCACATTTTTCTTTCTTGCCATACCCGCGTAAAAGACGGCAAGCCCGGGGACCATGAACATTACGAGCGCCGTTGAGACCATCAACCACGCCGTGTCTGCCTTGTCTATGACAGCGGCGTCAGCCGCCTGGGCAACTCCAGCCCATCCTCCAAAAAACGCCATCAGAAATGATGCCAGAACAACTACCGCCTTCATCTACTGCCTCCTGATCTTCTTTGATCTTTTCAGGCTCCCATTACGGGCAAGAGCGTCATTGCCAGCCTGCGTTGTATAACTTATCAGGCTGCTGAGGGACTTTTTGAGAGAACCTTTTTGTAAAAAGTTTCTCTCAAACTCTCTCCAAAAACTTTTAGTTCTTCCTGATGACACCCCCTTAAGGGGGTGTCATCAGGAACTGTAAGTCTTTGAAGGGGGTATGGGGGAGAACTTTCTACAGAAAGTTTCCCCCATAAAAAGCCTTCAGCAATCTGCTAAAAGTGATATATAGCGTTGAGGCCTATTGTATCCTGCGTATCGGAAAGAGCCCCGTCCTTGTCGAATACATCATTATTAGAATCGTCGTGGCGGTACTCCGCCCTAATGAGAAGGTTGTCGTTCACAGCGTACTCGGGGGTCAAGGTCAGCTCCCAGAGGTCCTGGGCCGTCCCTGTCCTCGCGCCGTCATCATCCGAGAAAACCTCGGCTCTGGCGTTTATCGCGAACTTTTCGCTTACCGCGTACCTCGCGTAACCGGCCAGCCCTGTCCAGGTAGCATCTCCAATCCCGGGCACGCTCTCCTCGGTGCCGTAGACATAATCAGCCTTGAGCGTGAGATTGCCCATTTGCTTCGACACATTCGCGTTGAACAGGTGTCTCAGGTTGTTGTTTGAATCAGCCTGCTCCGCGCCGACCATGTACTTAAGACTGACCGCAGTTCCCTCGGAAGGCGTTATTGCGGCCATGATGTGCGCTGACTTGGAGGTATTGTTGTCCTTCACATTGTCCCAGCCGTTCACGACCGCGCCGGAAAGCGTCAGCTTGTCGTTGACCGCGTAAGTCGCCCTCAGGCCAATATGCGTAAAAGGTATGCTGAAGTAGAAGAGGAACGAGCGGGAGTAGTTCAGGTTCCAGTCCTCGTAGCCTTCTATTACCTCGAGGCCGTGGTCAGTGACGAACTTTCCAAAATCCAGCCTGAGGCCGCTGCCAACCGGGGCCATGTAGGAAATATACGCCTGGCGTATGTCAAAGTCATCTGAGCTTGCCGCGCCAGTTGAGTGTATGGCCTTCGGCACAGTGTATCCAAAGTTGAGGTCAAGCCTGAAACCTGCTTCCCCGGCCTCGACCGCGTCCTTGTGGAACACGAGCTGGGCGAGCTCCAGTGAGATGCTGTCGTGGGTGTCGTTAAAGGGCCTCAGGTTAATCGCCCTCGTATGAGGCTCGTTGAAGTTGTAGTTGTACCCGGCGGACAGGAGCCCGTTGATCTGGACATCCTTCAAGGCGTCCGCCACTGTAAGGGCGTCTGCTGCCAGCGCCTGGCCTGAAAAAAGCAGAAGGCCGCAGGCGGCTGATGCTATTGCCAATCTCTTCATTGTGTTACCTCCGTCTTTTTTTAAGCAGCCGCCCCTTTAAAAAATAAAAAGGCGCCTTGCTCTTCTTTTGGAAGAATAAGGCGCCGTTGCCCTTTTTTCGATTTAATTTATTCCGGTTACGACAGTGTAACCCTGTTGTCTTGAACTTTTGTTATTGCAACACTGGTGCCAACTTCGATTCGATGATTTTCCCTATATATCCCGCACCGGAACTCCCCGGCCTGCCTCTTTTTGCCTCAGTTTCTAGCAAGAGTGCCTATTTTTCAACCATGCGGCTGAACCTTGCACCAAGCGCGCTGCCGAGCCTGTTGAGCGCCTCTATCCGTTCCGGCGTCTCCTCGATTATGGCCTTTGGGTCGACCACGCCCTTGAGGGAGGCCAACTCATCCTCGTTTACTGTTATCCATTCCCTTATCATCTGCTCCGTGACTTCGAGATGGAACTGTATGCCGTAAGCGGCAGGGCCGACCTTTATGACCTGGTTTGGAAACAAGTCGCTTGACGCGAGCATGAGCGCGCCCTGCGGGACATCAAAAGTATCCCCATGCCAGTGAAAAGCCCTGAACCTGTCGGGAAACCCTAGAAAGAGCCAGTCGTTGTCAGCGTCTTCCGTAAGGCTAACATCATGCCAGCCTATCTCCTTGGCATTGCCCTTGTAGACCCTGCTGCCCGCGGCCTTGGCGATGAGCTGAGAGCCCAGGCATATGCCGAGCAAGGGGACTCTTTTTTTGAGGGCATCCTCGATGAGCTTCAATTCCGGCTTTATGAAAGGGTACTTGTCGTCCTCGTAGACGCCCATCGGCCCGCCGAGCACGACAAGGCCGTCGTACCCGTCTATGCGCGGCGGGACTGACGCGCCCCTGAACAGGTCTATGTACTCGACCACGGAGTCCCTTTCAATGGGCCTCTTCAGAATGCCGAGCCCTTCGTGCGGAACATGCCTTAAGACCAGCGCTCTCCCCATATTCCCCCTACCTGCCTTTATCGAATGCCATGATGATGACCTCTGCCACCTCGGCCATCGACTTTCTCTTGTCCATGCTTATCTTTCTTATCCTCGCGAACGACTCTGTCTCGCTCATGCCTTCGCGCTCCATCAGAAGGCCCTTGGCCTTTTCAATGAGCTTTCTAGCCTGAAGCGTATTTTTCAGGTCCTCGTTCTCTTTGCGCAGAGCCGTAAATTCGCTGAACCTAGATATGGCAAGCTCCACAGCAGGCGCTATCTCTTCGCCCCTGACGGGCTTCATCAGATAGGCCATTACCCCTGCGTCGGCCGCCCTCTTTATGGTCTCCTCGTCGTCGCAGCCGGTAAGGAGCACGATGGGCGTCGGGCAGCACCTGCTTATCTCTTCAGCCGCCTCTATGCCGTCCTTGCCTGGCATCTTGACATCCATTATGAGGAGGTCAGGAGAATTGAGCCTGCAGATACCGAGGGCTTCAGCCCCGCTTGCCCCCTCTGCCACGAGGATAAATCCGGCATCCTCGATGAATCCCTTCAAGACCAGTCTTTCCGTGGGGTTATCGTCTACAATCGCTATTCTTCTCATGCTTTGTATAGATAGCAATTAGGGTGCCAACGGAAGTTTTAAGCGGTTTACTGGTGTTTTCTGCGGCGAAGAGCCGGAGATACCGGCTGATGC
This sequence comes from Deltaproteobacteria bacterium GWA2_54_12, assembly GCA_001795535.1. Lineage (GTDB taxonomy): Bacteria > Desulfobacterota > GWC2-55-46 > GWC2-55-46 > GWC2-55-46 > GWA2-54-12. Next base: position 24,826 of record MGPK01000069.1, read on the forward strand.
GTTCTTTTGAGGCTGACGGTGATTAAGTTTTGTGCAGCCTGGCCTGGGTGGACTTGTATACCTCCAGGTACTTTTTGGCGGCATCCGTCCATGAGAAGTCCTCGGCCATGCCGCGCCTCTGGATCTCAGCCCACGCCTTCTTGTCACCGAAGACCACGGCGGCCTCCATTACCTTTTCGATAAGGGCCTCGGCAGAGTACTCCTTGAACTTGAAGCCGTTCCCGTCGCCTGAAGAGTAGTCCCTCACTGTGTCGTCAAGGCCGCCAGTTGCGCGCACTATTGGAACGGTGCCGTATTTGAGGCTGTATATCTGGTTGAGTCCGCAGGGCTCGTATCTCGAAGGCATGAGGAACATGTCAGAGCCAGCCTCGACCATGTGCGACAGTCCGCTGTTGAAGGCTATCTTGATTGAAAGCCTGTCCGGGTAATGACCCGCGAGGTCGGCGAGAAGCTCCTGGTATCTCCTGTCACCGGAGCCGAGTATCACCATCGCGATATCGAGCTTCATGAGCTCGGGCATGGCCTCGGAGAGTATGTCTATGCCCTTCTGGTCGGCAAGGCGCGTTATCATGCCTATGACCGGGGTCTTGGCCTTGACCTTCAATCCAAAAGCCTTTAAAAGCTTTTTACGGCAGTCCGACTTGCCCTTTATCTCCTCTATCGTGAAGTTGTGGGGTATGTGCGTGTCGGTAGCCGGGTCCCACTCTGTGTAATCCACCCCGTTCAGGATGCCGAACAGGTCGTCCTTCCTCTTTGCCAGGACCCCTTCGAGGCCGTAGCCGTACTCAGGAGTCTGTATCTCAGCGCTGTATCCGCGGCTCACGGTGGTTATGGCGTCCGCGAAGACTATCCCTGATTTCAGGAGGTTGAGGTTGCCCCAGAACTCGAGCCCCTCGGGGTTGAACAGATGAGCTCCCAGGCCGGTGATGTCGTAGAAGTTCGCGGGGAACTGCCCCTGGTAGGCTATGTTATGCACGGTCAGGACAGAAGCGGTCTTTGAAAATACGCTCTCGTCCCTGTAGATGTCCTTGAGGTAAGCGGGTATGAGGCCGGTCTGCCAGTCGTTGCAGTGGATGATGTCAGGGGCGAGGTCCCTTGCCTTTATGACCTCCAGGACAGCCCTGGAGAAAAAGGTGAACCTTTCGAGGTTGTCGAAGTAATCGCCCTCAGGCGTGCCGTAAAGATAACCCCTGTCAAAGTACTCGTCCCTCTTGAGGAAGTAGAACGGCACCCCGTGCTGCGCTCCGATGAGCACTTCCGCCTTTACCGTGCGCCTGCCCATGTTGACAGGCACATGGAGGCCGGTCTCCTCGATCTCGAAGCCCTTCTGGGCTACTTCCCTGTAGTAGGGTACGAATACGATGACCCTGCACCCGAGGTGCTTCAAGGCGACAGGCAGCGAGCCTGCTACATCCGCAAGCCCGCCGGTCTTCGCGAACGGCGTGGCCTCGGAGGCCGCGATAACGACAGTTAAACCCATGTTTGAGAACTTAGCAGAAAAACAGGAGGGTTGCAAGGGCATGGGAAAGAAAACTCAATTCCCCCCTCTCCCACAAGGGGAGAGGGAGAAGTTAAAAACGATTTTAATTCACCGCAGCTCGCAACAACTGCCTTATCCTTTCACGGCCATGAACCCGCCCTCCTCTTGTTCTTTCACTCCCTTTCTCCCTGTGATAAAATCCGTTAATCTCAACAGACGGAGGGAATTGATGAGTCAGACAAAGTTCGTCCTTCAGGAAAAAGAGATGCCCCGCCAGTGGTACAACATCATGGCCGACATGCCTAAACTCCCGGCCCCGCCGCTGCACCCCGGCACGCTCAAGCCATGCGGCCCCGACGACCTCAAGCCCATATTCCCGATGGCGCTCATCGAGCAGGAGGTCACAACCCGGAGATGGATCGACATACCCGAAGAAGTAAACAACATATATAAGCTCTGGAGGCCGAGCCCTCTTTACAGAGCCCACCGCCTGGAAGCCGCATTGAAGACGCCCGCGAGAATATACTACAAGTACGAGGGCGTAAGCCCGGCAGGAAGCCACAAGCCGAACACCTCTGTGCCGCAGGCCTGGTACAACAGCAAGGCAGGCATAAAGAGGATAGCTACCGAGACAGGAGCGGGCCAGTGGGGTTCCGCACTCGCGCTTGCGGGGAATTTTTTTGGCATCGAGATAAATGTATACATGGTCAAGGTGAGCTATCACCAGAAGCCTTACAGGAGGATAGCCATGGAGACCTGGGGCGCGAAGGTACACGCGAGCCCCACGAACCTGACCGAATCAGGCCGCAAGGTGCTTGCGGCTGACCCGGACAGCCCGGGAAGCCTCGGCATAGCCATATCAGAAGCGGTCGAAGAGGCGGCAGGCAGGCCTGACACAAACTACGCGCTCGGCTCTGTCCTCAACCATGTCTGCCTGCACCAGACCATCATAGGACAGGAATGCATAAAGCAGATGGAACTCGCTGGCGATTACCCTGACATCATCATAGGCTGCAGCGGAGGAGGGTCGAACCTCGCGGGCCTGTCCTTCCCGTTTCTCCTCGACAAGATAAACGGCAAAGAGCTGAGGGTCGTGGCGGTCGAGCCGTCCTCCTGCCCGACGCTTACGAAGGGCGAATTCCGCTACGACTTCGGAGACCTCGCGGGATACACGCCCTTGATGATGATGTACACGCTCGGCCATGACTTCGTGCCCCCGGGCATACACGCCGGAGGCTTGCGGTACCACGGAGAGTCCCCGCTCGTGAGCCAGCTGCACCACGACGGGCTCATAGAGGCGGCAGCATACCAGCAGACCGAAGTCTTCGAGGCGGCCCTCCAGTTCGCCAGGACTGAAGCCATAATCCCCGCGCCCGAAAGCGCGCACGCGATAAAGTCGGCCATAGACGAAGCCTTGAAGGCAAAGGAAGAAGGCAAGGAAAAGGTGATCCTTTTCGGCCTGAGCGGCCATGGCAACTTCGACATGCAGGCCTACGCCGACTACCTCGGCGGAAAGCTCAAGGACTCAGAGTACCCGAAAGAGAAGATAAAGGAAGCCCTTTCAAGGCTCCCAAATATCCCGGGATAATCTCAAGCAGGCAAAGGAGCGCGGATGGTCGCAAGGCTATGGGTTATATCAAAACTGTTCCCCAAGCTCGCTGGGCTCATAATCTCGTCAGGGCCGGTGATCCGGGCCTCCCGCGCCTTTCTGGCGTCGCTGAGAAAAGGCTACGAAGATGTCCCGGACGAAAAGATCAAAGCCCATATGGTCGAATTCGAGTTGAGGATAGAAAAGCTCGAGGCCGGGCTCATTGGGATGGACAAGACATTAAAAAGACTCGTCGCGGCCATTTACCTGGTTGCGGGAGTAGCCATCGCTGCCCTTCTCCTTGCGTTCTTCAAGCTGACCTGAGGATTTTCAAAACCGCGCTGAAATATAAAAAGGCCCGCCTGCAAGGCGGGCCTTCTCTGTTTTAAATCAAAAAAAGTTGCTCAAAAAGTTCCAGATGCAAGGAGTGAGGCGTTCGTTGCTTATACGCCGCAATTACGAGCTTTGATGACGACAAAGCATATGGGGCTTTTTGAGCGGCTTTTAGTTGCTCGTCCAGGTGCCCTGTCCGGTGCCGCTAATGTCGCCGCTTGAAGCCCCGTCATGCACGCCGCTCAAGGTCCCGGTGAAAGTCCCGCTTGGCAGCGTGCCTGTAACTTCGGCTGACCAGATGCCGCCCGAGTCCCAGGAGCCGTTGCTCAAGGTACCGGTAAAAGACCCGTTCTGGAAAGTACCGCTCATGGTGCCGCCAAAGGTTGTGTCAGACCCGCCGCCACTGAAGCTGCCGTTATCCAGCTCGCCCCACCATGTATGATCGTCTTTAAATCTCCCTTCGATTTCAGCGTTGATACGCAGAATGTCTCCGTTGGCGGTCGCCACAATGCCGTCGAAGCTGCCAAGAAGGGAAGTATTTATCTCTGATATGGGCCTGTCATAGTCATGGTCGTACTCATGATGGTCGTCCTCGTACCTTTCGGCGTAATAACGGTCATCGTCCCTGTCCCTGCCGTAGTCAGTGAAGTCCCTGTCCTCGAGGTCGCTTACTCTCACGAAATCCCTGTCGTCCCGGTCGTAATCCCTGAATTCCCGGCCTTCGCGCCTATCTCTGTCAGAGTGCTCCTGGCCGTCACGGCGGCTTTCGACTGCCGCGTTCACGCGGTCCACGCGTTCCATATATATATCCCCGGAGCGTTCTTTATCCTTGTCGCCATGCCTGTCCCTGTGGCGGGGTTCGGCGTCTTTCATGTGTTTCGAGATTACAAAGCCGCGGGAGGCCGCAGCCGCGGCCGCTGGCCTGTTTTGCTCCACAATGGTGTACTCGCCGCCCCTTACCCTGACTACACCACGGGTCTCATCGAGGCCCATGGTGTCAACCGCGCCTTCAAGCACGAACACCCCGGTCGCGCCCATGTTATAGAATACAAAGAAATCCGTGCCCTTGACCCCGGCTACCGCCGTGGGCGTCTCTATCCTGAAGGTCGAAGGGCCCGGGTAGATTATCGGGATGACCCTTCCGAGCCCTTTGGAGACCGTTGCCCTTACCTTGCCGCGAAGAAGCTTCAGGGCGCCGCTCTGCCTCTTGCTGCCTGAAAGCAGGTATTCCTTTATCTCCACCCTCGTGGACTGGGTGAGCTTCAATACGGTATCATCAGAAAAAGTTATCTCCGCGAACGAATCCGTTTTGGTCCTTACTATGTCCCCTTCGGAAACGGCATCGCCCAGAGCCACAGTGGCTGCCCTCTTCTCGCCAGGCCTCAAGACATCCACCCGGCCGTCAACGGCCGTGAATTTCCCCACTGCCCCGGCCAGCGCCGGGCTTAATGACAGAAGGACAATGAACAGCGCCAATACCGCTTTTGCCGCAAGATTTTTCATATTGTCACCCGCTTACCGTGTTAAAACCTGTAGTCGATGCCCGCTGAAAAGATGTTCCGTTCGTAATCGTATATGGCTATGTTCGAGTCGTCCCGAACATGAGTATATTGTACCAGCAAATCCGCGCTTTCGGTCACGGCGTAGGAAGCGAGGACAGAGCCGGTAAAGACCTTATCCTCCCTTTTAACCGAGAAAAAAGTATTCTCGTTCGAGAAGTCCTGGATCAGCCCCTCAGCGAAGGCCTGGAATTTAAACTTTTCCCCGATCGGATAAAGGAGGTTCACTGATGCCCTGTTGCCAAGGTACTCCCAGTTTGCCCCGTCCGTGTCCTCCCTGTTCAGCTCGTACCTGAAGCTCAGGAAGCCGCCGCTACTGAAAAAACCGTAATAAGCCGCGCTGACCCCGTAATCAACGGAGTCCCTGTCCTCAGCCGCCGAAAAAGGCTCCTGATGGAACTCGCGCCGCTGTAGCCTGGCCGAGACGGTCAGCATGTTCGAGGAATTCAGCATACGGCTCCACGAAGGCTGAACTGTCAGCGAGTCAAGGTACAGGGCGCTTTCGACTATCGAATTGTTATAGGTCACGGCAAGGGCCGCGCTGCCGTTGGCGTAATTATAGGAAGGCGTTATCCCCAGGCTGTTGCTTATTACCTCGTGCGATTCCAACTGGTGCTGGTTCGAGGCGTAAAGTGAGTAGCTCGTCTTCAAAGACCATGGCCCTTTTGTCCTCTTCGTATGGTCGGCCCTGAAGGTCAGCACTTCTCGAAAATCATCTTCGCCCGTTATGCCGTTTGCCGCGGCGGCGTCAGCGGGCTTTAATATCACATTGTCGTCGTACTCGAGCCTGAAACCGGCCGAGAGCTTCAACGGCCGCTCCCTTTCTTTTTTCTTCTCTATCGAGCGGGCGTACTCGCGGGCATACTGGGCAAGGTCGGTCGCCGGGTCTTTTACAACGGCCTCTTTCAACGACTCAAGAGCCTCGTCATAACGGCTGCCGCTCATGTAGGCGAGCCCTGTCTGGTAGTCAGCCGCCTGTGAAAGGGAACTGTCAGCGGCCTTGGCCGCCTTGAATGAAGTCACGGCCTCGTCGGTCCTGCCTGTCTTCATGAGAACGAGCCCCTTGAGGAACAGCGCGTCTCCCGGACGAAACCCCCTGGAGCTGACAATCTCTATCTCCCTGTAGGCCGCATCGTACTCGCCGAGATGGTAGAGCGTCTCAGCCAGGGACAGGCGCGCCTCCGAGCTTCCGGGCCGGAGCCTTGCCGCGTCCGACAGGTGCGACCTGGCCTCAGCGAACTCCTGTACGGCCTTGTAGGAAAGGCCAAGATACAGGGCCGCCTCGAAGGAGGCAGGCTGCGTGGCGCGGGCTTCCTTCAGAGAATCTATAGCCTCTTCATAGCTTTCGTCCCTGTAGTCGGATATCCCGAGGGACAGCGGGTTTACATTTTCGCTGAAGGCAGGGCCTTGAATGGCCAGGAAAAGAAAACAGAACAATATGCAGCGTTTCATCAGGGAAATGCTCCTTGAGAAAAAGACTACTATAGCGGGCATATTGGTGTCAAGTAACCTGCTGTTGAGAGCGGAGCCGGCAGGCTTTCTATTATTCGTTTTTAAAATAAAACAAACTTGTACTTTCAAACAATCTGCAAAAGAACGGCTTGACTACACTTTTTGAAGCTTTACTTGAGACATTTATTTACTTAAAATTACAAAAGACTTCAGGGAGCTTGAGCCATGGACAAACATGACGATGACATCCGCAAGGAAACGGGAATATTTTTGGAAAAACGGGGCGAACTGCTGAAACTCCTGCTCTCAGAGGTGTGCGACCTTGCTTTCTTTTGCGGCCATGACGGCAAACTCAGGTACATGAATGAGCCTTTCCAAAAACTCCTGTCTAACGGCTCCATCGGTCTTGGCGAGCCGTTCGCAATGCTTTTTCCAGAAAAATACAGGCAAAAAGCCTTAAAAGCCGTTGAAAAGGTGCTTCGCGGTTTAAGGGTCGAAATCGAACTGCCGCTGGGAGACAACCCTTTTGCCCTCAGAATGAAACCTTTCATCGAATCGGGCGAGGTCACGGGTTTTTTCGGGGTCGGACAGGCCGCGGTCTCATGCGGGCACAAAAGAGAAAGTAAACTCATAAGTTCAAGACTCGAAGAACTTATCCTGGAGCGCACGGCAGAACTTATCAGAACGAACGAACTCCTGCTGGGCGAGATACTGGAGCGGGAAAAGGCCGAGAAAGCGTTGGTCGAAGCGGAAAAGAAGTATAGAAGCATGCTTGAAGCTGTAAATGACGCGATATTCGTGGCGGACGCTTCGACCGGCATCATCATACACGCCAACAGCAAGGCCTCAGAGCTTGTCGGAAGGCCGCTGGAAGAACTTATAGGACTTCACCAGACAAAGCTCCATTCCGAAGAGGACGCCGAGCACTATAAATCCATGTTCCGGGAGCGGGTGCGCATCGGGGGCCCATTCAGCGGCGGCATACATTATATTCGCCACAAAGACGGAAAAAAAATACCCGTCAGGATAAGCTCCACCCTTGCCACCGTTGAAAACAGGCTCATCATACACGGGATTTTCAAGACCCTTTCAAAGAAGACCGGCTTTAAAAACAGCTGAGCGATTCCCTATTCAGCGTTGGGTTACTTCGTCAATCACTTCCTAACCCCCCGGCTTACAAGCATTTTCCTCGAAACTATCCATTTCTAATCTTCTATTAACCCGATTAATATTAAAACTTATTACAACATTAAGTGACATGAGTCACTTTTACGGTGGCTTCTTTTTGTTATAAATCTGACATGGTTTTTTCTTTTCGGGCTCAAGTCCGCCCCTGGTCCGCCGATATATCAGAGTTAGGAGGTAAACAATGCGGATACTTAAAAAATTAATGCTCCCGGCTATCGCTGTGCTGTCAATGTCAGGCCAGGCCTGGTCAGAAGATTCGACCCTCAGGCAAAAGCTCCTCGACAGCGGGACAGTTGCCGCCCTTTACTCAGTTGACGACCACACTACCGTTATAAAGGCCGAATCCCGTGAAGATATAAGCTCGACCCTCAGTGCCATATGCTCCGGGCATGAAGGCTCTCTCGTATCTGACGAGAACTCTTTCAAGTGTGAGGGTGTTTTCGAAGCCTCAGAGGTAGATTCAACTTCTGCGGGCCAGTCCGTCCTTATAAAGACAGAGGCTGCCCAGCCGCTCGCGTACAAAAACCCCTACATACCATCACTTGAAGAAGTCGCCGCGCCTCCAAGCGGCAGGATAGAAGGCGACTACGCCTCAATTGATATCTACCAGTACATGTACGCCCTCTGCAAAAAGGAGAACGGCACTCCGTCCGTGATCGTCTCAAAGAGGTTCGGCAAAGTCGCCAGATACACTGAAGTGAGCGCCCAGGAGGCATTCAGCCATCTGCTCGCGTCCGGCGAAGGAAAAGACCCCTGGTTTTTCGCCTGCGAAGGCGAGAACAGGTTCATCGTGGAAAAGGACTACCAGTACAGCCCGGACAAGGCGAACAGGTTCTACTTCCACCCCAAAAGAGGCCTTGAGTGGGTCGATTATGTAAAAGCGGACAGCGACAAGGTAGCAAGCCTGGGGACGCGCTGATCGTTTAAACGGGGAACTGGAAAACACCAAAATCAGACAGGTTGCCCAAAAAGTTCCAGATGCGAGGAGTCAAGAAGCGAGGCATGAGGCGTACTTTAGTATGTACGCCGCAATGACGAGCGCCGCTGACGACAAGGCAGATGGGATTTTTTCGGCAACCTGTTTTACTTTCCGTGGCATTTCTTAAACTTCTGCCCACTTCCGCACCAGCAGGGGTCGTTCCTGCCAATTGGCGCGCCGGGCCTCTCCCGGGGCAGGAGCGCGGGGGCGTACCTTTCGCACCATGCCTTTACTCCATCCACGACCCTGTCGGCCGCCTCTTCCGCTGTGCCCACGCCTTCACTCAAGTTTTTCGAGGCTGTCTGCTGTTCGATCGCGAGGGCCTTTTCTATCCCGGCTGTCTCGCCGGTGAGAGCCGCGTGGATTATCCTGCAATAACCCTTTTCTCCCGGCCCGGCCTCTGGCGTGCCGAGAAAGCCGCAGTGCGGCGGCCTTATCTCGCGCCCTGTGTTTAACGGATGTATGGCGCACGAGCGGTCTGCGGAAACAAAGGCGCACCTGAAGGCGAACATGGCCACAAGGTTCATCGTAATGGTAGACCCGGTCGCCCTTATGTCGCGGACAAGCACATTGTACTTCTCAGGAGACTTGAAAAGGGCCCTTGGCGCCTCCTCAGAGGTTATATACGCCTCGATTATCCTCTGCGCCCTCGCCCTTATGCCCTTCAAGACCTCTGCCCTGAAGCTTGAGAGGCTGGCCAGTCCCCCCTGTTTCACGACAGGGTAGGATATTATTCCCCACCAGGGGTCGCAGCATATGCCGCCGCAAGTCTCCACGCAAACCGAAGAAAAATATGATTTATCCTTTGTTATCATGCCCATCAGAAAATTATAACTTTTTTGAGCGGAGGGAGTCTATTCCAAATTACCGTATTTTCATCAAATGCCGTGGATTTCGCGTCCTGTTCCTTGACTCTCGCTCCTCTGTGTGCTAACCCTGAAGATATGAAAGATAAAGGAAAATCGCAGCTGTGGCTGAGGCCCATCCGGGAAGTGGCGGCAAAGGCCGGGATACTGGAAGACAGCCTAATACCAATGGGCCGCTTCATGGCAAAGGTAGACCGCTCGCTCATCGATAGTCTTCCCGGCAGGCATGATGGCAAGCTCGTGCTCGTAACGGCAATGAGCCCCACGCCAGCTGGCGAGGGCAAAACAACCCTTTCAATCGGCCTGACGCAGTCATTAAACCTCCTGGGCAAGAAGGCATTTGCCTGCATAAGGCAGCCAAGCTTGGGGCCCCTTCTGGGCGTCAAGGGCGGGGCAATGGGCTCTGAAGCCTCAGAAGCTGGCCCTCTCGAAGACTTCTCGCTCCAGTTCAACGGCGACGATTACGGCGTCGTCACTTCCCACAACCTCATATCCGCCATCATCGACAATCACATTCACCACGGAAACAGGCTCAACATCGAAAAGGTCATATGGCCAAGGGTGTCCACCATAAACGACAGGGCCTTGAGGAACATAATTACCGCGGCAGGCAAAGGAATGTCGCCCCGAAAGGATGAGTTCCATATTTCCGCCGCTTCTGAGATAATGTCCATGCTGTGCCTGAGCAACGGCCTTGAGGATTTTCGAAAAAGAATCAGGAGGACCATCGTCGCTTTTGGCAAAGACGGACAGCCCGTGACCGTCTCTGACCTCGGTGTCGACGGCGCAGTGGCCGCGCTCATGAAGAACGCGTTGAACCCGAACCTGGCACAGTCGATTGAAGGCGCGCCGGTCTTTATCCACGGCGGCCCCTTCGGGAATATCTCAATCGGTTGCAGCAGCGTTTCAGCCACAAAGCTTGCATTAAAGCTTTCCGACTTCGTCCTGACCGAGGCGGGCTTTTCAACCGAGCTCGGGGCCGAGAAGTTCATCGATATTCTATGCAGGCAAGCGGGCTTTTTCCCTTCGGCAGCCGTGATAGTCGCGACATTGAACGCCTTGAGGCTCCACGGCAAGGCCAGTGACTGGTCAGCCCCTGATATGGACTGTGTAAAACGGGGCATGGCGAACCTGGAGAAACACATAGAAAACCTCAAGGCTTTTGGCATTCCCGCGGTCGTCGCGCTAAACAGATTCAAGAATGATACCGATACGGAAATAGAAGAGACCCTTGAGCTTATCCGTGCGATCTGCCCAGCCGAAGCGGTTAGTGTGAGGGACTTTGGCGGCAAAGGCGGCATTGAAGCGGCCCGGGCCATCATCGAGGCCTGCGAAAAAACGAGCTCCCGACAGTTCCTCTATCCGCTCGATATGCCGATAGAGGAAAAGATAAATACCATCGCAGTGAAAATGTACGGCGCGGACGGCATAACGCTGACCGACAACGCGCGGGCAGACCTGGAAGAGATAAACAAGCTCGGCCTCTCGGGACTTCCGGTATGCGTCGCGAAGACGCCGAAGTCCTTTTCCGACGACCCGGCCTTGATTGGAAGGCCCACGGGCTTCACCGTAAATGTTACCGGCCTGAAGCCCGCGACAGGCGCGGGCTATATCGTGGCCTATTGCGGCAATGTCCTCCTCATGCCCGGAATGCCGGAGCACCCCCTGGCAGAAAAGATTGATATTGACGACGCCGGACGCGTGAGAGGCATATGAACGCTTCTTTGCATAACTAAATGAAAAACACCTCAACCCATCCTGATAAAATGTCCGCGAGCGGATACAAAGGGCTCCTTAAGTCCCTGGGCTTCCAGTCGTTCCTGTGGACCCAATTCCTCGGCGCGTTCAACGATAATCTCTTCAAGATAGTCTTATCCATGATAGCCGTGAACCTCGCTACCGACGGCTCTGGCGGCGGCTATGTCTCGATGGTCGGCGCGGTCTTCATACTCCCGTTCTTCATCTTCTCCGGCTACGCCGGATATGTCTCCGATGTCTTCAACAAGAGGACAGTCCTAATCATCACGAAGGCCTTCGAGATAGTGGCCGTGACGGTCGGCTTTTTCGCTTTCTGGTCCGGGAGGGTCGAGCTCATGCTCGCAACCCTCTTTCTCATGGCGGTCCACTCCACCTTTTTCAGCCCGGCGAAATACGGCATAGTCCCGGAGATGCTCCCGGACAGCGAGCTTTCCCGCGCCAACGGCCTTCTTGAGATGTCCACCTTCTTCGCAATCATAATCGGCACCTCGGCAGGCACCATAATGTACTCTGCCCTCAAAGACAGCTTGCCGCTCGTCGGAATCTTTCTCATTGCCATAGCCTGCCTCGGCACCATTATGAGCTTCGGCATACCCAGAGTGCCGTCCTCAGGCGCGCAAACGAAGTTCAGGGTGAACCCCTGGGGCGAAATAGGCCAGGGACTCAAGTCCCTCATGAAGACAAAGCTCCTCCTCTTTACGGTCGGCGGGATAACCTACTTCTGGTTCATGGGCTCGCTCCTCCAGATGGACATACTCCTTCTCGGCAAGGAGGTCATGCATCTCAGCGACTTCTGGGTAGGCATACTCATAACCTTCCTCGCCGTCGGCATAGGCACGGGAAGCGTCGTGGCCGGGAGGCTCTCGGGCGACAAGGTCGAACCGGGCCTTGTACCGCTCGGCTCCATAGGCATGGGCCTGTTCTCGGTCCTCCTTGCCTGCTCTTCCGACAGCTATCCGAGGACGGCTGCCGCCATGATAATGCTCGGCTTCTTCGGCGGCCTTTTCATAGTGCCGCTCAACGCCCTCCTGCAGCAGAAGAGCGGGGCAGAGGAAAAGGGCAGGATAATCGCCACTAACAATTTCGTCAACACCGTGGGCATACTCCTGGCCTCGGGCGTACTCTGGCTCATGACCGAGTTCTTTCATGTCCCGGCTGACAAGATAATCCTCGGCTTCGGGGTGCTGACCCTCCTTGCCACAATCTGGATGTGCATGTCATTGCCTGATTTCCTCATCAGGTTCGTCTTCTGGATGCTCACGCACACCCTTTACAAGATAAAGATAGTCGGCCAGGAAAATGTGCCTGTTAAGGGCCCGGCCATACTTGTCTCCAACCACATGTCCTTTGTAGACGCCTTCCTGGTCGGGGCGTGCGTGCAGAGGTTCATCAGGTTCATGATCTACGAGTACTTCTACGAGATAAAAGCCATCAAGTGGCTTTTGAAGCTCATGAAAGCCGTCCCCATCGCCGACGGCAACAAAAGGGAGGTATTGAAATCCCTCTCAGCCGCAAGGGAAGAGCTCAAAGCGGGCCACATGGTCTGCATATTCGCTGAGGGCGCTATCACCCGGACAGGCAACCTCCTGCCCTTTAAAAAGGGCTTTGAACGGATAGCCGACGGACTCGATGTCCCCATCATACCGGTTCACCTGGACAGGGTATGGGGCTCGATATTCAGCTTCAAGGGTCTGAAGTTCTTCTGGAAGCTCCCCACGCATTTCCCCTATCCCGTGACGGTCTCCTTTGGCGAGCCTTTAGTGGGCGCCAGCGCTCACGAGGTAAGGCAGGCGGTGATGGAACTCGGGAGCCGCGCGCTAGACCACAGGAGAGTAAGCGACGACCTCCTGCACCTGAGGTTCATGAAGACCGCGAGAAAACGCCTCTTTACGCTCTGCATGGCGGATTCCACCGGCAAGAAGCTCTCATGGCTGAAAACGCTCGCGGCCTCTCTCGCGTTGTCGAAGTGGATGAACAGGAACTGCAAGTCAGATACCGTCGCCGTCATGCTCCCGGCGACGGTCGCAGGGGCGCTTGCCAATATCTCATGCCTCATGGCAGGTAAGACCGCTGTCAACCTCAACTTCACCGCCGGAAAAGATGCCGTATCATCCGCCCTCGAACAATGCGGGGCCGACGCGGTATTAACCTCGAAGGCCTTCATAGCCAAGGCCGGGGTCGAGCAGGACAGCCGCATGGTCTTCCTCGAAGATGTGATGAAGGGAGTAGGCAAGGGCCAGTTGCTCTTTTTCCTCCTCTCCTCCCTCGTACTCCCGGCAAAGGTCCTTTCAGCGTTCTTCTGCCACGGGAAGCTTGACCCCGACTCTCTGGCGACTATCATCTTCACGAGCGGGTCTACAGGAGAGCCCAAAGGCGTCATGCTCTCCCATCACAATATAGTCTCCAACATAGAAGGGTTCCAGCAGATATTCCAGGTCTCGGGCAAGGACACCATCCTTGGGACTTTGCCCTTTTTCCATGCCTTCGGCTATACGGCTACCATCTGGTTCCCGCTTCTTACGGGCTTCCCGGCGGTCTACCATCCAAACCCGATGGACGCCAAAGGCGTGGGCGAGCTGGCCAGGACGAAAAAAGCTACAATGCTCATAGGCACACCGACCTTTTACAACGCCTACATCAAAAAGTGCCAGCCTGAAGACTTCAGCCACTTGAGGTATGCCATTGCCGGGGCTGAAAAGCTTAAGAGCCAGACCGCGAGCGAGTTCAAGGCCAAATTTCATAAAGACCTGCTCGAAGGTTACGGCTGCACCGAGATGGGGCCAGCCGTCTCGGTCAATATCCATGACATAGAGGACGGGTCAATAAGGCAGCAGGGCCGCAAATCCGGCACAGTGGGCCACCCCATACCCGGCGTTTCTGTGAAGGTCGTGGACCCTGAGACAGGCGAGCCGCTACCACCGAACGAGGGTGGCATGCTCCTTGTAAAAGGCCCCAGCCTCATGCTCGGCTATTATAAAAATCCTGAAGCTACCGCGAAGGTAATGCGCGACGGCTGGTATGTGACAGGAGACATCGCCTCTGTCGGGGAGGACGGCTTCATGACCATACTCGACCGCGTATCGAGGTTCAGCAAAATAGGCGGAGAAATGGTGCCGCACATGAAGATAGAAGAAGCGCTGGCAACGGTATTAGGCTGCGACTGCGCTGTCACATCGATCGAAGACAAAATAAGGGGAGAGAGGATATACGCCTTTTACACCAGATGCGACCTCGACCCGAATGACGCCTGGAGCATGCTCGCGGCAACCGGCCTTCCAAGGCTGTGGCTGCCAAAAAGGGACAACATCATCTGCCTTGACGAACTGCCCGCAGGCCCTACAGGCAAGCTCGACCTGAAGAGAATAAAAGAGATGGCCTTAGAGCTGGCGGGAGCGTAGTAAAGGAAGCGACCTCAAACCAGTAGTAGGGTGGGCTGTGCCCACCTTTTTTGTATCAAAGCCTTTTGCGCGCTGCCTTTTCTATTTACCAAGTCATCTCACCCCCGCTCGAAATTCAATTTTCTATCCTGCAAAAATTGTCGCACGCTCAGAATGACTGATAAAGCATGTGTTGGGTTACGCTTCGCTAACCCAACCTACGAAGCTCATTCCGCCCTGTTACGGGGTATGTGTTAAAGACAATACAAAAACAAACCTTCCTCAGCCTGTCTTTTAAGCCAGTTCAATTCGAGACGCTTATGTGATAGATTGGACATTCCTCAAGAAACGGCCATCCTAAAAGGAGAGTCATGGGCCCGCTCCTGCCCCCGTTCCTTTCTTTCGCTTCCGGTATCGCGCTTGGCGACTTTCTCGGCCTTGGGTACGGCGCATCAATTGGCGCTCTGGCGCTCTCCGTTGCCTTCGTCGCGCTTCTGTACTCCCTGAAGTTCAGGTTCAGCACCCTTGCGCTTATCCCGCTCTTTTTTTCACTTGGCTCGCTTTTCATAATCCCTTTTTCAACGCCTGAGTTCCCAACAAACCATATCCTCAATATCGTAAGGGAGAACCCTATATCCCAGAGGGCCGGCAGCCTTATAGAAGGCAAAGTGGACTCTATTGAGTCAACCGGCAGACGCACAAGACTCTGGCTGGATACAGACGGCTTTATCGATAAGACCGGCCGGAAGAGCGTAACAGGCAAGGTGCTCCTTTCCATAAACGGAAGGATGGAGCTTCTTCCGGGAGACCGCGTGCGCCTTCTTGCCATGCTCGGTGAGCCGCACACCTTTGGCAACCCCGGCGAGTTTGACTACAGGCAGTGGCTCAAAAGAAGGGGCGTGCTGGTAACCGGCTATGTGAAGAGCGAAAAGCTCATCGAGCGCCTTCAAGAAGGCAAAGGCCCCTCTTCGCTTATTCAACGGACAAGGATGGAGATAGCGCGCTTCATAGACTCGAGCGGCGCATACTATCCGGAACCATTGAAGGCCCTCGTCATCTCAGGACAGGGCGGCATAGACCGGGCTCTCAGGGAGGCCTTCGCCGTTACCGGCACGGCCCATATCCTTTCCATATCAGGGCTTCATGTCGGCATGGTAGCGGCATTTTCATACTGGGTCATGCTCTTTATTTTCAAGAGGTCTGAAAGAGTCCTCCTCGCGCTGAACGCCAAAAAAACCGCCATCATCCTCGCGGCTGTTCCGACCTTGATTTACGCCCTTCTTGCCGGGCTCCCGGTGGCGACCCAGAGGTCTGTCGTGATGGCGCTCGCCTTCATAGCGTCATTCGCCATAGGCAGGGGAAAAGACCACCTCAACACCCTTTCGCTGGCAGGCCTTGTCATACTCGCCATCAACCCGGCCTCGGTGTGGGATGTGTCCTTTCAGCTGAGCTTCGGCGCGATGGCCTCGATAATAATACTTGTCCCTCGTTTCAAAGAGCTACTTGGCAAATCCTCCGAGGACTCCACTGAAGAAAAAGACAAGAGCGCGAAAAAAGCCGCGCTGATTTTTTTCAGAAAACGCCTCCTTCCGCTTCTCCTCGTGACAATAGCCGCGGGGGTCGGCACCTCGCCCATACTGGCCTATCATTTCCACAGGGTCTCTGTTGCCGGACTTGCCGCCAACCTCGTAGCGGTCCCGCTTGCCGGGGTCGCCGTTCCTTTTCTACTCGTATCCTCTGCCCTGCTCCCGGTGTCTGAGGCACTCGCCTGGATAACGCTCTTCCCGGCTGATATGGCATTCAGCCTGCTTGCCGGGGCAGTGACGCTTTTCGCCTCGATCCCCTATGCCTCGTTGTGGGTGGCTCCCCCAGCGCTCCACGAGGTTGTCCTTTATTACATGCTGATATTTTCTGCCGCGCATCTGGGCAGGGCGCGCGTTTACAGGTACGCCGCCCCGGCTGCTGCGGCGCTCCTCATCGCCCTTCCCTGGGCACTGGATTTTAAAGAGCCTCGGTCCGTACTGAGAGTAACCTACCTGAGCGTGGGACAGGGCGACTCCGCCTTTGTCGAGCTGCCCGGCGGCAAGACAATGCTCATAGACGGCGGGGGCACGAACAACCCAGATTTTGACACGGGCGAGCGCGTAGTGGCGCCCTTCCTGAGGTCAAAGGGAGTTGAGAGGATAGATTACATGGTGCTGAGCCATGCCCAGCAGGACCACATGGGCGGACTGTTGTTCGTTGCGAAAAACATGGAAGTAGGCGAGTTCTGGTGGAACGGCGAAGGCGACCTCGGCAAGCTCGAGACGGCCCTTGACGAGAACAGGGCCATGAAGAGGATAGTCAATTCATCGGCAGAAAAATTAAATGCCGGACTGGCACGAATCGAGTTTTTCAATCCTTCCGGCGGCCTTGGTCTCGATGAGAACGACAACTCGCTTGTGTTGAAGATAAGTTTCGGGGAAAGGTCGTTTCTTTTCACCGGGGATATAGCCGGGAAAGCCGAAAAGCTCCTCGCCTCCAAGCACCTCAAGTCGGATGTGATGAAAGCTCCGCACCACGGCTCAAAGTATTCGTCAACGGCCGATTTTCTCTCAATGGTGAAGCCGTCTGCCGTCGTCATCTCGGCGGGAAGGCTCAACAGCTTCGGCTTTCCGCACAGGGAGGCGCTCGAAAGGTACGGGGAGGCCGGGGCAGAAGCATTTAGGACGGACACAATGGGCGCGGTCATTATTGAGACCGACGGCAAAAACCTTCTGAAAAAGAGCTATTTGACTGCCGGGGAACCATAGACTATACTTCCATGATAAAATGAGAGGTGCCAAAATGAAAAGAATCCTACCTGCCTTGCTCATCCTCCTTTTTGCCGGGTCTGCCTTCGCGGACCTGTACCAGTGGAAAGACGAGCGCGGAGTCATCCATATAACGGACAGCATGGAAAAGGTCCCCTCAAAATACAGGGACGAGGTAAGAGTATTCAAGGAAGGGCCAAAACAGGCTCCCGCCCCTGAGCAGGAGGCCGTGCCTGAGGAGGACACCGGTCCCGACCTCGATGTAACGACACCGCCCTCCCTTGAGCAGGAAGCAGAGGAACTGTACGGAGACCAGACCCTGGAGTGGTGGAAACAGAGCTTTCAGGAAAAACGCTCTAAGATAAACGACCTCCAGTCATCTATCAATGCCAAGACCCAGTTCATGCAGGTCTTTGAAGCAGGCAGACGGTTCGGCCAGGTCTTTGATGCCGAGAGCGTCACCAAATACAACATAGTGAAAAAAGAACTGCCAGAAGACTTGAAGAAACTTGCATTACTCAGGGAAGAGTACTCGGAATTCCAGGATAAGGCTACCCGCGCCGGGGTCCCCAAAGAAATAAGGGAGCCGTAAGCTCGGCAGCGAAGGTGGGCTGCGCCCACCATTTCAGATAAAATGTTTATTGGGTTACGCTTCGCTAACCCAACGAACTGCTAAATAACAAAAAGGGGCTTAAGGCCCCTTTTTGTTTTTCATATTGATCCGGCAACCAGCCTAAAGCGTTATCTCCGTGCCAGTCGCGACCGCGAAGCACTCCAGCGAAGAGCCCTTCTTTTTAATGAATCCCCTGCACTCTTCCACCATCTTGTCGACCTGATCGTCTGTCCTGTCCTGGTTCTGATGGAAAAGGCCGAGCGACTTCACGCCCGCGTCAAGGGCGAGCTGGAGAGTATCGAGAAAAACCGAGTGGCCCCATCCCCTGGTCTGGGTCTCGTATTCCTCCCTCGTGTACTCCGCGTCATGGAACAGGAGGTCCGCGCCCTGGCAGAACTTGACATACTCGTCATAGCCGAGGCCGAACGGGTGGTGAAAGGTCAGCTCGTTGTCAGTGAGAAAGACGAACGATTTGCCGTTTTCCTCAAGCCTGTAGCCAACGCCCTGGTTGGGGTGGCTTATGGGAATGGTATTTATGTTGACCGAACCTATGGAGTAGTCCTTGTGCTTCATTTTGAGGAAAGAGATCTCGGCGTTTATGTCCTCGAACTCGATCGGGAAGTATGGCGCGGTCATGGTCTTGGAGATGATCCGTTTCAGGGAGTCCTGCGTGTTCTGAGGGCCGTGTATCCTTATCTCGCTGTCTTTCCTGTAGATAGGTTTGAAAAACGGAAAGCCCGAAAGGTGGTCCCAATGGGCATGGGTAAGCAGCAGATTTATCCTGCGTGGGCTTTCGTTCACGAGCCTGTTGCCCAAAAGCCTTATGCCTGTGCCGGCGTCGATGACGATCAGGTCGCCAGAGCTGGCCTGGACCTCGATGCAGGTCGTGTCCCCGCCGTACTTGATATAATTGCAGCCTGAGACGGAAATCGAACCCCTCGACCCCCAGCATCTTATTATCATGGGAGCCCTGCGGCTGAATAACCGGTATGCGTTATGTGTCGTTTCATCATCGCGGAAAGCCTTGATATTCTTATACGGCTGAAATTATAGCACCGTATTATAATTATTCGTGTGACTTTAGTCAATCGCATATGGAAGATGTAATCCGGGCTTTACCGCAGCCCATTCGCGGCTTCTCTCGCGGCGTCAATCACCTGCTTTAACGGCACGCCTTTTTTTTCGGCAGCGGCCCTGCAGTCCTCGTATTCGGGTTGGATATTCACGACCCGGCCACCACGCAAGGCAAGCTTCACCCTTACAATGCCGAAAGGGGTCTTGACCTTTGCCGCCTTCCTCTCAAGACAGTGCCTGTCCACCTCATAGGCGCGCACGCCGATGGTAGTCGATTCGGCGAATATGACATCGAGCAGTCCGTCTTTTTTTTCACTATCGGTCAGGACAGAAAGGAGAACGCCCGGCCTTCCTTTTTTCATCTGCACCGGCGTATAAAAAGCGTCGAGCGCGCCTTTCTCAAGGAGCTTGTCCAGCAGATAGCCAGCGACCTGGGGGCTCATGTCGTCAATGTTCGTCTCGAGGACTGTGAGCCTCTCCACGCCTTCGGCTGTCCCACCCCCGATAGAAGAGCCGATGACCGCCCTCAGCAGATTAGCCGACTCCTTGAAGTCCTTTTTCCCAGCCCCATAACCCGCCCCCTCTATGGTCATCGAAGGCATGGGGCCGAAGGACGAGGCAAGGGTCTTCACTATGGCCGCGCCTGTGGGCGTCGTAAGCTCGAAAGGGGCGGTCGAGGCGGCAGTTGGCACGCCTTTTAAAATCTCAAGGGTTGCGGGTGCCGGAATGGGTATGGTGCCGTGCATGGTCCTGGCCCAGCCCGTGCCCAGGGCTATGGGGGAGGCTACGATTTTACTCACCTTGAGCGAGTCAACGGCTATGGCCGCGCCGACTATATCGATTATCGAGTCCATCGCCCCGACTTCATGGAAGTGAACCTCGTCGGCCTTAATGCCGTGTATCTTGCCCTCGGATTCCGCGATGACTTTGAAGATGGCCGTGGAAAGGAACTTCACCTTCGGGGAGAGGGCGCTTTCTTCTATGATTTTTTTTATGTCCTTGAATGTCCTGTGATGGTGCGATTCAGTAAGCCTCACCTTGAATGTGGTCCCGGTTATCGAATGGCGCGAAACCTTTTTTATCTCGACATCTATCTTGTCCACTGGGAGCTTTTTCAGTTCCCTCAATATCATCTTCGGGTCTACCCCCAGATCAATGAGGGCCGCGAGGAACATGTCTCCGCTTATGCCCATGGGGCAGTCGAGGTAAAGGGTCTTCATTATTTCTCCGTTCGTTCAGGCCTTATTCATAAGGCTCGCAGCGTACGCCGCTCCAAAGCCGTTGTCTATGTTCACGACCGTAACCCCTGAGGCGCATGAGTTGAGCATGGCCATGAGAGTCGTAAGCCCGCCGAGGTTTGCCCCGTAGCCCACGCTCGTCGGCACAGCTATTACCGGCCTTGCCACGAGCCCGGCAACGACGCTCGGCAGCGCCCCTTCCATGCCAGCCACCACGATGAGCACGCGGGCGTCCCACAGCTCTTCTTTCCTGTGAAGAAGCCTGTGAATGCCTGAGACCCCTACATCATAGAGCCTCTTGACACTATTGCCCATGTACTCGGCGGTCGTGGCGGCCTCTTCGGCCACAGGCACATCGGATGTCCCGGCCGAGATGACGAGGATATTGCCTTTACCTGTTTTTTTTACGGGATGAGATTTAACGAAAAAGGTAGCCGGGACTTCCCTGTACTCGCCCTTTGGAAAGGCCCTTAAAAGGGCTTTGCCCTTTGCCGGGTCTATCCTTGTGGCGAGAACATTCTCCCCGCGGCTCAGCATGTTTTTTATTATGGCCTTTATCTGGGCGGGTGTTTTTCCCTGGCCGAATATGACCTCCGGGTAGCCCTGGCGGAGCGCCCTGTGCGTGTCAAGGGTTGCGAACTCAAGGTCTTCAAAGGGGAGCCTTCTGAGGCTGTCGAGGGCGGCAGGGACATCGACGCGGCCTTCCTTTACTGCCTGGAGAAGTTTTTCCAGAAGATTGACATTCATGGGTTACGGCCTGTGAGGGTTTTTGAGATTATCTGCGGCACATCCAGCAGGAAAACAGGCCTTCCGTCGCCGAGGACTGTTATTCCGGAGGCCTCCCGGAGCTTTGATATCGGGGGCAGGAGCGGCTTTACATATGCGTCTATCTCGTCGCTGAAGTCGTCCACGACAAGCCCGGCAAGAATCTTTTCACCGGCGCTTCCGTAAGTCCCTTTGATATCAAGGACGATAAGCGTCCTCCTCAGCCTGGATTCTGTTTTTATGCCGAAGGCCGCCGCGAGAGAGACGACCGGAATTTGAGTCCCGGCGTACTCGTAAAGCCCTGTCTCGAGCTCTTTTGTTTCCAGCTCTATTACTTTTTCTATTCTGGAGATCGGCACGAGGAACTGCTCGCCGCCTGTCTCCACAAGGAGCGCCTTTGTGATGGAGCTGGTCCTGGGCATCTCCATTATTATCTTCGTGCCAAGGTAGCGCTTTGATTCTATCTCAAGCGAGCCGCCGAAGCTCTCGACCGCCTCTTTTACGACATCCATGCCTACGCCCCTGCCGGAGATGGAAGTGACCGTCTCGGCGGTGCTGAGGCCCGGCAGGCAGATGAGCTTCAACAGCTCGCGGTCAGCCATGCTTTCTACCTTTTCGGCAGAGATGCCCCTTGAGACGGCTTTGGCCTTGAGCCTTTCCCTGTCTATGCCCCTGCCGTCGTCCGAGACTTCGATGACGACCCTGTCCTTCCTTGTAACGGCTTTTATGCTGATAACCGCCGGGAGCGGCTTGCCAGCTTTTTTTCTTTCTTCTGTCTGCTCTATGCCGTGGTCAATGGCGTTCCTTATGATATGCACAAGCGGTGAGCCGAGCCCTTCGAGTATCGTCCGGTCGAGACTTATATCCATCCCCTCTGTAGTAAAGGAGACCTCCTTGCCGGTCTCCTTCGCCAGGTCTCTTACAAGCCTGGGAAGCCCTGCCGCGAGGTCCTCAAGCGGGAGCATTCTCGCGAAGATTATGGTGTCATGGAGGCTGTTTACCGTTTTGCCGAGCTGGTGTACCCCGTTCTTGAATTCTACAGACCTGGAGCCGTGCGTCAAGGTCTTGAAAGAAGAAAGGGTCATGAAGAGGTCGCCAACCGTAGCCAGCAGCTCGTCAAAGAGCCTGCCCTCGACCTTCATTACGCTCGAAAGTTTGAGACCCTGCCCGCCAGAGGCGAGGGCTGCTGCGGGAGCAGGCGGCATCCGGGCGGCCTGCCCAACGGCGGCCGCCTTGAGAGAGGCGAGAAGCGCCGAGACATCGATGTCGAGCGGCTCGTCGGCGCGAACGCGCTCAGCTAGCGTCTTCATGGTATCGAGACACTTGAGGAGTACTGTCGTTATCTCTTCAGAATTGGCAAGAGCGCCTGAGCGCAATTTGTCGAGCAGGTCTTCTTCGGCGTGGGCGAGCAGCATCATGGGCTCGTAGCCCATCGAAGCGGACATGCCCTTTATGGAGTGGTAATGCCTGAAAAGGTTGTCGAGGACAAAGCTGTCCCCTGGGTTTTGTTCGAGTGAGAGGAGCCCGGTTTCAATGCCGGAAAGGTGCTCGCCCGTCTCCTGGAGGTAGAGGGCTTTATATTTTGAGACATCCATTTGAAGTTATTGGCAGGGCGCGCCTCAGCCCTGAAAAGCGGTTAGCAGGCTGCCGAAAAAGACGGAGCTTAGGAAACGGAAGGCGCGCGCATCAAGTACGCCTCGTTCCCGCATCCGTACTCCCCGCGGGCGGGTACTTACTTGCAACCTGTCACTGGTTCGGGCGTTTTCAACAACCTGTCAAATGATGCTGTTCAGGGTATTGAGGACCTTGGCCTCGGACAGGGGCTTTATTATATAGCCCGACGCTCCTGACCTTATGGCCTCTTCGACTATCGGCTCGTACCCGAGAGAAGTGCACATGACTATCTTGAGCGGAAGGTTCAGGGCCGATATTGCCTTGGCTGCCTCAAGCCCGTTCTTGACAGGCATGACCACATCCAGTATAACCAGGTCCGGCTTGAGCTCGACAGCCATGTCGAGGGCCTCCGCGCCGTTCGCGGCCTCACCCACTACGGTGTAGCCGGCTCCAAGGAGGATATCCCTGAGGGCTGTCCTGAAAAATTCCGTATCGTCCGCGATGAGCACTTTTTTAGGCATGGTCTTCCGTTGAAAGCAGTCTCGTAGTTTCGTTGAAAAGTGCCTGCCAGTCTATTATATCGACGGGGCCTTCGGCGGCGTATATCCTGCCTGAGGTATAAAGCCCCTTTTCACCGGTCGTCCTGCCCTTTAATTCTTCGTCCCAGATGAATGACACCTGTGAAGAGCCTATATCGATGCCGAGAAGCCTGCCTTTGACGCTGAGTATTATTATCTTGTGACCCGCTCCGGCGGTTTCCGTGAAATCACCGAGCGCGCCGCTCAGGTCGATTACCGTAACCGGCTCGTTCCTGAAAGATACGATGCCGGAGACAAACCCGCTTCTTCCGGGAAGGAACGGGAGCTTTTCCTGCTCTATTATACCGGCAACGGCTTTCGTATCAAGAGCAAACCGGCCGCTGCCGAGGCTTATTATGAGTTTGTCGCCTTCCATATTAAAGGTTGAACCTGGCGGCCACGGTCTTCAGCTCCTTTGAGAGCTCGGAGAGCTTTTCTGAAGCGGCCATCGTCTCGTTTATGGCGGCCCCATGCCTTTCGACCGCGGACTCGACCTTTTCCGTGCTCGAAAGGTTCTCTCGCGCGATATCAGCGACCTGTTCTATTATCGCGACCGATTTTTCGACCTTTTCTTTCTGCTTGTGCGTGAGGCCGAGTATCAGCGTGGCCTTCTCAGCCACTTCAGAGGTGTAGTTGGTGATGTCCACGAGTATCTCGCGTATTTTGCGGAGGTCGTCCCTGCCGCCCTTCAAGTTGGAGGTGCCTTCGCTGGCCGAGTACACGACCCTCTCGACCTCGACTTTAAGCTCCTTCACGATGAGGGAAACATCCTGGACGCTGTTGTTGGTGTTGTCCGCGAAACGGCGCACCTCTTCGGCGACCATTGCGAAGCCCCTGCCGTGCTCGCCTGCCTTTGACGCTTCTATCGTGGCGTTCAGCGCAAGAAGGTCTGTCTGCCGGGATATATGAGTTATGACATCGAGTATTTTGGGTATGTCGTTGAGCTTGTCTTTAAGGCGTATGGCCGCGAACTCGGTGTTCTCAATGCCCTTGAATATGGTCTCCATCTTCTCCATCGCCGAGGTGGCGGTCGTGGCGCCCCTTTGCACCATGGAGTTGACCTTCTGCGAGGCGTTGGCGCTCTCGGTGACCCTGTTGGCCACTTCGTCCGCCAGCTCGGTCATGTTCTTTACCGTCGAAGAGACATCTCCGATGTGGTTGGCCTGCTCGAGCGCTCCGTCGAATATGGCGGAGGTGCCGGAGATGACTTCCTTTGAAGTCTCATGCCCCCTTGACACTACGGAGGAAAAAGACTCCTGCGCTTCGGCAAGGTTCGTGACCGTAGACTTGAGCTGTACGACGAGGGCGCGAAGGCTTACCGCCATCATGGAGACCGCCTCTTCGAGGTCGGCGACTTCGTCCCTTATGAAACCGGTGTCCGCGTCCGCGCCGAGGCCTGAGGCAACCGTGAGGTCGCCCTTGCTTATCCTCTGCGCCATCGAGGTGAGCCGGTTGATGTGCCTGGAGAAGCTGCGGGTGAAGACCGAGCCCAGGATGAGGCCGATGAGGATCGCGACAAGAAAGCTCAGGGGCTGCTTCAGCCATTCGGCCACATCGAGCATCTCGACGAGATTTGGGACAAAGGCAGCGGCAGCGACCACCACTATGAACCCGAGGATGAACTTGTAACCTACAGGTACTTTTATATTCACGGCCTGCCTTTCTTTTGATACAACCGGCATATTATAATTCTCTTTCAAATCCATTGTCAATTAAGAAGACCTATTGGTATTTCGCTGGAAATGCCGCTTTACTTGAGGATGATAATCGAAGACGGAAATGGGTTGAGAACAGGGGTGCGTTGCGGGCGAAATCCGACACGGTGGGCTGTGCCCTTCAAATGACAGAGTAAACTCGAACCCCAGTTCGTAGGTTGGGTTAGCGAAGCGTAACCCAACAAACATTTACACCACTGAGATGGTGGGCGCGGCCCACCCTACAATTAAAAATGCTCGAATCCCAGCTTCTTCAATTCCATCGGGTCTCCGTCCTCGTCGAGCACGATTATCACCTGGTCCTTCTTGCGGCCCATTATCCTGCCGATTGGCGTCATAGGAAGGCCGAGTTTTTTTGAAAGGGCCGATATCTTCCTGAGATTTTTCTCAGGTGAGGTGAAAAGCAGTTCATAGTCTTCGCCGCCGGTTAAGGCGAAGTCCAGAAGAGGGGATTTGCCTGTCCTTTCGCCGTATGCCTTGAGCTCATCAGATATTGGCAGCGAGCTGAGATAAATCACTGCCGACCTTTTGCTCTCGACGCACATCCTTTTGAGGTCCAGGGCTACCCCGTCGCTTATGTCCATCATGGCTGTGGCGAGCCGTGCCTTTGCGAGAGCCTGCCCAGCCTTGAGCCTCGGAACAGGGTCGAGGTGTTTTTTGACAGAGTCTTTCCACGGCACTCGCTTTGAGGCCAGCCCGTCATGGCTGGCGAGCGCCTTGAAGCCAAGAGCCGACCCTCCCACGGTCCCTGTTACGAAAACAAGGTCTCCGGCGGCCGCGCCCTTTCTGTAGACGACTCTTTTGGACGGAGCTTCGCCGATAACCGTAGTGGATACCGTCATTTCATGGCCCGCCTTCGCGGTATTCCCGCCTGCGAGCACGCAGCCCGATTCACGGGCAACGGCACTGAGGCCCCTGTACAACTCGTCTATGAACTTTTTTGGAGTGCCGGGCGTAAGGGCAAGGGAGACGAGGAAGAAAAGCGGCTCCCCGCCCATGGCGGCTATATCGGAAAGCGAGATGGAAAGGGCTTTCCTGCCCAGAAGATAAGGCGGGGTGTAGCCTCTTTTGAAATGAGTGTTCTCGATGAGGATATCGGTGGTTGCCAGAAGGGCGGCCCCGCCCTTCTGCACCGAAACGCTTGTATCATCGCCTATGCCCTTCAGGAGGCGGCTGTGCCGCCCTGCAAACCTTTCGGCAAGACTCTGTATGAGTCTATCTTCTCCGAGCTTTTCAAGGAGCATGCGAGGCCTTTCAGGGCCTCGCGTGTTTGCGGCCCTGCGCCTTTGTCTTCACCTTGCTGCTTGGCTTCTTGGGCGTCGGGAGCTTGTGCTTCTTGAAGATGACCTTGAGCACATCGTCCATGTGCTTGACGAATATGAAGTTTATCCTCTTCCTGATATCCTTCGGGATGTCCTCTATGTCCTTCCTGTTCCTGTCCGGGAGGATGATATTCGTTATCTTGGCACGGAGCGCGGCCAAACACTTTTCCTTTACGCCGCCTATGGGCAGAACGCGTCCGCGCAAGGTTATCTCGCCGGTCATGGCGATGTCCTTGTCAATCGGAGTCTGCGTGAGGGCGGAGATCAGGGAAGCCGCCATTGTTATGCCAGCCGACGGGCCGTCCTTGGGGATAGCCCCTGACGGCACATGTATATGTATATCGAGGTCCTTGTAGAAGTCCGGCTTGAGCTTGAAGAGGTCTGCCCTTGCCCTCGCGTACGAAAGCGCCGCGTGGGCGGATTCCTTCATGACATCGCCAAGGTGGCCGGTAAGCGTGAGCTGGCCCTTGCCGTTCATTATGGTGGCCTCTATGTAGAGTATCTCCCCTCCTACAGGCGTCCACGCAAGCCCGGTCGCCACTCCTATCTCGTCGACCTCCTGCTCAGCCTCGGGTATGAACTTGGGTATGCCCAGGAGCTCCTGGACGACCTTCGGGGTCACATTCGTTACGGCCGTCCTGCCGGAGGCTACCTTCTTGGCGACCTTTCTGCAGATGGCCGCTACTTCGCGCTCCAGGTTACGCAGGCCCGCCTCCCTGGTGTACTCGGCGATTATCTTCTTTACCGCTTCATCCTGCATGGTGATGAACTTCCTGGAAAGGCCATGCTCCTTCACCTGTCTGGGAAGGATGAATTTCTTGGCTATTTCGAGCTTTTCCTCCTCGGTGTAGCCCGGGAGGTTTATGATCTCCATCCTGTCGAGGAGCGGCTCGGGAATCGGGTCGGCCATATTGGCCGTCGTTATGAACATGACCTTCGAAAGATCGAAGGGCAAGTTCAGGTAATGGTCGCTGAAGGCGTAGTTCTGCTCGGGGTCCAGGACCTCCAGAAGCGCGCTCGACGGGTCTCCCCGGAAGTCCATGCCAATCTTGTCTATCTCGTCCATCATGAAGACGGGGTTGTTCGTCCCGGCCTGCTTTATGCCCTGGATGATGCGCCCGGGCAGAGCGCCGACATAGGTCCGCCTGTGGCCTCTGATCTCGGCCTCGTCTTTTATGCCGCCCAACGATATGCGGACGAAGTTCCTGCCCATCGCCTTGGCAATGGAGCGGCCAAGCGAGGTCTTGCCCACGCCCGGGGGGCCGACGAAACAGAGTATCGGCCCTTTTGTCTTGGGCTGGAGCTTTCTTACGGCAAGGTATTCGAGTATCCTCTCCTTGACCTTTTCGAGGTTATAGTGGTCCGTATCAAGGACCTTTTTTGCCTTTTCTATGTCTATCTGATCTTTTGTCTGCTTTGCCCAGGGCAGTTCGACGAGCCACTCGAGGTAGGTCCGAATCAGGGCCGCCTCGGCAGCGTCAGGGTGCATCATCTCAAGCCTGTCAACCTGCTTGAAGGCCTCCTTATCGACATCAGGGGGCATCTTGGACTTTTTGATCTTGTCCCTGAACTCGTCGAGCTCTTCGGTAGGCTCTTCCATGTCGCCGAGCTCGTTTTTTATGGCCCTCATCTGCTCGCGCAGATAGTACTCCCGCTGGGTCTTGTCCATCTCCTCTTTTGCCTGGGACTGGATCTTGACCTGCATCTGGGCTACCTGGAGTTCCTTGATGAGGTAGTCGTTGACCTTCTCGAGGCGCTTTATCGGGTCGAGGGTTTCCAGCACGGACTGGGCTTCGTCTATCTTGAGGCCCAGATTGGCGGCAACCAGGTCGGCCATCCGGCCGGGGTCGACGATGTTATCGAGGACCATCATGACTTCCTGGAAAACGACCTTGCCCAGGGAAGCGAGCTTTTCAAGCTGCTCCCTGACATTGCGCATGAGGGCCTCTATCTCGACTGGCACAGGCTCGACGGCCGGCTCCTTTATCTTGTCGATGTTGACTGTGTACGATGGCCTTGTCTGCGCAAAATCCTTTATCTGGGCGCGGCTCAGGCCCTGCACCAGGATCTTCACCCTGCCGTCCGGGAGCTTGAGCATGCGCATTATCATGCAGACCGTCCCGGTTTTGTACAGGTCCTCGGGGTCCGGGTCTTCCTTGGTTATGTCCCTCTGCGTGGCCGTGAATACGAGCCTGTCCTTGGTGAGGGCGGAGTCGACCGCGTTAATCGACCTTTCCCTGCCTACAAAAAGAGGCACTATCATGAAGGGGAATATGACTACATCCCGGACCGGCAGCAGCGGCAGAGCATCGGGTATCTCCAGCTGCTCCTCTTCTCTTCTTTCTTCTGCCATGAACATTTCCTCTCTTTTTTGCCCCGTACTTGAGGCCGGAGCACCAGGAATTTTTACCGAAAAGCAGACCTTTTGTTTCTCAGGCCGACTCTATGGATACCTTCTGTTTGTTGTTGCGCTTGTCCTCCACCCTGGGCATTACGATGGTAAGCACGCCGCTGGCGTAGTTCGCCTTTATCTTCGCGGTGTCGACCGGGGATGGCAGTTCGACCGCCCTGAAAAGCCTCCCGAAGGACCTTTCCATGCAGACGAAGTTTATCTTGTCCTCTTCGAAACACTCGAGCTTCGTGGCCCGTATGGTGAGCGTGTTCTTGTAAAGCGTTATGTCTATGTCTTCCTTATTCACCCCCGGCAGCTCTATCTCTATGACCAGGTCGGTGGGCGTGGTGAACAGGTCCAGCGGGGGCACATGCGTTATCGGTTCAGGGGCCAGGAGGCCAGCCTCATCGCCGAGGCACTCGAAAAGAAACTGGTTAAGGTTCTCGATCCTGATGGGCGTCTGAGAGGGTTTCCTGGATATCTTTGCCATAACGGATGGTACCTCAAAGAATGTTAGTTTTTGATGTTCCTGAGAAACTTCCTCAAATCCGCCTTCAAATCTGGCCGCTTCAGGGCAAGAGAGATGTTGGCCTTTAAAAACCCAAGCTTGTCTCCGGCGTCATAGCGCGTGCCCTCGAACTCAAAAGCGAAGACATCCTGCGTGCGAATCAGTATCTTCAAAGCGTCGGTGAGCTGTATCTCCCCGCCTTTTCCGGGCTTCGTCTCTTCAAGCGAATTGAATATCCCGGGCGTGAGTATGTACCTGCCTATTATGGCGAGGTCGGACGGCGGGTTGGACTTCGGCTTCTCCACGAGGTCCAGCACCTTGTATACGCCCGGGGCCACTTTCTTGCCCTTTATAACGCCGTACAGGTGGGCCTGGCTCTTCGGGACTTTCTGCACGGCCAGTATGCTCGTGCCGTATCTCTGGAAGACCTCGACCATCTGCTTCATGGCCGGGGTCTTCGAGTCTATTATATCGTCGCTCAGGAAAACGGCGAATGGCTCGTTATTGATGAGGTTCTTCGTAATGCCTATTGCGTGCCCCAGCCCGAGCGGCTTTTTCTGCCTCGTGTAGGCGAAGTGAACCATGCCCGAGACATTCTCTATCATCTTGAGGAGTTCTGTCTTGTCCCGCTCACGGAGGAGCATCTCAAGCTCGAACGAGGTGTCGAAGTGGTCCTCAATCGCCGTCTTTCCCATTCCGGTTACTATTATAATCTCGGAAAGGCCGGATGCCTTGGCCTCCTCTACTGCGTACTGAATAAGAGGCTTGTCCACAAGGGGGAGCATCTCCTTGGGAATAGCCTTGGTCGCGGGAAGGAACCTTGTTCCAAACCCGGCAGCCGGAAAAACAGCCTTCTTTATCTTCATTATTCCCCTTTACGAGTCCTTTCCTGATGGCTATACGGGGTCCTGCGGACAAAGGACTTTTATTATATCTGAAAAATTATTATAACGCTATTCAAGGGTGGCTTTGTGAAGATTTAAAAAAAGAACCGGGCCGTATCATGGGGGATGATAATAAGTTTTCCCTTATAAGTCAAGCAGTGGAGGTCAGGAAAGGGGCGTTAAGCCAGCGTACTTGATGGCGAGTTTTTTGAGCCCTGCCTCCTTGAAGTTCACGGTGACCTTCAGGTCCTGGCCCGCCCCGCTCCGTTCGCGGATTATACCGACCCCGAAGCTCGGGTGAGTCACCTTCATGCCGACTCTCCAGGGCTGGGACTGGTCTCCCTGCACCGGGGCATCCGGCTCATGCTGGCCGCCTTCAGGGGTATAGTAGACTTCGTCAGGGGCGGTGAAGACTGTTTTACGGACCGGCTTTGGCTCCTCGTTCACAACATCGATGTGCTCAGGGTCTATCTCGTCTATGAACCTCGACCTTACCTGATACCTTGATTCGCCGTAGATATTCCTGGCGCGGGCTGAAAACAGGTACAGCTCTTCCCTTGCCCTTGTCATGCCAACATAGCAGAGGCGTCTTTCCTCCTCTAACTGTTCCGGGTCGTCGGCGCTCCTTGAGTGGGGGAAAAGCCCCTCTTCCATGCCGACGAGGAATACGGCCTTGAACTCAAGCCCCTTGGCCGAATGGAGCGTCATGAGCGTGAGCCTGTCAGACTTCTCCTCGTAGTTGTCGATGTCGCTTATGAGGGCGACGCTGTCGAGGAAGTCGGACAGGGCGGCCCCGGGGTTCGCGGCTTCAAAGTCTTTTATGGCGGATATGAACTCGAAGAGGTTTTCCACCCGTTCCGTGGCCTCTTCAGTGTTCTCCTCCTGCCACATCATCATGTAACCGGCGTCCTCAAGGAGCCGCAGGGCCAGCTCATGCAGGGCCATCTTGCCCATATGCACACGGAAGCTGTCGTACGCCTCGATAAAGTCTTTTACCCTGGTCTTTGCCAGCAGTTTCCTGTCCTCAGCCTCCCTGAAGGCTTCGAGCAGAGGTATATTCAGGTCGTTGCTTATGGCGATGACCCTGTCCATCGTCGCCTTGCCTATCCCTCTGGGGGGCTTGTTTACTATCCTCTGGAGGCTGATGGAGTCGTTAGGGTTCGAGATTATCCTCAAATAGGCAAGGGCGTCCTTTATTTCCATCCTGTCATAGAACCTGACGCCGCCTACGATTGTATAAGGGATGCCCTCTCGTATGAGCAATTCCTCAAAGACCCTGGACTGCGCGTTCGTCCTGTAGAAGACGGCGCAGTCCTTGTATGAAAAAGACTTCTCTGAAAGCCGGGCCCGCAGCTTTCTGACCACGGCCCTGGCTTCGTCGTACTCGTCCCTGGCCTCCTCGTGCAAGAGGGGCTGCCCCTCGTGGTTTTCAGTCCACAGGGTCTTCTTGAGCCGTTTGGCGTTGCGCTCGATCACTGAATTGGCCGCTGAAAGTATGTGCCTCGTGGAGCGGTAGTTCTGCTCGAGCCTCAGCACGGTTGCGTCCGGGTAGTCCTTCTCGAAGTCGAGGATGTTCGCTATGTCGGCCCCACGCCAGGCATAAATCGACTGGTCAGGGTCTCCCACGGCCAGGAGGTTCCTTGAGCCCGATGCAAGCATGCCCGTCAGAGTGTACTGGGCCCTGTTCGTATCCTGGTATTCGTCTACTAGAAGATACTGAAAGTGATTTTTGTAGCGGTCAAACACATTCGGGTGCTGGCGCAGAAGATTTATGGGCTCGCAGATGAGGTCGCCGAAGTCGAGGCAGCCCATCTCCCTGAGTTTTTTCTGGTAGAGGGTGTAGACTTTGGCGACGCGCTCGGCGATGAAGTCGTCTACCGTCTTCGCGTACTCGACCGCGCCGATGTTCTCGTTTTTCGCCTGATTTATCCGGGAGAGCATGGCCTTGGGAGCGACCGTCTTTTCATTGAGCTTGAGCTCGGCCATGACCTGCTTTATGAGAGAGAGCTGGTCGTCGTCGTTGTAGATGGTAAGGTCGTTTTGCAGGCCCAGTACCCTGGACTCCCTCCTCAATAATCTCAGGCCCAGGGAGTGGAATGTGCCGAGCCACAGGGACTTCGCGCTCGCCCCGATAAGGTGCGCGAGCCGCTCCCGCATCTCACCCGCGGCCTTGTTCGTGAAAGTCACGGCAAGTATGCTCTCAGGCGCGATGCCGAGCTTTTGCACGAGATAGGCTATCCGCGCCGTGAGGACGCGGGTCTTTCCGCTTCCGGCGCCTGCCAGGATAAGAAGAGGCCCGTCGCCAAAGGTGACGGCCTCCATCTGGGTTGGATTTAGTGATTTTAAAAAGGGCATAAGTTATAGGCCGCTGAAAAAGTCCATCTGCGTCGTTGTCGTCGTCGCTCGTCATTGCGGCGTACATACAGAGTACGCCTCACTCCTTGCTCCTCGACGCCTTGCATATGGAGCTTTTTGAGCAGCCTGAATAAAATCAATTTTGTAATCCGGTTAAAAAGGCTACCCTATTTTTTAACACGAAAAGGGGGGTGGGGGCAATGGGGGATATCGGGAAAGTAAGGTCGGGTAGGCTGCGCCCACCATTTCAGGCTTTTTGTGCCAAAAAACCTTTTGTGCGTTGCCGTAATCGAAATGCCTTACAAAAAAACCATGCAACACGGCTGTCGCAGCTCTTTGTAACAGGGCTCTGCGCGCTTATCTCCTCCCCTATCCGCTAATCTCGCCCCTGAGGTCGCTACGCTCCCACGGCCCCGGCGAGATTCGCCCTTCCTCCCTTAGGCGCGCTCCGCCCTGTTACGAGGTATGTGTTTAAAGACAACACAAAACTGAGCTCCCTCTCCCCTTGTGGGAGAGGGGGTACTTACTCCCCCAGCGCCTCCAGCACCTCATCAACATGCCCGGCGACTTTCACGCCATGCCATGCCTTTTTAACTATTCCCTTTTCATCTATCAGGAAAGTAGACCTTATTATGCCCATGGACTTTTTCCCGTACGAGGTCTTCTCTCCATACGCGCCGTAAGCAAGGGCGATCTTACGGTCTTCATCCGAAAGGAGCGGATACGGTATTGTGTGCTTCTCCCTGAATTTTTTGTGCGAGGAGATGGAATCAGGGCTTACGCCGAGAACAGCGGCGCCCTTCAGGAGCCTTGCCATGTTGTCCCTGAAGTCGCAGGCCTCCTGAGTGCAGCCAGGCGTATTGTCCTTGGGATAGAAGTACAGGACCAGAGGCTTGCCCTTGAAATCCTTGAGAGAATAGGTCTTCTCATTGCCCTGCTCGTCTATGCCGGGCAGCTTGAAATCAGCCGCGCTCTTCCCTTCTAATACCATTTGGTCTTTCCCTCCCGGCGAAAATTTGAAGGAATCTTAGCAGAATTCTGTCTGATTGTCTCTGAACGGAAGGCAAAAAAAGGCAGGTTCTCAGGCCGTGACCATCATATAGACCATCTCGGATTCAACGGCGACCTCCATGATGGCGTGCTCCTCGCCGGGCTCGATGATGAGGCACGACCCTGCCGCAAAGAGTACAGGCTTCCCGTTCACATGGAAAGTTATCTCGCCCCGGACGCAGTAGAAGACCTCTGTTGCGTCATGCGCATGGGCCGAGGCCGAAGAACCCGGCTTCAGGACTATCTGGCTTATATGGCGTACGCAGCCCACGCCCTCCGGCACGAGGAGCTTCTTTTTAAGCCCGGGGTCGTGGGAGACAGGCTTTTCTTCAGCTTTTTCAAGGGTATGGAGTTTCATTGGAAGGCCGGTCATTGCAGCCCGGCGCCGGTCGTGTCTGTCACCAGCACAGGGGTAAATGATGAAAGCAGGGAGCCGTCGCCGAGCTGGCCGGACGAGTTCGCCCCCCAGCACATGACCCTGTTGCTGGAAAGGAGCGCACAACTATGGAACAGGCCTGCCGTTATCTGGGTAGCTGAGTTGATCCCGCTTACCGTTACCGGAAACACTGTCGAAGAAGAAGACGCCCCGGCCCCCGGAGGCACGAAGCTGAAGGTCGTTAAGTTGCCTAACTGCCCGCTTCCGTTCTCTCCCCAGCACCTGACAGTATTGTCGCTTGAGATGAGCGCGCAGGAATGATCGAGCCCGGCGGCGACGACGCCGGTAGCGGAAGTTATCCCGTTTACGGTCAACGGGTCGTTAGATGTGGTTTCAAAGACCGGAGCAGGTGTGAATACTACAGTCCACGCCGACCCGAGCTGGCCTGAAAAGTTATTTCCCCAGCACCTTACTCTCGTGCCCGGAAAACTGACCGATACGCAGGTGTGGTTTCCGCCGGCGGTTATATTGACCGCGGACGCGACCGATGTGGCAATAACCGGAACATTCGACCTTGACCCGGGAAGGAGAACGGAATTACCGAGCTGTTCCAGCACATTGGAGCCCCAGCACCGCACAGTCCCGTCCGTGAGCACCGCGCAGGTATGGATGCCTCCGGCGGCAATCGCGGCTACGCTGGTTATGCCGGAAACCGCAACCGGAAGGCTCGAATCGTTGTTTGTCCCGTTGCCGAGCTGGCCGTTAAGGTTGTTGCCCCAGCACCGCGCGGTCCCGTCCGCGAGCACGGCGCAGGTATGGTTGCCTCCGGCGGAGATTCCTGTGGCGGCAGTTATGCCCTGGACCTGCACGGGGACGCGGGAGCCTGTGGTCGTGTTGTCGCCGAGCTGGCCGTCGGCGTTATTGCCCCAGCACCAGACCGTGCCGTTTGAAAGCCGGGCGCAGGTATGGCTGCCCCCGGCTGAGACCTGGACGGCGTCTGTTATGCCCGTGACCAGCACCGGAGAAGGGGAGTCGAAAACGGTATCATTGCCGAGCTGACCGGATGAGTTCCGGCCCCAGCACTTGACCGCGCCGCTGGAGACCGCGCATGAGTGGTTGTCTCCGGCTGAGACCGACGAGGCCAGCAGAAAGCCCGAACCAGAGCCTCCGGCGTCAAGCGAGAGGTCCCCGCAGCCCGCCAGCAGGGCGGCGATGACCGTCAAAAATGAAAAAAATATTGGAATTTCGCGGTATCCTGGAAAACGCATAGTATCCAGTATGCCCCTGAAAAAGTCCTTGTCAAGGCGGCTTCCCCGCAAAGCTGCCCTATTGACATCGACAGAGAGAACATGCTATTTTTGAAAGGGAATTCTTCATCCCGGGGACCCGATGAGCAAAGGAAAAATCTTAGTAGTAGACGACGACGCTTTTTTCAGGGCCCTCTGCTCGGACATACTGACGAGTGGAGGTTTTTTTGTCAAATCGGCGTCCACAGGGACAGAGGCCCTGGGCCTGGTCGATAACGAGTCGTTCGATATCGTCATTACAGACCTGGTAATGCCCGTGGTAAGCGGCATGGAAGTGCTGGAGCGCACCAAACAGCACAACACCCTTACCGATGTCATCGTCATAACCGGCCACGGCTCGATCGAGACGGCCATAGCCGCCCTGAAGGCCGGGGCCTTCGATTACATAAGAAAGCCGCTCAACGAAGACGAACTGCTGCACACCGTATCGAGCTGCCTTGAGAAGAAAAAGCTCCTTGAAGAGAACCAGGAGATGCGCCAGTCCCTGAAACTCTTCGAGGTGAGCCGCGCCATAACGACCACCCTCGACATAAACAAACTCTACAACCTCGCGCTCGACGCGCTCCTTCAGCTCGTGCCAGGCGAGGCCGGGATAGTCGCGTTCTACGAAAATGAGGGCAAGTCCCTTGAGATAAAAGCTACCAGACACCTCAACAGCTATGACTGCGACAGGATAATGGAGGTCTTCAAGCACCGCTTTGAAAGGGACCTGAAGGGGCTTTTGAACATAAGCGTCATCGAAAAGCCCGAACTCCCTCCGGCGGAAAATGAAGTGCTGCGCGATTACAGCTCTTTCATGGTCGCCCCTCTCATGAAGGGCCAATCCCCAATCGGCTACCTCGTGATACTCAGCAAGGCCGGAAAGGGCGGCTACACGCTCCGGGACATAAAGAACGCCTCCTTCGTGGCCGAGCACTCGGCAGGGGCCTTCGAGAACGCCCAGAAGTACGCTGAAGCCAAGGAGATGGCCTTCATCGACTCCCTCACGAACCTGTATAACTCCAAGTATCTCGATCTTGTTCTGGAAAAGGAGATAAAAAGGGCTGACAGGCTCATGATGCCCGTGACCGTCCTTTTCCTCGACCTGGACAACTTCAAGCGCGTGAACGACGGGAACGACCACCTCGTCGGCTCAAAGATGCTGGTCGAGCTCGGCAAGATACTCCTGAAATGCGTAAGGGAGGTCGACACCGTAATAAGGTACGGAGGGGACGAGTTCGTCGTGATACTCGTTGACGCGGATTATGATGTTGCCATGAGGGTCGCCGAGAGGATACGGGCTACCATAGAAAGGCACGAGTTCATCCAGGAAGAAGGGCTCAAGCTCAAGATAACCGCCTCGATAGGGGTCGCCACCTACCCCATACACACCCGCGATAAAAAAGAGCTGCTGAAGACTGCGGACAAGGCCATGTACAGGGCAAAGGACATGTCTAGGAACACCGTCTACCTCGCGCCCGTTCCAGGCCAGCCAGCCGCAAAGTAGCTCCACCTGAAGAAACTCTGATTAATTATGTTTCTCTGTCATTCTGAGGGAGCGAAGCGACCGAAGAATCTCGTAACTTGCTGATTTATTTAGATACGAGATTCTTCCCCTTCGCTTTGCTCAGGGCTTTGGCTCACACGCTCAGAATGACATACTGTTACGAATTAATCTGAGTTTTACTTAATTTATTAAAAGCTGCGTTTCGCCTACTGTTCCTCCCTCAACTCCCCCTTTAACGCCTTTATATCCGTTGCCATCTTTTCGGTAATGCCCGGCACTTCCATGAGTTCGGGAACTCCCGCGTTGACCATTGCCTCAAGGTCGCCGAACCTGTCGAAAAGCGCCTTTTTCTTCTTATCACCAATGCCCGGCACCTTTTCTATGAGTGAGGCCATCTCCTTTGACCTGAGTTTGCGGTGATACGAGATGGCGAACCTGTGTACCTCGTCCCTTATCCTCCTCAAAAGGAGGTCAGGCTTCGAGCCTTCCCTTAAAAGTATCGGGTCTTTCACATTCGGAAGGAATATTCTTTCGCCCTTTGACTTTACGCCTCTTTTTACGGCGTCAGGCTCATCACTGTCTTTCGCCAGCGCCCTTACCTCAACGCCCTTTACCCCGAGTTCGTCCAAGACCTGCAAAGCTATATTGAGCTGGCCCTTGCCGCCGTCCATCAATACAAGGTCAGGCATCTGTAGCCCGTTCTCTTTTTCAGGCTCTTCGGTCTTCCTGAATCTTCTTGAAAGAACCTGGTGCATCATCGCGTAGTCGTCAGGCCCGGCAAGCCCCCTTATTTTGAAAAGCCTGTAAGAGTTCTTGTCAGGAGTGCCGCTCTTGAATGTCACCATCGCGCCGACCGAATGCTTGCCGCCGATATTCGAGATATCATAGGCTTCTATGCGGTTTGGCGTCGCCCTGAGGTGGAGTCTGCCCTTCAACTCCTCCATTATCCCGGCCTTGACCGAAGAGGCGGCATACCTTTTTCTCAGGGCCTCGGCAGCATTGGCCTCGGCCATCTTGAGGAGCCTCGTCTTGTCCCCCCTCTCCGGAAGGGTCACTGAGACCTTGCGGCCTTTCTTTTCAGAAAGCCATTCTTCGAGCAGCTCCCTGTCTTCGAGGGCCACCGGCACGATGAGCTCGTCAGGCACAGACCTGTCTCCCCTGTAGTACTGGGCTATGAAGGACGAAAGCACCTCCTCGTCAGGCAGCCCAGCGTCGTGGAAGAGGTAGTCGGCCCCGCTCACGAGTCGGCCTTCCCTTATGAAGAGCGTCTGCAGGGCAAGGCTGTCCTTCTCCCGCACGAACGCGAAAACATCCTGATCAACTGTCTTATTGGTGACGACCTTCTGCTCCTCCAGCATACCTTCAATGGCCTGTATCCTGTCCCTGAAACGGGCCGCCTTTTCAAATTCGAGGCTGGCAGCGGCCTCGTTCATCTTCTCCTTGAGCTTTTTTAAAAGCTCCCTGTTCCTGCCCTCCAGGAACATTATCGCGTTGTCTATGAGTTCCCTGTAGGCCGCCTCCGTAATATACCCGACCGCCGGGGCCGAGCACAGGCCGAGCTGATAATCGAGGCACGGCCTGGCCCTGTTCCTGAACTCGGAAGCCGAGCAGGTGCAAAGCGGGAATATCCTCCGCAGGAATTTTATCGTCTCCCTCACCTCGCGCGCAGAGACATAGGGGCCGAAGTACCTTGAGCCGTCCTTCTTCCTCAGTCTGGTCACGAGTATTCTGGGGAAAGGCTCCTTCATGGTTATCTTTATGCTCACATAGGTCTTTGAGTCCTTAAGCAGTATGTTGTACCTGGGTTTGTGCTGCTTGATGAGCGTGTCTTCTAGAAATAGCGCTTCCTTCTCGTTCGAGGTCACGATGTAGTCGATGTCAACGACCTTGGCCGCCAGAAACCTAACCGTGTACCTGCCGTCTCCGGCCTCCCTGAAATAAGAGCGCACGCGAGAGCGCAGGTCCTTTGCCTTGCCGATGTAAAGCACCTCGCCGGAGGCGTTTTTCATGATGTATACGCCCGGCGAGGCGGGGAGCCTTGCGAGCTTCTCTTCGATATTGACCGCTGTCATAAAATTAATTATCGCACAGGAATCTATTGGAATACAAACGCCGGGTAAACAGAGACTCCCCCTCTTTCCTGGGAGATTAACTCAAAACCAATAATCCACCTCATTCCCCCTTTAGAAAAGGGGGAATTTCATGTGATTGCTTATCTCGCTCCATCCTTCGGGCTTGACCCTCCGGGCCCGCGATCGCTCGGAGTTCAATTTTTGCCATCCTGCAAAAATTGTCGTCGCAAAAAACCACTCCTCGCAATGACAAGGCCTTCCAGAATAAAAAAACCCCGCCTCTTTCGAAGCGGGGTTTGAATTATATATTTAAAGGTGCATCTCAAAGGGATTGAAAATTTTCCGACCTGACGCAGAGATCAGGAAAAATAGCAATTTTTATTAAGCCTTTGCCCTCTCAAGATACTTGCTCTCCGCGGTATCGACCCTTATCAGTTCACCGGCTTCGATGAAGGCCGGGACATTCACCACAAGGCCGGTCTCAAGGGTCGCGGGCTTTGCGGAAGACGCGGCAGTGGCGCCCCTCATGAACGGGGCGGTTTCAACTATCTTCAGTTCCACGACCTTCGGCGGGTCAACGCCGACAGGCACGCCGTTGTAGTACTCGATCATGAACTTTATGTTCGGCGTGAGAAAATAGACATTGTCGCCGAGCACTTCAGCAGAGAGCGCCACCTGCTCATATGTGCCGCTGTTCATGAAGTGGTAGTCGTTGCCGTCGTTGTAAAGGTACTCCATCTCGTGCTGCTCGAGATGGGCCTTCTCGAGTTTGTCCTCTGAGCGGAACCTGTTCTCAACGCTGGAGCCCGTCTTCAGGTGCTTCAGCTTGGTCTGTACCATGCCCCGCCAGTTGCCTGGCGTTATATGCATAACTGAAATGACCCTGTAAGGCTCTTTATTGAACAGGATCGTCATACCCACTCTCAACTGTGTTGCCGGAATCATCTGCGTCTGGTGCTCCTTTCGGAATTTAAAGCAAGAGCATTATATCATAACGGATTTCTCATTTCACGAATTTCAAAACAGTCGCCTTGTTGCCCTTGCAGTTGAACTTGTCGAAGTACAGGTCGACCTTGGCCTCTATCTCGGCGGCTATGGCTTTTCTCCTGTCCTCGGGCATGGTCCATATGCGTTCTTTGAACGGGCCAAAGCCCTTTTTTCTGGTCTTGTAGATGAACTGCTCTTCAGTGTCCGTGGGCTTTCTCTCGTCGGAATGGCTGGCGACCAGATGCGCGTAGATTTCCTTCTTGAGGTCCGCCGGGAACGCCGGGTTGTCGTAGACTATGTTCTGGAAGCCTGTGGCAAGGTGCACCTCAGAGGCCCCTTTCTTCACGAACAGGTCGAACGCATCGTCAGGCAGGGTCGAAGCGCCGTGCTGGACCACGCCGGACAGATTGTAGAGCTCCCTTGAGACCTTGGAAAGAGCGCCGATTGTCTCGAAGTCGACCTTGACCTTGGCAATGGTGCCGTCCGGCAGGACGACTCCGCCGTGGGCCGTGCCTGTCTGTATGCTTATCTTGCTTATGCCCTTTTTGCCCTTGGGCAGGCTTGAGAGAAAGCCCTCCATGAAGGCGCGAAGCTCTTCTTCGGTCGAGTTCTTTCCGCCGACCTCGCCAATTTCGCCGCCGACAGAGACCGTCGTGCCAGCGGGCTCATTCGCCCTTATGAACTCGGTAAGTACGGCAGTGGTCTCGAAATTCGGCCTCTGCTGTTCGAGGACCGACGGCTTTGAGAGGTCGACCGTGGTCGAAGCGTCTATGTCTATGTTAAAGAAGTCCGCGTCTATGGCTTCTTTCACGAGCTTTTTGACATCGGCTATCTCGGCCTCTTTATTGGCGACGAACTTCTTGGCGTTTATCTGGAAGTGGTCGCCCTGTATGAATACCGGCCCCCTGTAGCCTTCTTTTATAGCGGCGGCAAGGCAGCAGGCCGTGTACTCGGCAGGCCTCTGCTCGGTGTAGCCGATCTCGCTCTTCGCTATCTCGAATATGAACGACCCTGCGTCATGCTTCATGGCCGACCTGAATATGGCCCTGGCCGTGTCATAGGTGAGGCCCCTTATATTGATGGCCGGGACGGTAAAGCCGGAACACTCGCCCCTTCCCATCGCCTCGTATAATCCCTGTATGGAAGCGGCCCTTATCCCGAGCTGGCCGCCTATGTACTTTATGAGCCTGCGCGAATAGTCGCGCACCTCGGAGTTCCCGTTGAATACCGCGTTGTAGATGAGCTTGTCGATGGCCGCTCCCCTTAGAAGCTTCTCGTCGAGCACCTCGATTGCGCCGTCTTTCAGTTCCCTGACCGCGCCCTTCAGGCCGTCAAAGATACTCCCCACAGATTTGAACTCCATAACCCCTCCTTTTAGAACCAGAGACCTGTCAATTTTTTTATAATAGGCTGTTGAGCTTATCGGACGATATACCCGAAAGTAAAGCGCGAAAAGCCGGGATACGCCTCCCGCTTCAAGGCGGCTTTATCCCGGGCCCTTAACTTCTAACACAATCAATATCTTCCATCAAGGGGAGTTAAGCAGCCCGACCGCAGGCCCGCACCTCCCGCTCAAGGCAGGTATTATAACGGATATCCGCAAGCTTGCACTGTATTATAGCAGAAGAACAAATGCTTGTTAGCCGGGTCAGGACAGAAGCTTTACGGCCATCTCAATAAGCTTTTTCGGCTCGAATGGCTTCAGGACATAGGGACAGCCGCTGCCGTTGAGGAACTCCCGGACATCCTCGCTGAATACGTCTCCGGTAAGGATTATTATCTTGTCTTTCAGGTAGGCGTGCTTCTTCAATACGCTCTCGTACAGGTCCATGCCGCCGTAACCCGGCATCTTGAGGTCGGTTATGACGAGGGCGAACTTCTCCTTCTCGATAATATCGAGGGCTTCTCTTCCGTCCCTCGCAGTCTCGACCTTGAAGCCTTCCCTCGTGAATATGTCCTGAAGGGTCTCCCTTATGGTCTTCTCGTCGTCTACTATGAG
Organism: Deltaproteobacteria bacterium GWA2_54_12; assembly: GCA_001795535.1. Classification (GTDB taxonomy): domain Bacteria; phylum Desulfobacterota; class GWC2-55-46; order GWC2-55-46; family GWC2-55-46; genus GWA2-54-12. The sequence continues at coordinate 66,533 of MGPK01000069.1, forward strand.
GACGCGCTTGCCGGAAAGCGGGTTGTCCTTCGCGCCTCCGGTGGCAACGGCCTTCGTGACCTCGGCCCACTGCGCCTTTTCCACTATCGGAAGCTCGACGGCTACGATCGCGCCGCCTTCCTCCGCGCTCGCTATGTCAATTGTACCGCCGTGTTCGGTGACTATGCCGTGGGTGATGGAAAGGCCCAGGCCCGTGCCCTTGCCGACATCCTTGGTGGTGAAGAACGGGTCAAAGACCTTGTGGATTATCTCCCTTGAGATGCCCGGGCCGTCGTCCTTAAAGGCTATCTCTACCTTGTTCCTCTTTTTCCTGGTCTTTATGAGTATCGTGCCCCGGCCGTTTGCCGCCACCATCGCGTCTTCTGCGTTGTTGATTATGTTGATAAAGACCTGCTGGAGCTGGAACAGGTCAACCATCGTGCGGGGGAGGCCTTCCTCGAGCTCAAGGATTACTTTTATATTGTTCGCCTTGAGCGAGTACTCGCGGAGCTCAATGGTGTGCTTTATGATGTCGTTTATGCAGTGGTACTCCCTCTCGGTCTTCTTCGCCCTCGCGAAGGTCAGGAGGTTCTGCACTATCTTGGCGGTCCGGAGGGACTCGTGGTAGATCTTCCTGAGCTTGTCCTTTATGTCGTCGAGCTTTTTCTCGCCGGGAGTGTCCATGAGTATCTGGCTGAATCCCATGATGCCCATCAGGGGGTTGTTGAGCTCGTGCGCGATACCCGCCACCAGCTTACCCAGTGAAGAGAGCTTTTCCGCGTGCAGGAGCTGTTCCCTGAGCATCTTCTCGTGGGTTATGTCCCTGGAGACATGCACGCTCGCCCAGACCCTGCCCTCGTTGTTGAAGACCGGGAAGGTCGTTACCTTGTAAGCGCCCTCGAATACCATGTCGTCGACTTCGGCGTCGGCTATCTCGCCGGTTGCCAGGGTCCTTGAGTGCGGGCACATATGCTTGGGCTCGTTTTTGCAGTAAAGGAGCTCGTAGCACCTTTTGCCGATGAGCTCTTCTGGCGTGGAGTTGAACTTCCTTGCAAGGGCCTTGTTTATCTTGAGTATCCTGTAGTCGGCGTCGTGGATCGAGATCAGGTCCTGTATCGCGTCGAAAGTGGCGACCCACTCTTCCTTGCTCTTTATGACCAGCTCGAAGAGCTTCTTGTTCTCTTCGGCCCTCCTCTCAAGGGAGTCAAGCATACTGTTGAAGGCGCTCGCCAGATAGCCTATCTCGTTTTGCTCCTGGACCTTTATCCTCTCGCTTATCTCGGCCTTGCCGTCCGCTATCCTCTTTATGACCTCGACATTTTTCTTGATCGGGCCGGTAATGGACCTCTTTATAAGGAGCGAAAGCAGGACGCCACCTATCGATATGGCGAGTATGCCTGAAAGTATCCACTGGTTCCTGCCGCTCCTCAGTATCTCGTACATATCGGTAAGCGAGGTCCTGATGACGAGTATGCCCCTGGCATCCTCGCTGGCATGGCATGTCTTGCACTTAGCCTTTTTTTCTATCGGAAGGAGGTAGGTGAAAAGCTGCTCGCCGCCGCTGTCGTCTATGTAGTAGACCTCGCCCTTGCTCCAGTCTTTCCTGAAACCCTCGAGGGCCTGCTTGAAGTGGGCGGAATCAACGCCTTTGGCCTTATTGACCTTCTCGTCAAGGTGGTCGGTCGCCCATTCGGGCTTTACTTCGCCGAACTCCTCTTTTACGGCGTTGATGGTCTTCATGTCCCTGAAGGCCTCTTCAACGCCGTTGCTGCGGACGATGTAGACGCTGTTTATGCTCGCGCTCTTGCCTATGGAATTGATGAGATGGCGGGCCATGTCGGCCCTTTCCTCGAGCATGTCTTCGTAGATGGCGGTAAGGATGGGCTGGGCCATGATGCGCGAGGCCCTGAGCTTCTCGTCAAGAAGCTCGCGCTCCTTGTTCCTCAGCTCCCAGAAAATGGAAAGGATGACGCCTACGGAAATGAGGCTGACTATGAGGATGAGTATTCTGGAGTGTAGACTTTTGTTGAGCATACCTGCCGAGCTGCACTTTTTTAGCTTCTGATGGAACCGCCACAGGAAGACAGAGTACAGTTTAAGCGATAAAACTTAAACTGTACCGAGATACGGGTAAACGCGCGCGGTAGCATCTCCGCTTATTTTTCGGATGTTAGTATATCGGAAGGAACTCGCGTTTATTTTAGCTTATTTTGCGGGCATTCAATAGAAAAAAATTAAAAGGCCCTTTTGCATGCTGAAAAGGGCCTTTTACCCGGGCTTGAAGCTCCGGGCCTCGTATTTTTTCCCGCCATCGCGGGCCTTTTTGATCTACTCCTCTTTCAATTCCCTGGTCATGAGGCCCAGGACTGCCTCCCTGGGCGATATCCCGCCATACAGGACGCCGTAGACAGCCTCTGTTATCGGCATCTCAACGCTGAGGCTTGCGGCCAGTTCCGCCGCGCCCCGGCAGGTCTTCACCCCTTCGGCGACCATCTTCATACCGCCGGTAATATCGGCGATCGACGCGCCCTTGCCCACCGAGACCCCGACAGTGTAATTCCTGCTCAAAGGGCCGGTGCATGTCAACACGAGGTCCCCGAGGCCTGAAAGTCCCGCAAATGTCGCCGGGAGCGCACCCATCCTTACCCCGAGCCTGCGCATCTCGGCAAGCCCCCTCGTTATGAGGGCGGCCCTTGCGTTATGCCCGAGAAGAAGTCCGTCAGATATGCCAGCGGCAATGGCGATGACATTCTTCAACGCCCCGCCGAGTTCGACCCCGATGACATCCGAGTTGGTATAAACCCTGAAGTAATTTGTGGAAAAAGAGCGCTGCACGGCTTTAGCGGCTTCCATTAATATCGATGCCGCGCAAACGGCCGCCGGAAGCCTCTGGCTGACTTCGTTGGCAAATGACGGCCCGGAAAGCACGGCTATGGCCTTGTGGCTACAGCCCTGGAGCGATTCGGAAAGTATCCCGCTCGGCGTGAGCATGCTGCCCTCCTCTATGCCCTTTGTCGCGCTCACGATTATCGCGCCGTCTTTTATGTAGGGTTTTGCCTCGGAAAAAACTCCCCTGACGCCATGCGAAGGTATGACGCTCACTATGAAATCCGCCCCTTCAACAGCGGCCTTTATGCTTGATTCGGGAGTAATCTTCTCAGAGAGAGTGATGCCAGGCAGGAACGACTCGTTCACGCGCCTTTTGGAGATGGACTCCCTGACCTCTTCTTCCCTGGCCCATAGAGTGACGGACGCGCCCCTGTCCGAGAGCACCTGCGCCAGGGTCGTGCCCCAGCTTCCCGCTCCGAGCACGGTTATTTTTTCCATCAACGCCTCCGTCGCATTACCGAGTTGAAGCTTCATACAATCAATTCTGACCATGAAAAAAAGGCCGAGTTGGCGTACCCGGCCTTTTTATATCCGGCGATACAGCCGCCCGTTACTCCTCGACTGCCTCGCCCTCATCTTCTTTTTCAGCCAGGGAAGCTATCCCTGTTATGTGTTCGTCCTTGTCAACATCCATGAGCTTTACGCCCTGGGTGTTCCTGCCAATGACCGTGACGCCCTTCATCGCTATCCTTATGATCTTCCCGGTGCTGGTGGATATCATCAGCTCGTCGGAGTCCCTCACCTTGGCGATTGCGGCAACTGGGCCGTTCTTTTCGGTTATCTTGATGTTGATCAAGCCGCTTCCGCCCCTGTTCTGGCCCCTGTACTCGGAGAACTCGGTCCTCTTGCCGTAGCCGCCCTCGGTCACGGTAAGTATGGTCGCGCCCTCCTCGACAGTCTCCATCGACACGACCCGGTCGGCGTCATCGAGCTTTATGCCCTTCACGCCCCTGGCCGTACGCCCCATCTCCCTCACCTCTTCCTCATGGAACCTTATGGCCTGGCCCATGCGGGTGCCGAGGAACAGGTCGGTCTTGCCGTCCGTGAGCCTGGCCGCTATGAGGCTGTCCCCCTCGTCGAGGTTGACGGCAATGAGACCGCCGGTGCGGATATGTGAAAAGCTCATGAGGTCGGACTTTTTCACCACGCCGTGCGCCGTTGCCATGGTGATGAAATACCCTTCCTTGAAATCGCGGACCGGCAGATAGGCCGTTATGTTCTCGCCGGGGGCCACATTAAGGATATTGACTATGGCCTTGCCCTTGGCGGCCCTTCCGGCCTGGGGTATGTCATAGACCTTGAGCGAATAGACCTTCCCCTTGTCCGTAAAAAAGAGGATATAGCTGTGGGTCGAGGCTATGAAGAGGTTCGAGACAAAATCCTCCTCTTTGGTGGTCATGCCCATCTTCCCCTTGCCGCCCCGCTTCTGTATCTTGAACAAGCTCGTCGGGTTCCTCTTTATATAGCCGCCGCTGGATATGGTTACGACCATGTCCTCCTCGGCGATGAGGTCTTCGAGGGTTATCTCGCCCGCCTCGTCGACTATCTGGGTGCGCCTTTCGTCCCCGAACCTCTCCCTTATCTCCTTGAGCTCGTCCACGACGACGCCCATGAGAAGAGCTTCGCTCGCGAGTATCTCCTCGAGGCGCGCTATCAGCTTCAGAATGTCCTGATACTCCTGGATTATCTTGTCCCTTTCGAGTGCCGTAAGCCTCTGGAGCCTCATGTCCAGGATGGCCTGAGACTGTATCTCAGAGAGCTTGAAGTTCGCGATAAGTCCGCTCTTGGCCTCCTGCGGGCTCTTCGAGGCCCGGATGAGCTTTATGACGGCATCGAGGTTGTCGAGGGCGATCTTCAAGCCCTCCAAGATGTGTGCCCTCTCTCTGGCCTTCTTGAGGTCGAATACTATCCTTCTGGCGACGACCTCGCGCCTGAACTTCACGAACTCCTTCAGGAGCGAAGCCAGAGGCAAAACCCTGGGCTGGCCCTCGACTATGGCGAGGTTTATTATGCCGAAAGAAGTCTTCATCTGGGTATGGAGGTAGAGGTTGTTGAGGATGACCTCGGCCACCTCGTCCCTCTTTATCTCCACGACGACCCTCATGCCCTCGCGGTCAGACTCGTCCCTGACATCTGATATGCCTTCTATCTTCTTGTCCCTCACAAGGTCGGCTATGCTCTCTATGAGCTTCGCCTTGTTCACCATGTAGGGCAGCTCCGTAATCACTATCGACTGTCTGTTGGTCCTCGGGTTCTTCTCTATGCTGGCCTTCGCGCGTATCTGCAGAACGCCCCTGCCGGTCGCGTAGGCGTCCCTTATGCCCTGGCGTCCGTTGATGAAACCGGCGGTGGGGAAGTCCGGGCCCGGCACGAATGTCATGAGCTCTTTTACTGTGGCGTCCGGCTTATCGATGATATAGATGAGCGCGTCGATTATCTCGCGCAGGTTATGCGGGGGCATGTTTGTGGCCATGCCCACGGCAATGCCTGAAGAGCCGTTCACAAGAAGGCACGGAAAGGCCGCCGGAAGCACCATCGGCTCTTTTAACGATTCGTCGTAGTTGGGCTGGAAATCGACCGTTTCTTTTTCGAGGTCTTTCAGGAGCTCGGAGGCAAGCCTCGCCATCCTGACTTCCGTGTACCTCATGGCCGCCGGAGGGTCGCCGTCGATGGAGCCGAAGTTTCCCTGACCGTCTATGAGCGGATAGCGAAGAGAGAAGTCCTGGACCATCCTTGTGATGGCGTCGTACACGGCAGAGTCTCCGTGCGGATGGTACTTACCTATGACGTCTCCGACGACGCGGGCTGATTTCTTGTAGGCCTTGTTCCACTCCACGCCCATTTCGTGCATGGCGAACAGGATCCTTCTGTGCACAGGTTTGAGCCCGTCCCTTACATCCGGCAACGCCCTGCCTACGATGACCGACATGGCGTAGTCCAGATAGGACTTTTTCATCTCGTCTTCGATATATACCGGTATTTGTTCCTGAGCCATTTTCCCTCGCTTTATAAAGACTGAAAAGACCCTTTTCAGGCGGCCTTGCCGGAAATTCTTCGTTCATTTGATGCAAGCCGCGAAAAAGGGTATATACTTATCCGAATCGTTTCAATATTTTATAATATCCAAGGACTCACGAGCGTGTCAAGGATATAAAGCCGCCATGCTGGCGCCGGGCGGCCGGCAGCCCCTTGATGCTCAATTTATTGATGACAGGGAGATTGTTTTCTGCTAATCTTCTACCTTTAAAATCCAGGGCCGCCCCTGTCCTGAGG
>MGPK01000069.1:72694-74680 GCA_001795535.1 Deltaproteobacteria bacterium GWA2_54_12
TTAAAATCCAGGGCCGCCCCTGTCCTGAGGCGGCCGTTCCCATTCCAGTTCGAAACTCGTTATTTAGACATATATTCCGGAGGGACGTTTTTTTATGGCTAAAAAGAATATTTATTTCTTCGGCGGCGGAAAAGCCGAGGGCAAGGGGGACATGAAAGACCTCCTTGGCGGCAAGGGAGCCGGGCTCGCCGAGATGACCAACATCGGGCTGCCGGTGCCTGCCGGGTTCACCATCACCACTGAAGTCTGCGACTATTTTTATAAGAGCAGCAAGAAGTACCCACAGGGCTTCTCGACAGAGCTTGAAAAGAACCTCAAGAGGCTGGAAAAGCTCGTCGGCAAGAAGCTCGGCGACTCGGACGACCCGCTTCTCGTCTCTGTCCGCTCGGGGGCGGCAAGGTCCATGCCCGGCATGATGGAGACCATCCTGAACCTCGGCCTCAACGACAAATCAGTCGAGGGTCTCGCCAAAAAGACTTCCAACAAAAGGTTCGCCCTTGACGCCTACAGGCGTTTCATAACCATGTACGGCTCCACGGCAATGGGCGTGCCCAGACACCGTTTCGACTACGAATTCGACGATATAAAGGAAAGAAAGACAAGGCACCGCCTCAATATACCGCGCTCGCGCATGGTGCTGGACACCGATGTCAACGAAGCAGAGCTCCAGGAGCTCATACCCCGCTTCAAGAAAGTCTACAAAGAGAACACCGGCAAGGAATTCCCGCAGGACCCGCTGGAGCAGCTCCAGGGCGCCATCGGCGCTGTCATAGGCTCATGGATGGCCGAAAAGGCCGTGACCTACAGAAGGGTCGAGAAGATAACGGGCCTCCTCGGGACCGCCGTAAACATCGTCCAAATGGTCTTTGGCAACATGGGCGAGGATTCCGGCACGGGCGTGTGCTTCACGCGCGACCCCAACACCGGCGAGAACATATTCTACGGCGACCTCCTCATGAACGCGCAGGGCGAGGATGTCGTGGCAGGCATAAGGACGCCCATACACCTCTCAGACCTCGGGAAGATAATACCCGAGGCCTACAAGCAGCTCCTCAAGGTGCGCTCCAAGCTTGAGAAACACTATAAAGACATGCAGGACATAGAGTTCACCGTAGAAGAAGGCAAGCTCTATATCCTCCAGTGCAGGACCGGAAAGCGCTCCCCCATGGCGGCTTTCAGCATAGCCGTTGACCTGGTAAAAGAGAAGCTCATCACCAAAAAGGACGCGATCCTTCGCATTACGGACAAGGACATCGAGGGCCTTTTCTACCCTGTAATCGACCCCAAGATACCCATAGAGATACTCCAGCAGAACCTCTTCGCGACAGGCATAGCCGCTGTCCCGGGAGCCGCCACCGGCATGGTCGTCTTTACGGCCAAGGACGCAGAGCACTGGACAGCCAACGGCAAGACCGTAATCCTCGTCAGAAAAGAGACAAGCCCTGAGGATGTTGGCGGCATGCACGCTGCCAAAGGCATACTTACCGCCACGGGCGGCAAGACCTCGCACGCAGCAGTTGTTGCAAGGGGCTGGGGCAAGTGCTGCATTGTCGGCTGCGAAGACCTGAACATAGACTACAACGCCAAGACAGTCGTCGTCGGTAAGACGACCCTCAAGGAAGGCGACGCGATAACCATAAACGGCTCGTCAGGCGAAGTCTTCAAGATAGAGATGAACCTCATAAAGCCCGAGCTGCCCAAGGCCTATTACACGCTCATGGGCTGGGCGGACCTGCACAGGAAGCTGAAGGTACGCACCAATGTCGACACCCCCTATGACGCCGAGAACGCCATCCGTCTAGGTGCCGAGGGCATAGGACTGTGCAGGACAGAGCACATGTTCTTCGATACCGAAGAGCGGAGAATTGCCATACAGAGGATGATAATCTCGGAAGACGAAGAGACCAGGAGAAAGTCCCTGTTCGAGCTCCTCCCCTTCCAGAGAAAGGACTTTGTCGGCATATTCAGGGCGATGGACAAGAAGGC
>MGPK01000069.1:74708-83668 GCA_001795535.1 Deltaproteobacteria bacterium GWA2_54_12
TGCTCGGGCACAGAGGCTCCAGGCTCCTCATCACCTACCCCGAGATATTGGAGATGCAGGTGCGCGCCATAATAGAAGCTGCCTGCGAGTGCCAGAAGAAAAGCATAAAGGTATTCCCGGAGATAATGCTCCCCCTAATCATAGATGTAAAAGAGCTGAAGATACTCGCTGACAAGGCGAGAGCGGTTGCCGCCGAGGTCATGAAAGAGCAGAACACCAATATAAAGTACCTCATCGGCACCATGATAGAGGTCCCGAGAGCGGCCCTGCTGGCCGACCAGATAGCCGAGGTCGCCGACTTCTTCTCCTTCGGCACCAACGACCTTACCCAGATGACGCTCGGCATGTCCAGGGACGACGCCGGAAGGTTCCTCCCTGATTATGTTGACGAAAAGAAAACAGGCATCCTCGCCAGCGACCCGTTCCAGTCGCTTGACCAGGACGGCGTGGGCTTCCTCATGAGGATAGCGCTCCTGAAGGGCAGGTCAAAGAAAAAGGACCTCAAGGTCGGCATCTGCGGAGAGCACGGCGGAGACCCGTCTTCGGTCGAGTTCTGCCACATGAACAACTTTGACTATGTCTCCTGCTCGCCGTTCAGGGTCCCGATAGCAAGGCTTGCCGCTGCCCAGGCCGAGATAAAAAAGCCAAGGCCCAAGGGCAACCATCAGATAAAGTTAAAGCTCATAGAATAGTACTGAACAGGAAAACAAACAAAAAGCCCTCCGGTATCATTGCCGGAGGGCTTTTTTTATCCGCGGAATTTAAGGCCGTTACACTCCGTAAAGTATCTGAACATGTACGACCTCGCTCGTCTCAGGGTTGCCTATTACGATCACCCTCTTTTCCGCGGCAGCCAGGCTCGAGATGCTCTGGAGATTATTCAGAGCTTTCCAGCCGTCCTGATCCGTGAAATAGGTATCGCAGGCATTGAGCGACTTGAAGCAGATGCTCATAGTCGTGCCCGCGCTCGTATTGAAGGCAACATCAGCGCTCTGAGGGCCGAGAAGTCCGGGAACCTCGGTATTCACAACGAACTGACCGGTTGAAGAGTCTATCGAGGTAAGGGAACCAAAGTAGTAAACGCCCTCACCCTGACCGAGCTGACCAGAACCGACCTGGCCTGGGCCAGGAAGCGCAAAGGTACGCGGCTGCATCATCTGTGCTTCAGACTGGCGCATCGGTTGGGTCATAACGCCCGATTTTCCATACTCCCTTGCGAACGCACCCGTTGACAATACCAGCGACAGCATCAACGGCACGAACCCCAGGGTTTTTAAGGTCTTCATAAATACCTCCTTGTACAAGTTAAAACCTGCTACTAATTTCTAATTGCAACTGCTGTGCCATAAAAGAACTTCTGCCGAACTCCTTATTTGCACTGGAAAAATAAAGGCCGTGACTTACGCCTGAACAGGAAAAAACTGGCTCAATCCATTTCGTTATAACGGAATGGATGCAGGCAAGGCCATCTCTTCCTCCTTTTCTAAAGGGGGAGCGAGGGGGATTATTGGAGTAAGTAGGGTAGGGTGGGCTGCGCCCACCATTTTAGACTTCTGTGCCAAAAGGCCTTTTGAGATAAAGCCTGTAACAGTGGGCGCAGCCCACCCTGCCTGGCTCCACTCGCAATACCCCGCTTCTCGCCCATCGTTGTATACAAAACATTCCAGTACCCCAACATATTGTGTTTGCGGGTTTATTTAACACCTTGTATGGTATTTTTTACTTTACAAAAAAAACCAACTTTGTTACGATTCCGCCTTACAAAGCACAGGGGCAGACATGAAGATAAAAAAAATCTCGATACACGGCTTCAAGTCGTTTGTCGATAAGGTCACGCTCACTTTTCCGGCTGGCACATCCGGTATAATAGGCCCCAACGGCTGCGGCAAGAGTAACATCGTCGACGCCATAAGGTGGGTCCTCGGTGAGCAGAACGCAAGGCACCTTCGCGGAAAGCACATGGAGGACATCATCTTCAACGGCTCCGAGCACAGGAAGCCCCTTGGAATGGCGGAGGTCGTGCTGACCTTTTCCAACGAGGACGGCCTCGCCTCGGCCAGGTTCGCCAACTTCACCGAAATAGAGATCGCGAGACGCCTTTACAGGTCCGGCGAGAGCGAATATTACATAAACAAGGTACAGTCCAGGCTCAAGGACATCGTCGACCTTTTTACTGACACGGGAATAGGCACCAGGGCCTACTCCATCATCGAGCAGGGGCAGGTCGGCTGGCTCATCACCGCCAAGGCCGAAGAGCGCAGGTCCATCTTCGAAGAGGCCGCCGGAATAAACAAGTTCAAGCACAAGAAGGACGCGGCGCTAAGAAGGCTCGAGTCCACGAGGGAGAACTTAACCCGGGTAAACGACATCATAAGCGAGGTCAAAAGGCAGCTCAACTCGCTCAACAGGCAGGCCAAGAAGGCCGAGAGATACAAGGCATTGAAAGACGAGCTCAAAACTCTTGAGCTTACGCTCTCGTCCCTCGAATTCACGAAGATGAGGGAAGCCCTCTCAAAGGTCTCCAAAAGGCTTGAGGCTGTAAAAGACGAAGAGATCGCCGCTGGCACTCTGATTGCCGCCAAGGAAGAGCAGGCTGAAGAGCTGAAGGTCGAACACCTTGGCGTCGAAGGCGAGTACAAGAATATAAGGGAGCGCGTCTTCGAATGTGAGCGCGCCATACAGACCGAAGAACAGGGCCGGGCATTGGCCGGCATGAGGACAGAAGAGCTGAGGCGCGCCCAGGAACGCCTTGGCTTGGAAATAGAAGAGATAGCCAACGGGCGCGAAGGCGCCTCAAAGGAAATAGAGGCTTTGAGAGTGAGCCTGACCGAGCTCGTCTCGTTGATAGAGGCAGACTCCGCCAAGCTGAGCGAGAACTCAAAGGCGCTCGAGACGGTATCAATCGAGCTTCGCGGCAAGGAAGACGCCCAGCGGGCCCTTAAAGCCGAATCGTTCAAAATATCCAGCAGGTTCTCCGACATCAGGAACGCTATCGGGAACTGCCTCCGCGACGAAGAGCACCTCCGCGCGCGCGAGGCAAAGGCAAGAGCCGAGATACAAGCGGCGTCATCTACGCTGGCATCAAAGGAAGAGCCCATAAAGGCGTTGAGGGAAAACATTGCAGGGGCTGGAAGCCGCAAGGAAGCTCTCCAGGCAGAGCTTACCGGCGTAAGGCAGGGCCTCGAAACATTTGAAAAAGACAGGTCCGAAAAGGCCCGGGAGATATCAAAGACAAAAGACGAATATTCAAAAGCCTCGGCCATGCTCGCAACGCTCGAAGGCATGGACAAGAACTTCGAGAGCCTCAAGGGCGGCGCGAAGGCCATAATGCAGCGCCAGGACAAGATCGGCATATTCGGCCTCATAGCCGACTGCATAGAGACCAACCCCGGCTGTGAAAAAGCTGTCGAGGCCGTACTCGCTGACAAGCTCCAGTTCGTTCTCGTCGAGAGCCACAAGGAAGGCATCGGCGCGATAGAGTACCTCAAGGCCAAAGGCGCGGGAAGGGCAAGCTTCATCCCCGTAAGCGAAGCCAGGCAGATCGCTTCCCCGGTGCCTGTACAGGGCGGCCAGCTTCAGGGAGTAAGGGAGCTTGTAAAAGAGCTCCGCATAAAAGAAGGCTATGATTCCATCGTCAGCTGCCTTCTTGGGGATGTCTTCATAGCGGACAACCTTGAAGCCGCGCTTGCCGCATGGAAAGAAAGCGGCGGCTACCGCACCTTTGTCACTACCGAAGGCGAGATAATAGACGCCCAGGGCGTCATGACGGGCGGGTCCGCGCTCTCGGGCTCAGGCATACTCCAGAGAAGGGGCGAGATAAAAAAGATTAGGGCAAACGCCGAGGCGCTTGCCCTACAGATAGCAGGCCTTGAGCAGGAACTTAAGTCCCTCGACGAGAAGATACTCTCTGAAAAGGGCCGCATCGACGGCCTTCGCGACAGGCTCCATAAATCAGAGATTGAAAAGGTCAACCTCTCAAGCGAACTGAAGAGGCAGGAAGACGAAGCAGAAAGGCTCCGGCGCACGAGGGATTCCCTCACAAGCGAGATAACCGACGCTGAAAGAAAGCTGGCCGAAACAGCTGCAAAAAAAGCCGCCTACTCTCAAGAAAGGGAAGGGCTTGAAGGCAACCTTTCCGGCATAGACCGCAAGATCGGGGCCATAACCGAAGAGGCAAGCGCGCTGGGCCGCAAAAAAGAAGAGATATCCGCCGTTGTCACCGAAGCCAGGGTCAAACTTGCCAGCTCAAGGGAGCGCCTTGAATCCCTGAAGCGGGAAGTCTCCTCAAAGGAACGCTCCATAGAGGAGTCCGGCAGAAGGATAGAAGCGAAGAAAGCCGAGATAGAACGCAGCGCGCTGGAGATAGCCGCCAAGGAGAACGAAGCCGCTGCGATAAAAGAGCGGCTCGAAGCGTTGCTCTCCCGGATAGACGGCATTAAAAAAGAAGAAGTCGCCAAAGCCGAAGCATTGGATGTGCTTGCCAGCCAGATAAAGACCATCGAGCACGAGCTCAAAGAGGTCAAGGGCAAGTACTCCGAGGCGCAGGAACTGAAGGGCGAGCTTACCATAGAGCTTCGCGAGATGGAGCTGGCGATAAAGGGCCTCAACGAGCGGATGCAGGAGAAGTACGGCACCTTCCTTCAAGAGTACAGGCCAGCCGAAGGCGAAGAGGCGCCCGATATGGAAGGCCTCGAGGAGAAGAAGGAAGAGCTGAGGGAGAAGATATCGGCCATCGGGGAAGTGAGCCTTTCGGCCCTCGAGGAGTTCAACGACCTCGAAAGACGACACCAGTTCCTTCTTGACCAGCAGGCCGACCTCACAAGGAGCACGGATGCGCTGCACACGGCAATCCAGAGGATAAACAGGACCACGAGGGAGAAGTTCAGGACGACCTTCGACGAGATAAACGCCAAGTTCCAGGAGACCTTCCCGAGGTTCTTCAACGGCGGCAGGGCGGAGCTGCGCCTGACCGAAGAATCGGACATACTCGAAGCGGGCGTCGAGATAGCAGCCCAGCCCCCGGGCAAGAGGCTTCAGAACATAACGCTTCTTTCCGGTGGAGAGAAGGCGCTTACGGCCACGGCCCTCATATTCGCCATATTCCTCATAAAGCCGAGCCCGTTCTGCCTGCTGGACGAGGTCGACGCGCCGCTTGACGACGCGAACATCGACAGGTTCAACATGTTCGTCAGCGACATGTCGAAGATAAGCCAGTTCCTGCTGATAACTCACAACAAAAAGACAATGGAAATGGCGGACGCCCTGTACGGCATCACCATGCAGGAGCCGGGCGTCTCGAAGATGATAACGCTCAAGTTCTGAGTACAGGCTTGAAATAAGTCCATCTGCGTCGTTGGCCTCAAAGCTCACCATTGCGGCGTACATGCAGAGTACGCCTCATGCCTTGTTCTTCGCAGTCCCGACGGAACTTTTTGAGCAGCCTGAATAAACTAATCGATTTTCAATACCAGCCTTATGATCTTTACGGAAATACTGAAAAGCCTATCTGAGAGGGCCGGAGCACAAGGGGCCGTGATGATTGACAAGGACGGCGAGATAGTCGCCTCCTGGTCGAAAGTTGCGGACCTTGACATGGAACTCATCGGCGCGCATTACGAGATCGTGCTCGACGCCGCGGTCGAAGCCGCCTTTGGCTGCGGGGGGACGGTCAGCTCGATAACCATATCAACTGACACCGCGAAGATTGCCATACTGGCCATAAAGGAAGAGTACTGCCTGGTCCTGGCCCTCGACAGAGCCGCCCCTTCAGGAAAGGTTATGCTTGAAGCGGCCAGGGCGGTTGAGACGATAAAAGAAGAGATGGGCTAAAGAGCCTGCCCCGGCGCTCTCTTTTTCAGGGCGGCCTCTACCATGCCTACCCTGTGGCGGCCCAGATAGCAATGCACATAAAACTTCTCGCCGCCCCTTTCCGATATCCTCATCAAAACCTGCTCAAGACCTGCCGCGCTCTTGGTCCCGTTCATGTCCTGGAAGTCCATCGGATAGTTCTGGAACCTGAGCCCTTTTGCCGAGACAAGTTTTTTTTCCTCCGCGACCAGAGCGGACTCTACCGTGCTTTCAGGGTCCATCAGGCTTATCACCTCGACCACGCCGTTTCTCGCCAGAAGCTTTAACTCGGCCTCGGTCGGGTACGGCCCGGCAAGCACGCCGGGGGCCGCCTCCCGGACCTCGCCTCTTACAAAGCTCATTGGAAAATTATCCGGCTGGAAAAGGTTGAACACCCCATATGCGACCAGCCCTATGAAAACGGCCGTTATCAGCCACAGCTTTTTTTCAGTGCTCATAAAATACCTCAGAAAAGATAATTGACGCCAGCCCTGAACTCCTCGAACCTGAATCCGGAGGCGCTCTCAAGCGCGGACCTGCTGTACTTGTAGAGCGCCTCAAACGACAGGTCCCTTGAGGCCTCCCATTCAAGCCCGGCCTGGAATGAGGTAGCGTACTCTGATTTACCCTCGTAGCTCTGCGTGCCAAGGGCCGCCTTTGCCCTGTAAACAAGCTTCTGCCAGACCCTGCCGGAGGCGTCGGCATATACTCTGTTCGAGAATATGTTCGGCGGGTTGAAGTACCCGCTCAAAGTCCTCCCGGAAAAATCCCTGTACTCTGACACGACGCCGACGACGACGCGCGGCTCCTTGAACAGGGCCGCCGCAAGGCCTGCCGCCAGGTCATACCTTGAATTGCCGTCCGAATAGGACGCGCTCAACGCCGACGCGCTCACCGTGGCCCCCCTCGCCTCATGGGTCAAAGCCAGGGCCGCTTCCCTTACCCTTATGTTGTTCTCGATAAGCCTCGCGGTATCTGCCAGCGGGTAGCGGCTGTACACGGCCGTCATTGCCGTGCCCTTTGCCAAAGGCATGTTGAAACTGAGCCCTTCCGTAAGATAGACGGTGTCATTAGTGCTGGAGTCGAGGGAAACAAGAGATATCCTCGGCGTAAGGACAGCCCTGCCCATGACTTTTATCGAGTCTTTCAGGTCAAGGAAGCTTGCGGTGGCGCTCCTGTCCGGGAGCGAAGATTCGAAGCGTTTATAGGCAAACTCGAACCTGTGGCCCGGAATTCCGAAAGTATCCGTAAAAGACGCCTGATATGACTCAATCCTGTTTCGGTCCGAATCAGACGCGTTCAGATAAACGGCCTTCGCAGAAGGCCCCCTGTCCTGCCGGAGCCTTCTCTCAAGGGCGAGCGCTTCGCCGTTGCCCGGCTCCTTTGAGAGTACTGCTGAAAGCTCCTTCAAGGCTCCATCCGCCTCGCCCTTCCACCACAGGGTCCTGGCAAGGCCCGTCCTCGCATCGCTTGACCCCGGGGCTATGTCAAGGGAGCGCCTGTACGCCTCAACAGACCTGCCATACTCCCCTTTCCAGGAGAGCACCCGGGCATACCCGGCGTGGGCCTCGGCGTTTCGAGGCTCCCTTTGAATTACCTCGCCGTAAACTTCAATGGCCTTTTCATACTCGCCCTTCCATGAGAGCGTCCTGGCGTAAAGGAGCTGCCCTTCGGTATTCGCCGGGTTTCTAGCAAGAAACCTCTCGATGATAACGATGGCCCGGTCATACTCCCCTGCTTTCGCGAGCGCGTCGGCGCTCGTAAGGCTCTCGCCCACGGCGACAGTTGCCTCGACCTCCTGCCCTTCAGCCGCTGAGGCCGGGAAGGGCATTAGGCCCAGCGCCGCCGCGGCATACAGGATCTTGATCCCTTTTATTTTCATTGTCTGGTTTCCTTCGCAGGCTTTGAAAAGCCCCTTTTTCTCACCACTTCCCACTTCCTGTCACTTGAAAGGAAAAACTTCAGGACAGCCTGCGTCCTCCAGAAGGAGAGCAGCTGGCGGTAGCCGAAGTTCTCAAGCACTCCGTACAGGAGGAGCGTGAAGGTATCCTTGAGCTTCGGGTACCTCCTGTAAGACATCTCTTCTAAAAGCACAGCGGCTACTGAGAAGAAAATATTGATGAGGACCGCCATGACCAGAAAGAGAATGAAAAACTGCCTGTCCACTATGCCGAGGACGAAAGAGGCCGTCACGACGAAGTAACCCGCGATCTCGATGACCGGGCCCAGGAGTTCGACCACAAGCTGATACGGGAGCGCGAAAAGGCCTATCCTGCCGTACCGGTAATTGAAGAGCATGGACCTGTACGCGAATATCGACGCCGCAAGGCCCAAGTGCCACCTCCTCCGCTGTTTTTTGAGCATGGCCAGGTCTTTCGGGGCCTCTGTCCAGCAGATCGGGTCCGGCACAAAGTTTATGCGGTACTTCTGCTTCTTATCCCTCAGGTGCTTATGGAGCCTCACGACCAGCTCCATATCCTCGGTGACCATGGAAGTCTTGTAGCCGCCAGCGGCCAGGACCGTCTTTTTCTGGAACATTGAAAATGTGCCGGAGATGATAAGGAGCGAATTAAGGACGCTCAGGCCTGCCCTGCCGAACAGAAAACTCCTTATATACTCGACTACCTGGAGCAGAGAGAGGCTGTCCTTCGGGAGATTTACATTCACCAGGCGGCCCTCGGAAACCGCTGAGCCGTTCACGAGCCTCACTATGCCCCCTGTTGCCTGAACGAG
The DNA here is from genome assembly GCA_001795535.1 of Deltaproteobacteria bacterium GWA2_54_12. Taxonomy (GTDB): domain Bacteria; phylum Desulfobacterota; class GWC2-55-46; order GWC2-55-46; family GWC2-55-46; genus GWA2-54-12. The sequence continues at coordinate 83,289 of MGPK01000069.1, forward strand.
GTCCGGGGCTTCGAGTATAGGCCTCATGAGCCTCAAAAGGGCGCTCTCTTCCAGTACCGAGTCCGCGTCGACCGAGCAGAAGTACGGGGCCCTCGACACATTTATGCCGACATTCAGGGAATCGGCTTTACCGCCGTGGGCCTTGTCAACGACTATGAGCCGGGGCTCGGCCGGGCTTGAGTAAAAGCCGTTCACGGCCGCCGTCCTTAACGCCTGCCTGTATATGATATTGGAACTCTTGAGGCCGAAGCCTTCGATAAGGCTTTGAAGGGTCCTGTCGCTTGAGCCGTCGTTCACGACTATTATCTCGAAGTCAGGGTAATTGAGCTTCAGGAGCGACCTTACAGAATCAGCTATGTTCGCCTCTTCGTTATACGCCG
>MGPK01000069.1:83686-89281 GCA_001795535.1 Deltaproteobacteria bacterium GWA2_54_12
AGATAGTTGAACCATAATATCAGGGTGAGGAGCATCTAGCGCTACTCGGCAATCCCTTTGCCACGGCTGCCGAATTCCTTTATGCGGTTTTGAGCGTTGATAACACTTTTGGCGCTTCCCCCGCCAGCCACGCCCTGAAGCGCTGCCAAAGCCTGAGACATACTTTCACCGTCCAGGGCCGAAAGGAACAGGAGCATATCCACAAGGAGTTCCATCCTTATGCCACCCTTATCGTCAGCAGGGGGAATTTCCTTTAGAAGCAAATAGTTATACTCGCCTTGAGGCAGCATCGAAAGGAGGATGGCCGCAACCCCGCTCCTGCCGAGCTCATCAAGGGCCTGCTCCCTGGCGTACTGGTCTGTTGAATCGATGAAGACCTTCAGGAGTTCGAGATAAGCGGCCCCGCCTATGGCGCCGAGGGCTTCAGCGGCGGCCCTTCTAACCTGCCAGTTCCTGTCGGTGAGTTTACCCGTGAGGGCAGGCACGCTCCGTTCTTCTTTCATAAAGCCGAGCGCGCGGGCTGAGTGCAATCGCACTACCCAGTGCCGGTCTGCCAGTGCGGATTCGAGCCTGGGCGCGGCTTCAACGCACCTTAACCTGCCGAGGCTCTTTGCAGCTTTTGCCCTTACATCCTGTTCAGGGTCATTCAGCATCTTCATGAATAAAGGGGCGAGATTCGCCCCTCCTATCTCCCCGAGCAAATTGAGGCAGGCAGCCCTCACGCGCCAGTCAGGGTCGGCAAGCTCGGCGGCAAGCGCCCTTACCGCTTCCGCGCCGAATGATATGATTGAGGAAGCGAGTACCTTTTTTGAGACCTCTTCCCCCGTCAAAACCGCGGACTTCAGCATCTTTATCAGTTTGGGCAGCACTGAGCCGTCTTCTATAAGTCCGAGAGCATGAATGGCCATGAGCAACAGGTCAGTGTTCCTGCTCTCCAGCGCCTCGACGAGCACCGGCTGGGCCCGGGCGCATCTGATGCGGCCGAGCCGCTCGGCTGCCAGAGCCTGCTCCCACCTGTTGCCGGATTTTATCGTCTTCATGTAATAATCGGCATACCCGAGCTTGTCGAAAAGACGGGCCGCTTCATCCCTGCAATGGGCCGTCTCAAAAGCCCTGAAGATGCTCTCCTCTACCGCGACCCACGCGGCAGACCCCGGGCGGCGCCTGTAAGGGCCCAGGTAGGCGAGAAGCTTGCGCTTTTCAAGGGATATCGAAAGAGTGGAATACCTTTTCCGGGCCTGGTCCAGGCGCCTGTACTTTCTTTCCATGTACAAACGCCTCATGATCACGGCGGCAAGGGTGAGTATGATAAGGATTATTACTGTGGCTATTATCGAATAGACGAAGGCGTATGCCAACAATTTTCTCCGGACTGAGGAGCTCATTATAACGATTAACCATTTATATTCCAATACTTAATAAACTTATCGGATGGTACGCATGGCGCTGAAATAAAAAAAACGGGGGAGGCTTCATGCCTCCCCCGTTTTTACTGCCTATCCCGGTTACGCTTAATTTACCCAGTTCTCTATCCAGTTCCTGCGGTCGCCGTCCGTCCACTTTCTCCAGTCGCCCCTGCTCTTTGCCTTGCGTATGGCGTCCCTGGTCTCCCTGAGGCTCGCGTCTTTTATGACGATGAGTATGTCCTCAGGCTCTATCTTGTCCGGGTTCTTCATCCTTGTGATGTTATACCTGTAAAGGAGCGGCCACATATAAGCGTTACCGTATACATCCCCTTTTTTCGCTATCTTCCAGAGGGTATCTCCCTTTTTCACGATATAAAAGCCAAGGACATCATCGACCTTCATGAATTTTATGACATCAGCAGGCTCTATCTCCCCGTTCTTGAGCTTTTCAGATATTTTGATCTTGAGGCTGGCGAACTGAAGCTGGAGGTCTGTCATGCTCGCCAGGTCCAATCCTGCCTTCCTGAGGGTATCTGTCTCCCTGCTGAGCCTTGTGATCTCGATTTCAAGTTCCTTTCTCGCGTTCGTCTCGTTCGTCAGCTTCTCTTCGGTCTCCTTCAGGGTGTCCTGAAGTTCCTTTACAGCCGCCTTGCTTGCGCCATCCGAAGTCTCGACATCATGTAGCCTCGCCTCAAGCACTCGCCTGGATTCCCGTTCCTCGGCAAGCTTGGCCTCCATCTCCTGCTTTGCGGACTGGATGGCCTTTATGGAAGAATCTCCGGACTTCATGGCCAGAATGGCCTCCCGGAGCTGGGCTTCGAGAGCCGCTCTGGCGGAAGTCTCCTGCTCGAGCCTGGCTTTTGTCGCCTCTCCGGCAACGCTCATCTCATTTATTGCCGCCTCTCCTGCCGACTTCGCCAGCTCCGCGTCATGAAGACGCGCTTCAAGAGAGCTTCTGACCCGGGCCGCCTGCTTGAGCTTGGCGTCTATCTCCAGCCTGGCTGCCTTGAACTCTTCGAGGGCCTTGGGTTCCACGCCCTGCCTGGCAGCTTCCGCGACAAGCTTCTTTTCGAGCTCCCTGTTCTTCGCGTCAAGCTCCTCGACCATGAACCTGGCTGCGTCTGCCTGGGCCAGGGCCTCGTTGGTCGCCTTTATCCTCGTCTCCAGCTCCGCGTTCCTCTGGCTGAGAGTTTCGATAAGGGGTGCGGTTGCCTGGCTCCTGGCGAGCGTCACCTCGGCATCCCTGAGCTTCGAGACCAGCTCACGGTTCTGCCTGGCTACCGTCTCTGCCTGGCCCCTGGCTGCCTCGGATTGCACCAGGGACAGCTCAGCCTGCTTAACCCTCATCTCCAGCTCGGTATTCTTTTCTATAAGCTTCTGAGCCACATAGCTGGCGGCCTTGCCCTGAAGGTTCACAAGGCCGGCCTCTTTGAGCTTCTGCTCGAGTTCGGTGTTCTTGGCGATGAGGTCCCTGGCCATCTCACTTGCCGCCTCAGCTCTGGCAAGCGAGCCATTGGTATCCCTCAACTGGCCCTCAAGGTCCTTGTTCCGGGCCAGGAGTTCCTCGGTACGCGACTTCAGAGAGTCCAGCTCGGACCTTGAAGACTCTTCAAGCTTTTTCCTGGACTCTTCGGCCAGGGTAAGTTTGCCTTCGAGGTCAACTACCCTCCTGGAAAGCTCATCCCTTTCCCCGGCCTTGCTCGCCATGAGGCTGGGGTTCATTATTATGGGCTTTGATTCCAATTCGGCTCGAAGGGCTGCTTCCCGGGCCTTCGTCGCGTCAAGGTCGCCTTTGAGAGAAGCGCTTACGGCCGCCCTCTCGGCAGCTTCTTTCCCTATAAGGTCACGCTCGCTGTTAAGCCTCGCTATCTCTTTTTCAAGCCCCGCTATCGCCCCTGTGCTCTCGGAGACTTTTTTGCGGGCCTCGTCCCTGGACTTTTCAAGCTCCGCTATGATAAGGGCTGCCGAAGCGGCCTCGGCCCTGGCCACGGCCGCTTCCGCCCTGGCTGCCTCAATTTCCGCGGGGCTGGCAAGCCCGGCCTGAGAAACTGTGACCTCCTTGACGCCGTCCATCGTGGATTTGGCGGCCACAAGCGACTGCTCAGCCTCAACAAGCCTTGCCTCGAGGTCTTCTCTTGCCTCGGTCTCGGCCACGAGCTTGATCTCCGCGGCCTTGCGCGCGGCTTCCTGTTCTTTTATGGATGCCTGCATGGACTGGCCGGCCGTCTCAAGTTCAACCAGTTTTTTTTCCAGCTCAAGGCTCTTCGCGTTCGCTTCCTCAGCCTTTGACCTGGCAAGCTCAGCCTGTGTCCAGGCTTCCTCGGCCCTCTTCCTGGCCTCTTCCTCGATCTTGAGCTTCATCTCGGCTTCACTGCGGGCCTTGGCCTCCTGCACGGCAACGAGCTTTGATTCGAGGTCGGATATTTCCTGGCGGGTCTTGGACTCTATTTCAGCCCTCATCTTCTCGCGCTCTTTCTCGAGGTCGACCGTCATGCCTTCCTTCTCGGCGATCCTTCTCTGCCTTTCCTCGAAGGCCAGGGCGCGTTCAAGCTTTTTCTTCTCGTTCAGTTCGGCCTTGAGCTTGTCTTCCAGCTCCTTGAAGGCCTCTGCGTCCTTGACTGACTTTGATTTAGCTGTGGTGAGGTCAGTTTCGAGCTTCTGCTCTACCGTTGACTTCTCCTTTATCGCGTCTTCAAGGCGCGTCTTTTCCTTGTCTCCGGATACCCATGAGAGAGCCAGTGAAAACAACAGGAATACGCCGACTATCGCTCCTACTCCACCCATTCCACACCTCTTGAAAGTACGATATGAAGGTCCAGCAAGTGATTGCGCGGCAAGCCGCTTTTTGAAGCGAAAGGCTTTTGCGCCTTCATTCCGCTCGCTTCACCCGCCATCCAACATCCAAAGCGCGGGCAATCAGCCCACGCGCCTGAAAGCAAACACGGGGGGTGCTCTCCGGAATTATACCCCGTGGCACCCCCTGAGTTCAAGCTATAAACATCTATTGTAGAAAGGAGAGAAAAGGTTCAACCACTCGCAAAACCATTATGCGGCATGAACATTAAATTACAAGAACCGTTTTATTAAATAATTTTAAATTAACGCGAATCTCCCATCCCAAGTCTTTCCTTGACTTTTGAGGCCTGTTTAAGTACAAGTTATATTGTCGAAAATTCCCCGAAACCTGCGGCGCTAGCTATGAGAAAACCTTCCGGCAGGGCCGGGTCAGTCCGGATAAAGACAGGTGCCGTGGGAAATCCCCCCCTTATAGCCGCCGTCATAACCGGCGGAGTGAACGCCGGGGCCATCAAAAAAGCCGCCTCCCTTGGGGCAGGCCTTCTTGAGCTCAGGGTTGACACCTTCACGGCGACCCAGCCTGGACGGCTGCTGGCCTCTTTTGAAAAATTAAAGAAAATTACCAAGTTGCCGATACTCCTGACTATAAGGAGCACAAGGGAAGGCGGCCAGGCGGAAATTCCCGACAGGGAAAGAGCCGACTTGTATCACGCCCTTATTCCTTTTGCCGACCTCGTAGATATTGAGCTCAGCTCAAGCGGGATTCGAAAAAATGTGGTAAACTTTGCGAAAAGGGCAAAAAAAAGGGTTATTGTCTCCCACCACGACTTCGAATCCACGCCAGGGGATAAAAAACTCAACAAAATCATCGAGTCGGCCCGTAAAGCCGGAGGCGACATAGTCAAGATTGCCTCAATGGTCAAAACACAGGACGACTTGAAACGGCTTGCCGGGCTGTTATGCTCCGATGACAATCTGATCGTCATCGGCATGGGCCCTCTCGGCAAGCCGTCAAGAGTGTTTTTTCCGATGCTCGGCTCCCTTATAACCTACGGCTCGATCACCGGGAGCACGGCGCCAGGACAGATGAGTCTCAAGGAAATGCAAACCGAATTGAGGCGTTACGGTTTTTAACGGCTCTCAAAGCTGATGTGCGCCAGGGTTGAAAAAATCTTTGCCCCGGTTGACATGGCCTTCTGCTTGCATTAGAATAACTGCTTATTTTTTCCAGAACTTACCCCTTGGGGTAGAAAAATACGGCTACGGAGGGATATAAATGGTAAGGGTTGCGATTAACGGTTTTGGCCGCATAGGGAGAAACATTCTCAGGGCCTCCCTCGGGAGCCTCGACAAGATCGAGTTCGTCTGCATAAACGATGTGACCGACGCCCCG
>MGPK01000070.1:0-791 GCA_001795535.1 Deltaproteobacteria bacterium GWA2_54_12
CGGGAAGCCAACGATGGGACAAGCTATGGCTTCCAATCGTAATTCCGGCATCGGCCAAATACCGGATCTCTTCCCAAGTCATGAATCCTGGTCTCCCCACCCAATCTACCACTACAAAAAGTGCCGCCGCCCGCTTCTTTTCAAGAAGCAAAGAAAAACCATTCATATAATTATCATGAAAGCCGTCGTCAAAACTAAGGGCCACGGTCCGTTTCCAAAGAGAAACTCTTAAACCCTTTTCAACCACTTCGTCGAGGGTCAAAAACCGAAAGTGATTTCGCTCAAGCCAGTTGATCTGGAATTCGAATGATTCCGGGGAAACAATCAGGGAGGTAGAAGAATCAGTTTGTCCCAGCCGGTGATACATCAAAACTGGGATCCGTTTTTGAAGCATCAGGTCTCTTGTTTGCGTCCGACGATAAAAAGATACCGTCCCAATTGGGCAAATTCTTCTGAACCGGCGGCTTCGATCTCAAAAAGAGCTTCTCTTTCGGAAGCCTCCAAGGTCCCGGGGGCACAGAGCTTCGCCAGCCCATCAGCACCATTCCCGGTAAAGGTGCCAATCGGACGCAATAGGACAGGCTCCACCCCGATTTTTTTGTAAAGCTCTTTCAACTCCGAGGGCGTTTGCCAATTGAAATAGTTTCCCCAAATCTCACCTTCTGAATGAGTTCGAATAAATTCAGCCGTCTTAAAATCCTTTTCGGCAATGGCCCTAACGATGTAAAAAAAACGGGTCCGGTGCGAAGTGGCGAATAACCCTCCCGGACGGAGGTATTTGACCATTTCCT
>MGPK01000070.1:831-5260 GCA_001795535.1 Deltaproteobacteria bacterium GWA2_54_12
GGCGCGCCTCCGGAGAAGATAACCGTGACGCGCCTTGCGGCAGGGCCGGGGTTTCGTAATATCATGGATACCAGCGTGCTTCAGAGAGTCAGGGCCAGATACGGCCTTCCGGCCAAATTTGTTTTATTTATAGGCTCCCTTGAGCCAAGAAAAAATATCAAGGGGTTGTTGAGAGCCTATTCGTGTTTGCCTGAAAAAATGCAAAAAGAATTTCCCATGGTGATAGCCGGGGGCAGGGGCTGGCTTAACAGCGATATACCGGGGCTTGTAAGCGAGCTGGGCATAAAAGACCGGGTGCATTTCGCCGGGTTTATAAATGACGAAGACCTCAGCGCGGTGTACTCAATGGCGTCGTTGTTTGTGTATCCGTCTCTTTACGAGGGTTTTGGTCTTCCTATCCTCGAGGCTATGGCCTGCGGGACGCCGGTGGTGACTTCAAAGACTTCGTCCATGCCGGAGGTGGCGGGCGACGCGGCGGCCCTCATTGACCCGTCTGATGCCGATGAACTGGCTTTTTCCATGAGGCAGCTGCTTGAAAGCGACGCAAAGCGCGCTGAGTTGGTAATTAAAGGATTTGAAAGAGCGAAGATGTTTTCCTGGGAAAAATGCGCCAGGGAAACTCTTGCCGTATACAGAAGGGTAGCAGGCTTAAATGCGTGAACTCGCGGTCTGCACGATAATCTCGAAAAACTATCTGCCCTACGCCAGGGTGCTGATTGATTCTTTTCTCCGGCACAACAAGGGAGAGGCCTTTGTCCTGCTCGTTGACAGGGTGGACGGCTGTTTCGACCCGTCAGCGGAAAATTTCACCCTCATTGAAATCGAGGATCTCGGCGAGCATATACCCGAGTTCAAGAGGTTCTGTTTCCAATATACGCTTCTTGAGCTGAATACAGCGGTAAAGCCGTACTTCATGGAATATCTGTTCAAGAAGTACGGACTTGAAAAGCTCGCGTATTTTGACCCCGACATTTTAATAACCGGCAACCTTAACGAGCTGTCCGGCCTTCTTGACAGTAACGATGTGGTGCTGACGCCGCACCTGACCGCTCCGATAGAAGACGACCTTAAGCCCGGCGACCTTGAGATACTTCAGACCGGTGCGTACAATCTTGGGTTTATCGGCCTGTCTGCCGGGCAGGTTTCTGAGAAACTGCTGTCGTGGTGGCAGAGGCGGCTTCACGACAACTGTATCGTGGCTTTCGAAAAAGGGCTTTTCGTAGACCAGAGGTGGATCGACCTTGTGCCGGGTTTTTTTGACAGCGTGCACATCTTGAGAGAACCCGGTTATAATGTCGCTTACTGGAATTACCATTGCAGGTCGGTAAGCAGCGAAGGAGATAAATTTTTCGTCAACGGGAAGCCTTCCTGTTTTTTCCATTTCAGCGGGTTCGACCCTGAAAACCCCGAGCCTGTATCGAAATACCAGAACAGGTACACTATTGATTCATTGCCGGGTATGAAGTCTCTTTTCAGCCTTTACAGCGGCCTTGTTCAGGAAAGGGGCTGGGCGTTTACCAAAAAATGGCCGTACGCTTTCGCGAAGTTCGATAACGGAGTCAGGATCCCGTCTTTTGCCAGAAGGCTTTATCTCGATATGGGGAAAAAGGGAGAGCAATTCGGAAACCCGTTTTCAGCGGGCCATGATGGAAGCTATTACAATTGGCTCAACAGTCCGGCAAGGAAAACCGAGCCGTCTATTTCAAGGCTCCTCTACTCCATTTATCTCGCCCGTATCGATATCAGGAAGGCTTTCCCTGACATATTCGGGAAGGATAACGGCTCATTTCTCGCGTGGGTGCTGAGTACGTGCCGAAAGGAGTACGGCCTGGACGAAGAGTTTCTCGCGGCCGCGGCTGAGGCCGGAAAAGGACTCAAGTTCAAAACCAATCTATATTCGAACATGTATCTCAGAGGTACCGCTGACTACGCGTACAAGACGCTGCTGCCGGTTTTTCAGAGGAACAGGACGGTATGGACTATACTCAAGAAGGTCAACGACAGTCTTCCGTCCTCGGCATCCATCAAGCCGCCATCCGATATGATACGCTCCGTTGATGTGAATGAACTTTCCGCTGGAACCTTTGGAAGCAATATCGCAGGTTATATAAGCGCGGAAAGCGGGACAGGGGAAGCCGCGCGGGCCAATATCAGGTCTGCGCAGTGCGCCGGGATACCGATCGCCCTCAATAATATCGAGAGCAATTCAAGGCAGGGCGACCGCACATATTCAGCCTTTACCAAAGAGAACCCGTATCCGATAAACCTGATACATGTAAACGCGGATCAAGTCACAAACTTTTTTAGAAAAAATGGGGCGGATTACTTCAGGAATAAATATAATATAGGCTTCTGGTATTGGGAACTTTCAGTATTTCCGGAGGAGTGGCTGGACAGGTTCGCGTTATTTAATGAGATATGGGTCGCGAGCAGCTTCTGCCAGGAGGCGGTCTCCAGAGTCTCTCCGATTCCTGTCATAAAGATACCGCCATCCGTCGTGATTGATGATACAAAAAAGATTAACAGAAAGCGCTTCGGGCTGAAAGACGGCGAGTTTTTGTTCCTTTTCATTTTCGATTTTTTGAGTTTCCCTGAAAGAAAAAACCCTTTGGCCTTGATAGAGTCCTTTAAAAAGGCTTTCAGGCCCGGCGAAAATGCGCGGCTTGTCATCAAGAGCACAAACTCTGAAAAAAATCCGTCCCTGCGCCAGCAGCTGATTGATTCGGCAAAAGGTCTGAATGTCAGTTTTATAGACGAATACCTTGATAAGGATGATGTTCATTCTCTCATGGCGGAGTGCGATTGCTATGTCTCGCTGCACAGGTCCGAAGGTTTCGGATTGACTATCGCCGAGGCCATGTATCTGCGAAAGCCGGTAATAGCAACCGCGTATTCAAGCAATATGGATTTTATGAACGTGAACAACAGTTTCCCGGTTAAATACCGTCTTGTAGAGATTGAAAAAGATATAGGACCATACAAAAAAGGCAATTTATGGGCAGAGCCTGACGTTACGCATGCGGCTGAATTGATGCGGTTTGTTTATGATAACAAAGAGTCATCTGCTGAATGTGGAAGAAATGCTTCTTCTGATATAAAAAAGAATCTCAGCCCCGCTGTTTGCGGCGGCCTGATTTTAGATAGGTTTAAAAGGATCACACAAAAAGCTGAATTTAGTTCTTAAAGCTATCACGAAGGGGGAACCATGAAAATACTCATTACAGGAGGGGCCGGGTTCATAGGCTCGAATGTCGCCGACGCCTACATACAGGCCGGGCATGAGGTGGTCGTCGTTGACAACCTCTGTTCCGGAAAGCTGGAGAACCTGAACCCGAAGGCCAAATTTTATCTCACGGATGTGCGTTCCGCTGAGATTAAAAAAATATTTGAGATAGAAAAGCCGGACCTCGTCAACCACCACGCGGCGCAGATGTCCGTGCCAGCGTCGGTCGAAGACCCGGGGTATGACGCGGATGTCAATGTGAAAGGTTTCATAAATGTCCTTGAGGCCGCGAGAAGGAACAACACAAAAAAGGTGATATTCATATCATCCGGCGGGGCCGTTTACGGCAACGCCACCGAGTACCCGACCACGGAAGCGTACCAGCCCGAGCCTGCCTCGCCTTACGCCATAACGAAGTTCGTATCGGAAAAGTACCTGGCCTTCTACAAGGACATATACGGCCTCGACTATACGGTATTGAGGTACGCGAACATATACGGCCCCAGGCAGATACCTCACGGAGAGGCTGGCGTTGTCGCCATATTCATGGACAGGCTCATCTCAGGCAAGGGCTGCACCGTCTACCGCTTCCCTGAAGAGCCCAAGGGCATGACCAGGGATTATGTCTTTGTCGGAGATGTCGCCAGGGCCAACCTCATCGCGATAGACAAGGGCAGCGGACAGGCGTTCAATATCGGCACAGAGATCGCCACCCACACTCTCGACCTCTACACCGCCATACATGACGCGGTGAAGAACAGGGTTGACCTGCCCGAGGGGCTCGAGAAGCCGACTATAGGTGACGCGAGGCCGGGCGACCTGAAGAGGAGCTGCCTCAATTACGGCAAGGCCAAGAAAGAGCTCGGATGGGAGCCGAAAGCCAGTTTGAGAGAAGGTCTCGGGCTCACGCTCCAGTGGAGGCTTGGGTCTCAGTTGCTGAAGGCTTAAAATAAAAATCGCTATTTTTCCTGACCTTAAGCGTCAGGGCGTAAATAAAAATGCTCACATATTCACATATATGCTGCGCTTTTTATTGCCACCCTTTCTTGACTTTAGAAAAAATATCTAATTTTTAGGCAGCCAAACTAACTTAAAAAGGGATAAGGCTGAAAATGAAAAAAAAGGCTCTCATCACGGGAATAACAGGGCAGGACGGTTCGTATCTTTCGGAACTGCTTCTTGAAAAGGGCTATGAAGTCTACGGAA
>MGPK01000070.1:5350-6918 GCA_001795535.1 Deltaproteobacteria bacterium GWA2_54_12
CCTCGCTCGATGAGGCCGTAAAGACGATACAGCCCGACGAGGTCTACAACCTCGCGGCGCAGTCCTTCGTGCCTACTTCATGGAACCAGCCGACCTTGACCGGCGAAGTCACGGGCATCGGCACGACGAGGCTCCTGGAGTCGGTCAGGAAGATAAAGCCTGACGCGAGGTTCTATCAGGCGTCTTCCAGCGAGATGTTCGGCAAGGTGCGCGAAGTCCCGCAGACCGAGATGACGCCCTTTCATCCGCGCAGCCCCTACGGCGTCGCCAAGGTCTACGGCCACTTCATAACGGTCAACTACAGGGAGAGCTACAACATCTTTGCCTGCTCCGGGATTCTCTTTAACCACGAGTCCCCGAGAAGGGGCCTTGAGTTCGTCACAAGAAAGATTACCTCTCATGTGGCGAAAATAAAGCTCGGGCTGGCAAACGAGCTTCGGCTCGGCAACTGCGATGCCAAGAGGGACTGGGGCTTTGCCGGAGATTATGTCGAGGCCATGTGGCTGATGCTCCAGCAGAGCGAGCCCGACGACTTCGTCGTCGCCATGGGCGAGACTCACAGCGTACAGGAGTTCGTGGAGCTTGCCTTCGGGCATGCCGGGCTCGACTGGAAAAAATATGTAGTCATCGACCCGAAGTTCATGCGCCCGGCCGAGGTCGACCTTCTCGTGGGCAGTCCCGAGAAGGCGAAAACGAAACTCGGGTGGAAGCCGAAGGTATCTTTCCCGGAGCTGGTGAAAATGATGGTCGACGCTGATTTGAAAGGGTTTCAATGCGCAAGGTCCTGATAACGGGCATAGCCGGGTTCGCGGGGTCGCATCTGGCCGAAAGGCTCCTTAGCCGCTATGAGGTCTGGGGCCTTCACATCGACGCCAATCTTTCAAACCTCGCGGGCATGAAGGGGTTGAACCTCCTCGAGTGCGATATGACCGACCACGGCAAGCTCCGCTCTGTGGTGGAAAAGCTCAAGCCCCACAGCGTCTATCATCTGGCGGGCCAGTCCATGCCGTCGTTCTCCTTCACCCATCCCGGCGAGACGCTCAAGACAAATATCTTCTCGACCCTCAACCTTTTCGAGGCCATAGCCGAATGCTCACCTGAAACCGTGATATTGAACATCGGCTCGGCTGACGAGTACGGCGATGTTAAAGAGGGCGGCCTGCCTGTGAATGAGAGCGCGGAGCTGAGGCCCCTAAACCCTTATGCGGTAAGCAAAGTGACGCAGGATTTGCTGGCGTTCCAGTACTGGAAGAGCAAAGGGCTCAAGGCGGTGAGGGCGCGCCCCTTCAACCACATAGGCCCGCGCCAGTCGCCAAGTTTCGTAACGGCCGAGTTCGCCAAGAGAATAGCGGATATAGAAGCGGGCACGGTAGCTGAAAAGACCCTGATGGTCGGCAATATTGAAGCCGCGAAGGACTTCCTCGATGTAAGGGATGTCGTTGCGGCCTATGAGCTGCTTGTTGAAAAGGGCAAGCCTGGAGAAGTCTACAATATCTGCTCCGGCAGGGCGTACCTGATAAAGGACATAGCTGAAAAGCTCATATCCCTTTCAACTGAAAAGATCGAGA
>MGPK01000070.1:6926-12643 GCA_001795535.1 Deltaproteobacteria bacterium GWA2_54_12
GACCCTTCCAAAAAAAGGCCCACCGACACTCTGGCCATTTATGGCGACAACTCAAAAATGAGGGCGCTCGGGTGGGAGCCAAGGCACGGCCTCGATGAGACCTTGAGGGACCTTCTTGATTACTGGAGGGAAAGAGCAGGGAGCAGGACTTGAGGATAGGCGTAAACGCCCTGTACCTTCTTCCGGGTAAGGTCGGCGGCAGCGAGATATATGTCAGGAACCTTGTCAAATGGCTGCCCAGGGCTGGCAAGGGAGATGAGTTCATCATTTATGTGAACAGGGAATCAGCGGGCGTATTCGAGGAGATTCCCGGCGCGGTAAAAGTGGTCAGGTGCAATGTGAGCGCATCCAACAGGCCAGCGCGGATTTTATATGAGCAGACCGTGTTGCCGTTTCTTGCGGCCAGGCACCGCCTCGACGCCCTGCTTTCAGCCGGGATGACCGGGCCTTTTGTTTCGACAGTACCGTCGTTCACCATGATATACGACCTACAGCATGTGAACCAGCCGCAGAACTTCGGGAAGCTCTACCTGATGTTTTTGAAGTCGATAATCTACATGAGCGCGAAGAGGGCCGACGCGGTCCTGACCCTTTCCGAAAAATCAAAGAGGGACATACTTAAACACTACCACCTCGGCCCTGAAAGGGTCGTCGTGACTTACCTCGCCTCTGACAGAACTGTTTTCAGCGGCAGGGGAATCGAGGAGGTCAAGGCCATAAGAAAGAAGTACGGCCTTCCTGCCTCGTTCGCTCTGTACATAGCATCTTCCTTGCCCCACAAGAATTATGAAAGGCTGCTTCAGGCGTTCAAGATAGAAAAGGCGAGCCATAAGGAATTGAAGCTCGTCCTCATAGGCGCGCGTGATTACGGACACGATATTATAAAAAAGAAGATTGAAGAGCTTGGACTTGTTGGTGAGGTCGTCTTTCTCGGCTGGCTGCCTTTCGAGGACATCCCGGTCATATATTCAGCAGCCGACCTCTTTGTCTTCCCGTCGCTTCACGAGGGCTTCGGCATACCGGTCCTTGAGGCCATGGCCTCAGGCGTTCCTGTCGTATGTTCTAATATCGAGCCGCTGGACGAGGTCGCAGGGAATGCGGCGCGCCTCGTAGACCCTTTGAGCGCCGAGAGTATCGCGAAAGGCATGTCTGATGTCCTCGACAGCAGGCAATTGCGCGGCAGGCTGGTTAAAGACGGCTTTGAGCGCGCGGCATCGTTCAGTTGGGAGAAGACGGCTAAAGATACATTGAAGGCCATATCCGCCCGAATTGGCAAAGGGGCCAGGCATTGAAAAAGTGGCCGCGCATAACGGTTATCACGCCCTCGTACAACCAGGGCATTTTCATAAAAGAGACGATCGACAGCGTCCTCAGCCAGGGTTATCCTGACCTCGAATACCTTGTGATTGACGGCGGCTCGACTGACGATACTATTGATATTTTGAAAAGCTACGAGGGGCGGCTCAAATGGGTATCTGAAAAGGACAAAGGCCAGTCCGACGCGATCAACAAGGGGATAAGGCGCGCTACAGGCGAGATAATCGCCTACCTCAACTCTGACGACCTCTATGAAAAAGGCGCCCTTGAAAAGGCTGCCCGATACTTTACCTCGCACCCTGAAAGCATTTGGATGACCGGCCAATGCAGGATAATCGACATTGGCGGGGCCGAGGTTCGAGCTGCAATTACGGCCTACAAAAATTTTTTACTCAGCCGATACAGTTATAATATACTCCTTGTGACCAACTTCGTCTCTCAGCCGGCCACATTCATTAGGAGGCAAGCCTTCAGCGAGTTCGGTCTTTTTGACGAATCCCAGCACAGGGTAATGGACTACGATTTCTGGCTGAGGCTCGGGCACAAGCACCCGCCGGGCATCGTAGACGACTATCTGGCAAGCTTCAGGGTCCACCCCGGCTCAAAGACCTCCAGCTCTTTCAAGTATACTTTCAAGGAAGAGCTGGAGGTGGCAAGAAGGCATACCAGCTCCAGAGTCATAAACGGGCTCCATTACATGAGTTATCTGGGCATATGCGCGGCGTATACGGCTCTCAACGCGGCAGCAAGGCTCAAGCGCACTTAGCAAACCGCGGGAAAGGGACCTCCCGCCAATTCAGAAAGGAATCCCCATGTCGAGCAATAAGCGCTCCAGTAAGAGCACGGCCACACGCAAGGCAGTTGTAGCGGCCACTCCAGCTCCTGTAAAAAGAAGGATGGCAGTCCCGGCACCGCTCAAGAAAAAGAGGAGCAACGGCAAGCTCTATGCAGCCATACTCGCCGGAGGCATAGGGAGCAGGTTCTGGCCGCTGAGCCGGGAGACCACGCCAAAGCAGCTGTTGAAAGTCGTGGGCGATGAAAGCCTGTTAAAATCCACTATAAAAAGGCTCAACCCGCTCATCCCGGCTGACAGGGTCATCATTGTGACTAACGCGAGGCAGGCCGAGATTATACGCCTGCATCTTTCATATGAAGACGCCAAGGCGCTCTCGCCGGGATATGTCATAGAGCCTACGGGAAAGAATACCGCCGCGGCCATTGCGCTCGCGGCCTTTGACCTTTACAGGAAAGACCCGGACGCGGTAATGGCCGTGCTTCCGGCAGACCATGTGATAGAGGACGGACGCCCGTTCAGGACAGCTCTCAAGGCCGCGCTTCAGGCCGCGCGCGATGGCCACCTCGTGACCTTCGGCATAGTGCCTGACCGCCCGGAGACAGGCTACGGATACATCAAAGCGTCCGCGAGGGCGTTCAGGAAGATAGACACCTTCGGCGTCAGGACTGTGGAGAAGTTCGTTGAAAAGCCCGACATAAAGAGAGCCAGGCAGTACTTGAAGCTGGGCGGCTATTACTGGAACTCGGGCATATTCATCTGGAAGGCTTCCCGCATCCTCGAAGAGATAAAAAACTATCTGCCCGAGACCTTTGACAGTCTCGAGAAGTGTATAGAACCTGAAAGTCTGGCGGCCGCGTACAAGGGCCTGAGGGATATTTCCATCGACCACGGTATACTGGAGAAGGCTCGTGATGTGGTCGTGATACCGGCAAACTTCCCCTGGTCTGACATGGGCTCATGGAGCTCTTTCGGCGAGATATTGAAACCGGACAACGACGGCAATATAGTGAGGGGCCGCGTCGTGGACATCGGCTCGAAGAATTCCGTCATTTTCGGCTCTGACAGGGCAGTGGCTACCATAGGCCTGAAGGACATGATAATAGTCGACACCCCGGATGCCACGCTTGTCTGCCCGAAAGAGCGCGCCCAGGAAGTCAAAGAGGTAGTGAACATCCTCAAGAAAAAAGGCTTCATCGAGCACCAGGAACACAGGACAGTGCAGAGGCCCTGGGGCACCTATACCGTGCTGGAGAACGGCGAGGGCTACAAGATAAAGAAAATAAGGGTCGAGCCCGGAAAGAGGCTTTCGCTCCAGATGCACCACCACAGGAGCGAGCATTGGGTAGTCATCTCAGGTGTTGCCAGGGTGCAGCGGGGTGAAGAAATCGTGGACATAGCCTTGAACCAGTCTACCTATATACCCAGGGGCGTCCGTCACAGGCTCGAGAACGCGGGAACTACGGCGCTTGAGATAATCGAGGTGCAAAACGGCGAGTATGTCGAAGAAGAGGACATAGTGCGCTTCGAAGATGATTTTCAGAGGAAGTAGGTTTTTGTGGAGAGCTCTTCCATAGGCATAGACATAGTGTCCATCGCGAGGATGGGGCAGGCTTCAAAAAAGGAGCTTTTCCTCAAAAGGGTCTTTACCGGCCCGGAGCTTGCTTACGCCAAAAGCAGGCAAAGGCCTGAAAAGCACCTGGCAGGCCGTTTCGCGGCTAAAGAGGCTGTCGTGAAGGCATTGTCCCGCGGCATACTATCGGGCCTGAGCCTTAAGGAGATAGAAGTGGTGAACGGCGCGGACGGCCGTCCCTCGGTAAGGCTCGGCCCGGGTGCGGCTGAGGCCGTGGCCGGACGGCCCGTGCACCTGAGCATTTCCTATACGAGGGAGTATGCTTTCGCGTTCATCATGATAAGCGCCGCGGCTGAAGCGTTCGGCAGGGAAGGATTTAAATAGCTGGTTGCCTTAAAGCGTTTGCTCGGCTTGCGGCGGGACTGCTATTTCATGCCTGCCAGTTTTTTCAGCCTTTTTGTTTCTTTTTTCCACCGGTGCCTTACGACAGCGTTCCTTACTATGTAATATGATGCCACGGTCGTCACTGTCGAAATCACAATATTGCCTGCCATAAAGACGATGGAAGCCTCTCCCGCGCCGGTAAGAAAGCCGTTTTCCTTCACTTTCGCGTATATCGTGGAGTAGTCGTTGCCTGTTAGCAGGGACCCTGTAAGAAGGCTCGCGGTCCAGAAAAAGGGCGAGGTCAAGGGGTTCATTATGAAGCTCCCGAGCACGGACGCGGCCTTGTTCGCCTTCAGGACAAAGGCAAACGCAAGTGAAAGGATGATGCCGAGGCCGAATGTAGGCAGGACGCCCATGGCAACGCCAATTGCCGCGCCTCTGGCGATGCGCTCAGGCGGGTCGTCTATCCTGAGTATCCTCAGATAGGTGAGCCGGGCCTTCCTCTTAAACCGTACAAAAGGGTGCTTCTTGTCAACGCCGTTCCTGGTCTTGCCGTTGCTGTTCTGATTTTCCATTTTAGGGCTCCGCGCCCTGGGCCTTTCGAGAACTGTAATTCCACTTTATAGGATAGCACAGCGCGCTTTCTCAAGTCAATTTGCCGCTCCGCGCAAATTCTGTCAGAGATCATGTTTTTATGAAAATTTTCTGATATCCTTTGTTTTGTGAAAAGGTTCATTCCCGCGCTCATACTACTGATACTTCTGCCGTATTTGGGTCCGCTCGCGGCCGTAGGCGGCTGCCCTCATCATGGCCGGGGGTGCACGCACGGCAGTTCCTGCCCCACGGCCCAGAGGCAGGCGGTTCAGGAAGCTGCCATATGCCATACCGGCGTCCAGGCTGAACCGCAGGAAAAAGCGAAGACATACAGGTGCTCCATCTCCTCGTGCCACGGGGAGGAGTCACAGAGCCTTACAGATATGCCACTTATCGTCAGCATGGCGGCTTCGATGAGCGTGCGGGTATCAGCGCCTCTTTTCCAGCAAGAGCTTCAGATGAACGAAGACCTGTCACCTCAAGATATCCTGGAACCCCCGGAAAGCCTCTCCTACTCCTGATTGAAAATAAAATACGATTCCATGGAGAATGCGATGAGAAGGCTTTTCGCTGCGACGCTGTTCTTTACCCTTATTCTACTCTCCGGCAGGGACGCCTACGCCTTGGGCGAGTGCGGACTTTCGTGCTGCATTGCCGGAGCGACGACTTCAGGCGTGACGCTGGCCGAGAACTTCGGCGTATCTTTAGTCTATGAGTACGCCTTTATGGAGACCATAAAAAACGGCACAGATAAAGTGACCCCGGACGAGGCAATAGCCGCGAATCAGGTCATGGGCCAAAGCTACAGCGTGCCAACCGAGATGAAGATGCAGAAGCTCTCGCTCGTGGGCGTGCTGCCGGTGAACGAGAGGCTGCAGCTGCTGGCGTCTGTCCCTTACATAATCAATGACATGGACATGAGGTCAAGGAGCGCCATGGGCATGACAATGGACATGAGCATGGCACAGATAAGCGGTCTTGGCGATGTAACCCTCATGGGTCTGTATACCCTTTATGCCGACGCGCCGGTAAGGCCCGGCCACAGGCTCACGGTCG
>MGPK01000070.1:12822-22689 GCA_001795535.1 Deltaproteobacteria bacterium GWA2_54_12
CAAGGACCATGATGGCAAGTACTCGAACCCTGTCCGCTCCATGATAGACAACCCGGATTTCACCGGGCTTGATTCAGTATTCGTCTCGCCGGTCGTCCAGGTGAAGATACCGAATTCCGGCGGGAGCGCGGAGTTCAAGTACCAGGTCCCGGTCTATCAGGATGTTAACGGCTTTCAGCAGGTAATCGACTGGAGGGCTCTTGCGACTGTTGTCTGGGTGTTTTAAGTTTCTCATATTCCTGTTCCTCCTTGCCGCCGCACCTTTGGCGGCAGGGCAGGAACACGCTTTGCAGCCTTTTTCCGTCCAGCCTGTAAAAGAGAAGGGCCGGGCCGCCGGGTTCACCCTCATGGACATGGAGGGTAAAAAAAGGACACTCGAAGAGTTCAGGGGCAAGGTGCTCCTTGTGCACTTCTGGGCGAGCTGGTGCGATCCATGCAAAAAGGAGTTCCCGGCCTTGTCTAATCTTGCGTCCGAGTTCGGGCCAAAGGGGCTTGTCGTCCTTGGGGTCGCCGAGGACAGCCGCGAACGGGTCGAAGCCTTTCTCAAGGAGAACAGGGCGGGCTTTCCGATACTGTTCGACCAGTACGGCTCTGTAATGAGGGACTACCGGGTAAGCCTTATTCCAGTTTCCGTCATAGTGGGAAAGGATGGCTTCATCGAGGGTACGCTTCTGGGCCCGAGGGATTACGAAAGCGCCGCCGCCCGGGAATATTTTGAAAAAATATTGAAGTGAGCGCGCGAGGGAGGTGTGGCGTAACTACTTGAAAAGACGAGGATAACCAGGGCATTCTTTTTTTAGGCTTTAAATAGGTTAAAAAAGACCTAAATAGTCCAATATTTCCCTTGCGCTCTTTTTTTTCATGTGTATAATGTAATTCGTGAGTTGTACTCAGGTACGGACGAACATAAAAAAATAAAACAACATACATTCAGGAGGTGCTTCAATGCAGCAGGCTAATGTGGCAGGTGGCGAGTTCAAGGACGACGCGGTAAACAAGGTTACTTTCATAAAGACGGAGCAGCTTGTCCAGGATACTTATTATTTCAAGCCCGGCCAGGTCCTCGACTACCACAGGCATCCGAACGGCGACCAGATATTTTTCGTGCACGAAGGCGAGGGCACCTATTTTCTGGATAACGGTTCCGAGGCCTCGACCGAGCTCAAGCCCGGAGTCGTCGTGCTCGCGCCCAAGGGCGTCTGGCATAAGATAATCGCCAAGAGCAAACTTGTCGTCTCTCAGGCGACCGGCGGGCAGCCGGCGGGGTTTGAAAAGAGGGCCTGATAAAAATTGTTCTTTTTCCTGATCTCTTCGTTAGGGTGTAAATAAAAATGCTCACATATTCACATATATGCTCCGCTTTTTATTTCCACCCTGCCTCGACCTCAGAAAAAATAACTAATTTTTAGACGCACTCACAATTAGGGCAGGGGCTTTGGCCCCTGCCCTTTTTTTATTTTAAGACCGTGTTCCGTGCCCGTGAAAGACGATAATACTCCCTCTCCCCTTGTGGGAGAGGGAGTATTATAATTTTTCGTCTTGTCTTTAAACCAGACACGGTTTACCCGGCGTAGCGAAGCATAAGGTTGGGGGGAGGGCGAGCAGGCGGGGCGGTAGGGATGCCCCCGAAGGGGGCGGGGAAGGTAAGCGGGCCTGCTCGGAGGCAGGAGGCGGACAGGGAGAGCCGGGTAAACAGAAAGAGCGCGGCAGCGCGCAAAAAACCTTAAACGAAAAGCTCATTCATCTGATCCCCCTCTTTCCTGAAGAGGGGTTAGGGGAGATTAACTCAAGACTAATAATCCCCCTCAATCCCCCTTTAGGAAAGGGGGAAGTTAAAAACTGAGTTTTTTCGTTTCACTCTCAACAATAAAATGCGCGCTCCATCCAATTCCTCCCCTTTACATCACCCCCCAAAGAGGTCTATAATTCCAATCCTATGTCCAACCCATATTCCATATTCGATAAAGCAGAAAAAAAGAGGGCTCTTTCCAAATTCCTCGAAGCGATACCCCTGTACCTCGAGGCCATGCGCCTTTCAGGCGTTGACAAGGAGCTGAAGGCGGCCTGTTATTTTTCCCTCGGCGATACCTACAGAATGGTCGGGGATTTCACGAAGTCCGGGAGTTGCTACAAGGCCGCTCATAAGCTTGTCCTTGCCGCCGGTGACGAGACAAGGGCGCTGGACGCGCGTGTCGGCCTAGCCTTGAGCCTGCGTGCCACCGGCGAGCTTAAAGAGGCTTTGAGCATCTTTAACGAAAGCCTGAAGGCTTACAAAAAGGTCGAAGATAAGGCAGGCGTTGCCTTTACCCTCTGGTCGAGAGCGGGCGCGTTGAGGCTCAAGGGAGATTTAAAGCCTGCCATAGAAGGTTTCAAGGAAGCAAAGACCATGTTCTCCCGCATGAGGGACCGTGGGGGCGTCGGCTATTGCCTTACTGGCCTGGGCGGCGCTTCGCGCGTCATGGGCAGATACAAGGACTCGAGCAAGTATTATACTCAGGCCAACAGCCTTTTCCGTGAGTTGAAGGACACCTTCGGCGTAGCCTATTCATACTGCGGCATCGCGAACTCGATGAGGATGATGGGGGACTTCAAAGGCTCCCTGAAGTTCTTCAAAAAGG
This sequence comes from Deltaproteobacteria bacterium GWA2_54_12, assembly GCA_001795535.1. Taxonomy (GTDB): domain Bacteria; phylum Desulfobacterota; class GWC2-55-46; order GWC2-55-46; family GWC2-55-46; genus GWA2-54-12. The sequence goes on from MGPK01000070.1 coordinate 15,441, forward strand.
CCAAAGACAATTACAAAAAGATAGGCGACAAGGTCAGCTACGCCTATACGCTCTGGGGCGAGGGCACGGCTCTCCAGATTCTCGGTAGAAATGCAGAGGCATTGAAGGACTTTCAGGAGTCCGCGGGCCTTTTCAAAGAGACAAGGGACAGGCGGGGGCTCATATACTGCGAGCTCTCAGCCGGTGAGCTTGATTTCAAACAGGACAGGAAAAAAGGCGTCCGTGCATTCAGCTCGGCATTGAAGAAGGCCGAAAAACTCGGGCTTGGCGTTGAAAGCCGCTACGCGAGAGAACTTCTTTTGGCCGCTCAAAAATCCCCTGAGTCGATACCTTTAAACCTGGCCTGATACCCCCGGCTAAAAATGGTGTGATCTTTTCATATGGAACTTACGCAGGCGATTGTACTCGCCCTCATACAGGGCATAACCGAATTCCTTCCCATATCATCCACAGCCCACCTCATACTCGTGCCGTTTGTAACCGACTGGCCTGACCAGGGGCTCGCCTTTGACGTTGCATTGAATACCGCCACATGGCTTGCGGTGGTGATATACTTCAGAAGAGACATTGCCGATATAAGCATGGGCTTTTTCAAGAGCCTTGCCGAAAGAAGGCTTGAGGGGAACCATAACGGGGCCCTTGCATGGATGACTCTTGCCGCTACCATTCCTGTCGGTATCGCCGGACTCCTGGCCCATGACCTGGTCGCAGGGCCATTGCGCTCGCTGGAGATAATCGGCTGGTCTTCGATAGTATGGGGTTTAGTGCTCTGGGCCGCTGACAGGAGGCCCGGAAACAAGGATATAGGCCGCATAGGGTGGAAGGAAGCGATATTTGTCGGCCTGGCACAGGCGATAGCGCTTATCCCCGGTACCTCCCGTTCCGGCATCACGATGACAGCCGGACTTTTCGCGGGCCTTTCAAGGACAGCCGCGGCCCGTTTTTCCTTTCTCCTCGCTATTGTTGTCGGCGCTCTGGCTGGCGGCAAGGAGGGGCTCGATATGATACAGGCTGGTGAAGCCACTCAATGGACTGCGGTCCTCACAGGCGGCGCGGTAGCGTTTGTGTCGGCTTATCTTGCGATACATTATTTTCTTAAGCTCATTTCGAGGTCGTCGATGGCCTCATTCGTCGTATACAGGGTCATACTCGGAGTTGTGCTGCTCGCGTTCGCGTACAAACTTTTCTGAGGAGGACACATGAAAAGGTTCCTGCCTGTTCTTGCGCTTTCCACGCTGCTCGCCTTCCCTGCTTTGTCTTTTGCCTCTGAAAATGAAAGAACGCTTACCGTGCGGGCGTCCGCTGAGCAAGAGGTTGCCCCGGATATCGCGATAATCACAGTCGCTGTCGAGACAATGGCCCTGAGCGCGAAAGAGTCGGTTTCTGAGAACGCGGCCGCCTCGGAAAATGTTATAAAGGCCGTTCGCACGGCCTTGGGGCCAGACGGCCGCGTTGACACCTCTTTTTTTTCCGTCTTCCCGGTCTATGATTACGATAAAAGCAGGCGCGAGGTATTAAGAGGCTTCAGGACCGTCAACCAGATAAAGGTCACAACAGGGAAGACTTCCTCAACAGGCGAGATACTCGATAATGCCATACAGGCCGGGACAAACAGGGTCGTTGATGTAAAGTTCGATATAAAGGAAACAACAACAGCGTGTGACGCGCTGATAAGGACGGCGGCTGAAAGAGCCGCTTCCCAGGCAAAGGCGGCATCAAATGCCTTTAGCGCAGAGCTTGACGGCGTGAAATCGATTGTGCCTTCATGCGGAAAAGAAACTCAAGGGCCTGTGCGCCTTTACGCCGCAGACGCCGTGATGAAGGCCCCTGGAACGCCCATCGAGCCGGGCATGGTTAGGTTGAGGGCTGATGTAGAGGCTGTGTACTTTTTGGGCGAAAGGTAAAAATTGCTATTTTTCCCGATCTCTTTGTCAGGGCGGAAGTAAAAATGCTCACATATTCACATCATATATGCTCCGCTTTTTACTTCCACCCTTCCTCGACCTCGAAAAAAATATCTAATTTTTAGAGGCACCCTGAAGTAAAATAGACCTGCTCTTCACAAATTCAGTTCTTTTCAAAACTACTCCACAATCCCTACCACAATATCCATTACATTTGTACCTGTCGGGCCTGTGATGAAAAGTCCGTCTATTCTTTTGAAAAAATTATAGGAATCGTTTCGGGCGAGGTACTTCGCGGGTTCCAGCCCCAGGGCCTCAGCCCTGCTGAGAGTATCCGGCATTGCGTATGCTCCGGCGGCCTCTGTCGGGCCGTCAGTGCCGTCTGTGCCCGCTGAAAGCGTATAGATGCCCGGCGCGCTTTTTAACGCTGCCGCAAGCGCGAGGCTGAACTCCTGGTTCCTTCCGCCGAGGCCTTTTCCAGTTACTTTCAGCGTCGTCTCCCCGCCCATGAGCACGCAGGCAGGAGGCTTTACCGGGTTTCCAGAGTTTTTTATCTCTTTGAGGACGGACGCGAAAAAACCAGCAGCCTCTCTTGTATTGCCTGTCATGGACGAAGATAAAATGGCAGGCTTCAGACCAAAGTCCCCGGCTCTCTTGCCAGCCGCTTGCAGGGCCGAGAGGTTGTCGGCGATTATGATGTTCGCCGTATTTTCGAAGAGCGGATCGTTCGGCTTTGGCGTCTCTGGCAACGCTTCCTTTGAGCCACGGCGCAAAATATCCATTACCTTTTCAGGCATCTCGCCTGCAAGTTTGAAAGCTTTTATTATCCTGAGGGCGTCCGCGTAGGTCGAAGGGTCAGGTGCTGTGGGGCCTGAGGCGATGGATGAAAGGCTGCCTCCGACAACATCGGATACGATCAGAGTCAGTACTGTCGCAGGGTGCGCGGCCTCGGCCAGAAGGCCGCCCTTTATCAGCGAAAGGTGTTTTCTGACCGTGTTAATCTCGTCTATCGAAGCCCCTGAATTTATGAGGAGTGCTGATGCCTTCTGCTTGTCTTTGAGGCTCAAGCCAAAAGCCGGGGCTGGCAGAAGAGCTGAGGCACCGCCGGTAAGGAGCACGATTAAAAGATCATCCGCGCCTGCCTGAGCGGCTATTTTCAGTATCTCGCCTGCGCCTTTGAGCCCGCTTCCGTCAGGAAGCGGGTGGCCCGCCTCAATTGCCCTTATTTTTTTAAGCGGCTTTGAGTGGCCGTACTTTGTGACTACAAGCCCGTCTGTTATCCTGTTGCCGAGAAGCTCTTCCACGGCCTTTGCCATGGGGCAGACGGCCTTGCCGCCGCCAACAACGAATATGCGTTTGAATCTGTTGAGGTCGATTGATTTATGGTCGGTCTTGAGGAGAAGGCGTTTTCCGGCAGGGGCAAGACGGAGCTTTTTCTGGACTGCGTTATAAGGGGAGGCGGCATTTATAGCCGCGTCGAATATTTCTTTTAATGCCTTTTTTTTATCTGGATCTGTCATTGTATTGGTTCGTTATGGGCATACGCCTGTCCTTGCCGAGCGCCCTTGGCGTTATCTTTATTCCCGGAGGGGCCTGCCTCCTCTTGTACTCGCTCAGGTCGACCATGCGGGCGACCCTTTTTACCAGCTCCCGTTTGAAGCCCAACGCGATTATCTCGTCTATTGATTTGTCGTCCTCGACATAGGCCTTCAGGACCTTATCAAGTATATCATAAGGCGGCAGCGTGTCCTGGTCAGTCTGGTTGGGTCGAAGCTCGGCTGTGGGTGCCTTTGTGAATATGCGCTCCGGGATCAGGGTCTTTTTGGCCCGGCTGTTTACTTGCCCGGATACGGCGTACACGAGAGTCTTAGGCAAGTCTTTTATCACGGCAAAGCCGCCAGCCATGTCGCCGTAGAGGGTAGCGTAGCCGACGCTCATCTCGCTCTTGTTGCCTGTCGTCAGGACGAGCCAGCCGAACTTGTTGCTGAGGGCCATGAGGATGTTCCCTCTTATCCTCGCCTGCATGTTCTCTTCCGCTTCGTTTGGCTTCGTGCCCTTGAACGGCCCCTTCATCATTTTGAGGTACTGCGTGAAGGTATCTTCTATGGGAATGGTCAGAAGCTTTATGCCGAGATTTTTCGCGAGGGCTTCGGCATCGATGACGCTCTCCTTAGATGTATAGCGCGAAGGCATGGCAACGCAGGTTATGTTTTCGCTCCCGAGCGCAAGGGCCGCTATGGACGCCACAAGCGCGGAATCTATGCCGCCGCTGAGGCCCACCGCGACATGAGTGAAGCCGTTTTTTTTCACATAGTCCCTTGTGCCGAGTATGAGCGCCTGAAGCACCTCTTCGGTCTCTTCAAGAGCGATTGTCTTTCTTTTCGGCAGGGCGGGCATTTTTTTCTTTTTTCTGATGGCCCCGAGGTCAATGACCTTTACCGAGTCAGCCGGGACTGTCCTCTTTTGCTCACGCCTTCTCGGGTCATGCAAACGGGCCATGTATATGGGGTCGATGTCGATGTCAGTTACGATAAGGTCTTCTTCAAAGGCTTTGCCCCTGGCAAGGATGTTGCCTTTCTCGTCTATGACAAGCCCTCTGCCGTCAAAGACCAGCTCGTCCTGGCCGCCCACGGTGTTGTTGTAGGCGATGATGACTTCGTTGTCTCTGGCCCTTGTGATGAGCATCTCTTCGCGTAGCGCCGCCTTGCCCATGTGATAGGGAGAGGCGTTTATGTTGACGATGACTTCCGCGCCCGCGAGCGACTGGAGCCTTGCGGGCCCTTCCGGGTACCAGATGTCCTCGCAAATCTCGAGGCCTATGTTCACGCCGTTCAGGATGAAGTTCAGCGGCCTGTCGCCTGCCTGAAAATACCTCTGCTCGTCAAATACGCCGTAGTTCGGCAGGTACATCTTGTGATAGACGCCAGCGACGCGGCCTTTGTGGACTATCGCGGCGGCGTTGTATATGTCAACGCCTCTGTCCACGAAACCGATTATGGCGGTTATGCCGTTTATCTTTTTAGCGAGAGCTTTGAGGGCCTTAAGGTTGTCTTCTATGAACCCCGGCTTTAAAAGCAGGTCTTCAGGAGGGTAGCCGGTTATGGTCAGTTCCGGAAAAAGGACGAGCTGGGCCCCGGCCTTTTTAGCTTTTTCAGCCCAGGCCAAAACCTTCTTCGCATTCCCGGTAATATCACCGACAACGGGGTTCATCTGCGCCATCGCGATCCTTAACTTCCGCATGGGTAGAAGATTATCAGAAGGGGGAAGAGGAGTAAAGGGGAGAGAGAATAATTTTTGGTGTCTGGACGTGTGGCAAGAAGCAATCTTGTTTATGCTCTCTACAAAATACCATGTAACACGGCTGTCGCCGCTCTTTGTAACAGGGCTCCACTCGCTTATCTCCTCCCCCATCCGCGAATCTCGCCCCTGAGGTCGCTTCGCTCCCAGCGCCTCGGCGAGATTCGCCCTTCCTCCCCTCGCGAGTTCCGCCCTGTTACGGGGTATGTGTTAGAGACAATACAAAAACAAGCAATGACCCAGAAAATAAAAAAGGCGAGGGGCTTTGCCCCTCGCCTTGATAGAAACCAGGTTGATTCTCTTACAGCCCCTTGAACGCCTTGTCAGCCGCTTCCAGGGTTTTCGCTATGTCGTCTTTTGTGTGGGCAAGCCCCATGAAGACCGCCTCGAACTGGGACGGGGCCAGGTATATGCCTGATTTGAGCATCCTGCTGAAGTACTTGCCGAACCTCGCGGTATTCGCGCCGCTGGCGTCTTTCCAGTTCGTTACAGGCTTCTCAGAGAAAAAGACCGTGAACATCGAACCAGCGACAGCCGTATGCACCGGCACGCCCCTTCTCCTGGCTATCTCACCGAGCCCGTCAGCGAGCGTGTTCGTGCTCTTGAAGAGCTTCTCGTATGTGCCTTTCTTCTGGAGGTTCTTGAGCGTTTCTATTCCGGCTGTCATGGCAAGCGGGTTGCCGGAGAGCGTTCCCGCCTGATAGACCGGGCCTGAGGGAGAAAGCATCTCCATTATCTTTTTCTTTCCGCCGAACGCGCCGACCGGAAGGCCGCCGCCTATTATCTTGCCGAGGCAGGTTATGTCAGGGTCGATTTTGAAAACCTTCTGCGCCCCGCCGTAGCAGAGCCTGAAGCCGCTCATGACCTCGTCCATTATAAGGAGCGCGCCGTACTTCGCGCACATGTCCTTCAAACCCTTCAGAAAGCCGTCCTTTGGGATGACCACGCCCATGTTGCCGGGCACGCCCTCAACGATGACGCAGGCTATGCCTTCCTTGGCTTTCTCGAAGATGGCCTTTACCGAGTCGAGGTCGTTGTATGAGGCGTTATATGTATGCTTGGCGAGGTCGGCGACGACTCCCGGGCTGTCCGGTACGCCGAGGGTAGCGGCCCCGGAGCCAGCCTTCACGAGCAGGCTATCGGAGTGGCCGTGGTAGCAGCCCTCGAACTTTATTATGCCGTCCCTTTTCGTATAGGCGCGCGCAAGCCTCAGGGCGCTCATCGTGGCTTCGGTGCCTGAGCTTACGAACCTGACCATATCCATCGTGGGGAAGGCCTTGACCGTCTCTTCCGCCAGTATCACTTCAAGCTCTGTTGGCGCGCCGTAGCTCGTGCCCCTGTCGACCGCCTTTTTGATTGCGGCGGATACGCCGGGGTGGCAGTGGCCGAGTATCATCGGCCCCCATGAGCCTATATAATCTATGTACTCGTTGCCGTCAACATCGTATATCTTTGAGCCCTTTGCTTTTTTTATGAAGACAGGCCCGCCGCCAACGGCTTTGAAGGCCCTCACCGGGCTGTTCACGCCGCCTGGGATTAGCCTGGCTGCCTTTTTAAGGATCTGAGCGGATTTCCTTGTACCCATCTTCATGCTCCTTTTTTCACTTATTTTCTAATGATAACAAGCGTATATCCTAACCGAAGCACGCAGTTCAGTCAATGGACTTTTTGGGTAGGATTGTGCCGGAATCTTAACATTTCTGTCATAATCCTGTAACATGGGTTTCCTATCATCTCCTCAATACAAAAACCAATAAGGAGAAGGGCAGGATGAAAAGGAATCTGTACGCGGTTTTAGCGTTGACGGCAGTTGGTGTTCTCGCAAGCGGGCCTGCTTACGCCGAGTTCATGTTCGGCGAAGAGACAAAGGGCGTTACCATTACGAGCAATGAAAGCGATCTTAATATAAGGGTAAGGCTCCAGCCGAGGTTCGACTTCGGGGACCTGGTCTCGAACGGCACCTCTTACGAATCACAGGGCGATCTGTACCTCCGGAGGGCCCGTGTCGAGCTGGGCGGCCATCTCCTGACGAAGACAATTCAGTACAA
>MGPK01000071.1:0-12842 GCA_001795535.1 Deltaproteobacteria bacterium GWA2_54_12
CATGATTCCGAAATGGGTTTCCTCACACTCAGGGCAACACCCTCGAAATTCAAATCTCCGTCCCACACAAGGTCTGACGAAAACCAGGGATTAGGTATCCGCCCCCCATTTAGAGTGAGGGACTTCCATGGCTGCCACTTGAGATAGGCCAGATCGAATAAGACATTGTCCTTGTTCATATAGTCATGTGCATTCGTATTTGTTGAAACGGGGTTTGACGTGTTCCCCGTAGACAGTCGAATGACCGCATCCATATGCTCATTCACGCGCGCCTCAGCCCCGAAACGGACCCTGTACTTGAAGTAATCCTGGTCGTTCCGGGTATTCATGAATTGAGTCGGGTTGGCAGGCTGGGCAAAATCTGCGTTACTCTCTCCAAAGCGGTTGCTCTCATACCGCAGTCGGATATCACCGCTGAAGTTGATTCGCTTAGTCCATTCAGGCGCAGCCGCGGCCAGTTCCACTTTCTTGATTTCCCTGAGCAATAACTCCTGTACCTCGCTCCTGACTTGTTCCTGGATAATTTTTATGAGTTCCACTTCATTAACCACTCTGGACAACTCCTCCTGAACCTGTGTCTTTACCTCTTCCTGAAAGCCTTTCATGACTTCCTCAGTGACGCTTGCTGCGGCATTCCCGGTTCGTTCCCTCTTATTTGATTCCGGAGCAGTGTCAGCATTCTTCTCTCTGACGGCAGTATCACCCTGTGATGGCGTTCTCTCATGTTTGATCGTTACCGGCCTGCGAATAGTTTCACATCCGAAGGAGATTAATAATAGTATTGTCAGAATACCTTTAAATATATATCTTCTCTTGCCCGTGAAGGTTAATAATGCCTTAATGTCCACTTTTTCTGAGGTCGGATGTCAATTATCCGTTAATAGCTATGTTTGTTAAATATTGCCGTCCTGCTATATTTCTATTGATTTTGATAGAATATTATTACAATGATGTGACAGTTTGTTTAAGATCGTCTTACAAAAATTGGTTACGCGCTTGAGCAGTGTTTATCAGCCCTGGTAAGTAAACTTAATGTCCATCGTCCGCGGCATCCCGTCCGGCGGTGGTTCGCTGATTTTAATATCGCCAAGGGCCTGTTTAATCGCTTCGTCCATCCTGTGATTCCCCGAAGATCCGATAATTCTGTAATCAATTACGGCGCCACTGCTGTCCACGCTTACCCTGGCGACCACCTGAAGTTTTCCTCTCGGGATCCCGCCTTCTTCATCCAGGCGCTTCATGACCCTTTTTCTGATCTCAGTCTCCACAATCTGGGTATACCCGGTGTATTTGCTCAGAAGGGACAGCCTTCCCAGACCACCGCCCCCTCCGCTTCCTCCTCCCCCGGCAAGGAGGCTTCTGCCCCCCTTTTTCCCAACCAGTCCGAAGGCATCGCCCCCCGCCGTTCCCTCAGCATCCACACCAAGGTTATCCCCCGCAGGCGTGTTATCCTCTTCTCCGGCAGGCTTGCTATCCTGATTACCCACATCCTGAGGTTCCGATGTAAACACTTCCTCTTTCTTCTGAATCTCCCTGACCTGCTCCGGTTCAGGAAGTTTCTCCTTTATCTGAGGCGGGGGAGGCGGCTTCAACAGGGTCACCATGGTAACGGAACTCTTTTTCCGGGGACTGTCATCGGACAAAACTGCCTTCACGGTATACGCCGCTGCACCCAACAGGATCACCATCACGACAAGGAGACCCAATGATACAACAGAAATCTTTTTAATTTCTTTATCAGACATGGTTCCTGTTTCTCCCAAATATGCCTTACCGCGTCACTTGACAAGCTTCTGCGTCACCAGTGCAAGTTGGGAGATCTCAAGCTTCTGCAGCAGATCCAGAATTTCGATAACGTTTTTGTACGCTATTTTTTCATCCCCCCGGACCACTACAGGGAGATTGGGGTCAGCCGCCTTATATTGCCGGAGCCTGTCCTCCAGTTCTCCCATGGTCAGGGGGAAGCTGTCGAGATAGATGGTCCCTTCCGAAGTGATGGTGATCGCCTTAGTCGTGGCTTTAACCTTGCCGGCAGCCGCGCTTGCCTTTGGAAGGTTGACGCTTATCCCTTGTACGGACGCCGTCACGACGATCATGAACACCAGCAGGAGGTTCCAGGCCAGATCCAGCATGGGAACCACGTTGATCTCATCGTACGCTTCATGCTCATCATAGGGGTTTTTTCTCATGGCGCATCTCCCCGGTCATCTTCCAACCTGAGGATGAAATCATCGATAAAAACATTCATGTCAGCGTTCACGTTCTTGATATGACCGATGATGTAACTGCTGGCAAACAGGGCGGGAATCGCAACCAGGAGACCCGCCAGCGTACAGGCAAGCGCTGAGGCAACACCCGGAGCAATGGCCGTGAGATTAGCTTCGCCGCTCTCCGCCAGGCTGGCAAAGGTGTTCATAACCCCCCAGACCGTGCCCAGAAGACCCAGAAAAGGCCCGCCCGCAACACTCATGTTCATGATGACCATACCGGCGGACAGACTTCTGCTTTCATACATAGCCTCCTTCTCAACGGCTGCCTTGAAACCGTTCATGGCCCTCTCGGAGAGGCCGTTCCCTCCTTTAAATGATTCTCCTTTCCTTTCCAGCCAGATCTTCAATTCCTCGCATCCGGCCCTGTAGACCCGGTAGAGTGATGACCCCTGGAAGTCCTGATCTTTTTCAAACAGGGCCAGGGGATGATCAATACCGCGAAAGGACTTGGAAAACGTCTCGTTTCCTTTTCTGGTCTGGCGGAGTGTCGTGATCTTCTGCGTAAAGATATACAGGGACGCACACCCCATGATGACCAGAAATCCGATTACAAGCCATCCGTCGAGGGTGATGGTCCTGATAATGACCTTCATGAGGTGGATGGTCAGCGACTCGCCGCCTCCCCCGCCGGACTCTTCTTCCAGGTAAGACGTCAGCATGCCGTCAGGCCCCTGGCTCTGGAATGCCGCTTTCATCCATCCGCCCGGTCTGACCGTGTTCGACAACTGCACCTCATCCACGTCTCCCGTGAAGGCATTGCCCCCTTTCGCCGATGCGCCGATGATGATGTCCGCAGAAGGCGCCGGAACCCTCCCATTTAACCTGCCAGATGCGGCTTCATTGCCGTCGAGATACAGGGTGATTTGCTTGTCCGGATCCACGGTCACAGCCAGATGATGCCAGCGCTGCGGGGTTAAAGCCGCTGTCTTCGGCGTTACTACCGTCTGGCCTTTTCCCATACCCAGGCTGCAGTATGCTTTAGTATCGTCAATGCCTATCACGATGGACTGGCTCCCGTCATCCCATGAGAAAAGACGGGTATTGCCTGTGGACCGGTTGAGACGGACCCAGGCGGAGAATGTAAACCCATTAGTAAAATTGAGTGATGCCGATCCGGCAATCTTTATCTGCTCACCGGCTCCACTGAACTGGACGCCGTTTCCCACAACGGACGGGAGCCCGGGTTTCCCGGAAAAGGCAGTGGCGTGGTTGCCATAGGCCGTCGCATCCCGCGGATTACCATCCTTCTCACCAAAGTGATAGACAGCCACCTGATTCACATCATAAGTACCGCCCGCGTCCTGGCCGTCCGCCGCCGAGGGGTTGCCATAATACATCCAGACGGAATCCTGATCTGAGCCTCCGGATATCCCGGGAACCTTAACCCATACCAGAGCAATCTCTTCTTCCGGATCAAACTTCTCGATATGATACTTCAACGGCGATTCATCGTCGACGCTTACAAACCGGATATCCGACCCATCAGCTTTGGCACTTGTGAAACTGAAGTTGCCTGTATGAAGACGGACGAGCACCGGGATGTCGGTCAGTCCCTCCTTAATATCGCCGCCTTTGGATGAGGTGTCATACTGGATCTTTATTCTTTGCTGCCACTTTCCGTCCCACCATGCATGCACATCCGGAACTGCCAGCACGCCGAGAAAAAACACCACTCCTGCAATCGCCGCTAACTTTTTTGTCAATAAACGCATAATCCTCCCTATTCCTGTTCCTGGTCTTGAATGAAGTCAACAACCTTAACATCCAGCCACATTGCAATGATATCCTCGATCATCTGTGATGCTCGCCCTGTATTGGAAGAAATGCCGCCCGCATCCTGTGACAACCGGGTCGTCCCCGCCGTCACTGTCCCGGCGCCGGACAAGCTCCCGATACCGGCCGTCCCCGTCGTTGCCTGTGGCACGCCGATGGAACCCGCAGAGAAGCTGATATTGGCAACATTGAGAACCTCTGTTGCCCCGAGGACGATCTTCCCTCCAGAAATGCCTGCTTCACCTGCATCTATCGCGCCCCGGGCGGCGAAAAGATAGATATCCCCCGCCGGCGGCGCCTGGAGAGGCCCCGCCGCACCGTCGGAGTCGAACGTCACGGCGCGGATGCCGCTACCTACAGCGGGAGGGGTAAACACCATAGTGTAACCAATGATTTTTTCCTTTTTATCGTCGTACACCGGCACTTTTTCGGGAGGCGAGGCGCTCACCTCCGTTTTAGAACCCCGGCCGGCGTTGACGTTGCCTTGATCACTCCAGACGGTGATATCACCGCCGAAGAAGGTCATGACACGGGACTCGTTCACATTGACATCCCCATTTGCAAAGATATTTATTGCCCCGCCCCCGGCCGTAAATATGCCGGTTGCCTGTCGCTCCGTTTCGCTGTTGAAAAAGGTGCTTTTCCCCACGTCCAGTTGGCCATTGGCAATGATGAAGATGTTGTTCTTTCCGGAAACCGTGCTGATCTGGGAGGTCGTCATGTTGACGTTGCCGCTGCCGGAGGGCGACCCGATATAAGGTTCGATGGTCTCAGCCCTGGTCTGCTGAATAACCTGGTCGGCCTGATCTTTATTGCCCCCGGCCATCAGCGTGCTGTAGTCTGTGCCGGCCTTACGGAGTTCGTCAAAGAATGTCCCGGCCTCTGCTGACGTCATATCCCGATCATAACCCGACAGGATAACGAGGGCGCTCCCCTGAGTTCCCAGAACAGGATTAAATGCGTTCCCCACCGCCTGGATCCCCCTGGAATTCCCCAGGGTAATGGAGCCTCTCGCCTGCAGAATAAGACCGCCTGGACCGGCCTGCACCAGTCCTGTATCGTTTGCAGACCCCTGGACGCTGAATAATATATCCCCCTGTTTCGCCCGGATTTGCGACATATCATCCGGAGTTATGTTTTGACCATAATAGAAGATATCCAGGATATCTCCTTGTTCCGCCATGATCTCCGCTTTCTTCGGGAAGAACAGTTTCAGATTTTTGACGTACTGTCCCGCACGGATCTCGATGGGAGCGGGATCTCCTTCGTGAACAGGGCTGGCCGCGTGCGCGTCACGGAAAAACAGATTTGTTACGATGGAAGATTGCACTGTATCACTGTAGACATTCGCAGGCGCCATGTCAGAAACAAAAATCTGCGCCCTTTGCGGCAGGCCCTGAGCGTTGAAGTATTGTCCGTCTATGCTTCCGCCAGCAACAAGACGGAGGTTGCCTGTGGAAGACGGCAGAAGTGCAAGGTCAGCTATCAGCCGTATATCACCTCCGGCCCGGACGGTCAGACTGGCGGGCATTATTCGTTCGCGATTGATAATATTATATCCGGTGACGTGAAAGGGGCTGTCACCTGCATAGGTGACATTACCCCCGGCCTTCATATTAACAGCCGCAGTCTCTGCAAATCCGATATGCCACGACTGGTTCGGAATTCCATTGGCTAAATACATATCAGAAAAAGAGGCTGACGCAGCTATCGGATTAAGAACTGATGCAAGCTCAATATTCCCCCGTGCGGTCATGGTCACCCTGCTGTCAAATATTTCGATGACCTGCCGTTCATTTGCGGCGCCGAGGTTTCCCATGGCATGGAGACTCATCCTTCCCTTTGCATTCAAGAATCTGCCTATGATATCACCACCGCTGTCTATCCTGAGATTTCCCCCGTCATTCCTGCCAAAGGTGCCGGCCTGCGTCAGAAAATCACCGCCGGTGCGGATTGTGAGATCACCGCCTCCCATCGTGGCTAATCCTGTTGTTACAGTTACTTTCGAAGACGAAGTCTCATAACCGGCCGCCCAGGTCGTGTCTTTGGTAATGCGGTTAATTACATATGCGCGATCCCATTGATCATTGCTTGTTGAGACTGCCGTAGTCCATCCGGCAGAGGTCTTTTTACCCACATTACCACCTACGTCGAGAGTAATATCCCCGCCTTCCGCATAATCCCAGTATGGTTTCCTTGAACTCGGCAGCATACCGTCCGATCCGGAGCGCCCCGTTGTGCGGATGGCACCAAGTGTATTGATCCCCAGTACGGTATTATTAAGGAGGTTGATATTGCCGCCCACTGTGATACTGATATCACCGGTTGCCGTCTGAACAGCCCCACCGTCTATCTGGAGATTTCCTCCCACCCCGCCGGTGATGGACCCGTCATAAGAGGCAAGATTATAGTACATCTGGTTATTGACCATGTATCCCGGGAGGGTTCCCTGGGTTCCCTGGCCTTTGCCAATCATGGTGTCCCTTCCGGATGCAAAGCGTATCGGGGCACTCTCGGTGTACACCATTTTTTCGTCCTTAATGGTCAGGTCTCCTTTGCCATCAACTACTGCAAGGTAATTTGCGCTGTCAGTGTCCGCCCCGGCTATCAGATTTATTGCCCAGGAGTCCATACCGGGCGTGCTTGCCGGCAAACTGCTCAGCGACGTCGGATGATCCACGAGGTTGGCATTGATATTGAGGTTACCCTTTGCACGGATTGTCAGGGCGCCGGGTTCACCTGCATATCGCCATGATGTCAGGTCCCAGGCCGCTCCAAGCGTGATGTCGTTTGTGCTGCGCACCTCAATGCCGGGCAGGAGATGGAACCATGATCCGGAGGAACCATCGGGAATGATATTGTCTTCGATGGTTGCGGCATTTCCCATGAATGTATTATTTTTTGAATTCCATTTATTAAAGACAGTTGAGTTGATTGTGCCCACGTTGTCATAAACCCAAAAGGCCTCGGCAAAGACGCTATCCTGACCAGCGAGTGTGCCGTTAAGACGTATTTTGGCGTCATCACCTGACTCACTGCTGCGCTGTGCCCTCAGATAGATCATCCCGCCTCTACCGTCTGTGCCGCCGGAGACATTGACCGTTCCACCTTCATTGACAATCACCCACCCTTCAGCGGAACTCATGGTAACCTCTCCGCCATTGCTTCCATAGGCTGATATCTTTCCTGTCTCATGGATAGTGACATCGCTGTTCGCATAGAGCCCGGCTGTCCCGCCGTCGCCCGTTCCTGAAGATACATCAATTGCCTTATAAACATTGATTGCGCCGCTGTCAGCAGTCAGTTTGAAATGATGAGAACGTACATCCGAGGTAATATCCGCATTGCCGGTCCTCGCCCGCAGGTCAAGGGATTCAATAAAACCGCCTCTTTCGAAAATCCCGGGGAGGTTAGTCATATCTGCAGCCGTAAGTTGATATGCATCGAGGGCTATGGATCCGCCACGGCCCTGATTAATTCCGTGTCCCTTAAGTTCTCCATCAATTACAACACCTCCTTTAGTCGCTCTCAGGGTTACAACGCCTGCATCGCCCTGACTGACCTGGGTTCCATCTCCCTGTAAAGTATAACCGGCAGACACATCTGTTACTGAGCCCTCTTCCAATACGATGCTGCCGTTTATTGCCTCCAAAGTAATCCGCCCACCAGACGCGTCATCCGTCCCCTGTGCGAAGAGCCCGGCCCCACCCTGAATGAAAATGCCGTCCGTGGCTCCGGCGCCTGTTGATGTCAGCCTGATCGTTCCTGCATCCGCTTGCAGAACTGTGGAGAGTTCAATTTTCCGGGCCATAAATTCCATAATACCACCTGAGGTACCTGACAATGCTCCGGGCGGATTGTTCGCCGGCTCCACCATCGTAATGCTGTGGGCCGGATTGAGGTCGTCTTTATTGGCCCCGGCAACCACACGGAAACCGGGGACGAGGTACGTTCCGTCACCCTTGTAAGCGGCGCCGGTCGTTACACGGGCTGAGCTGATCCGGAGATCTGCATTGCCCGTTGCCAGAGAACCCTGACCCTTAAGGATTACATCTCCGGGGCTGTTGAGTACGATGTCCTCAAAGCCACCAAAGAGTATGTCTCCGCCGCCGATGGTGATTTCATCATCAGCATTGACGATAAAGGTACCGGAATTTGTCTGGTTCAGGATCGTGGTCTTTGACCTGTCTCCGGAATTTTTCAGGGTAACGGCAGGGGCATTCAGGTTCACAGTGATTCCGTTGCTATTGGAACCGAGGATCTGAGCCGCATCCAGCGTCAGGCTGTCAGTTGCCGTAAGATCGAATGAATCATTAAACTGGATCCTGGTTGAAACGAATTTAGAATCAATGTCAGTAAAACCGGCAATCAGGGTTATGTCCTCGAATTGAGTGAGCCCTTTCCACAATGTCTTTGTAAGATATAAGCCATCCTCGGTTGATGTCAGACGATCACCGAAGAATATTGCCGTACCTTTCAGTGCAATGTTGCTGTTGTCCACCTTGAGATTACCATGGAAATCCTGCACATTATTCACATCCAGATTGATGACGTGGGAAGAATGGACCAGTGAGCCGGATCGAAAACGGAGACTTCCCGGAGTGGTCAGATTGATCACTCCCTCACCGCTATCTTGCTCTTCCTGGGTAAGGGCGCGAAGCTCCGAGAGATCCTCAACCGTGATCTGCTGTCTTGCGGACAGGGAGATGACAGGGGCCTCAAGAATTGCCCCGTTCTTAATGGTTACTGTGTCCGTATTTGCCGGATCGTCCTGATTCGCCGGATTCAGATATCCAATACCTACCTTCCGGAAACCCTTGCCGGACAGACTTGCGGCTGACACCGTCAATTTGCCTTTTAAAGCATCAGGGATGCGGCTGTTGAAACCAAACCCCGATGGCAGGGGTGTTGTCACAGATGACTGAACGATTATATTCTTCCCGCTTAAGGCGATTGACCCGCCCTGATAATCGGCCACAGCGGCGGCAAGCAGTTCCCCGTCAATAACAGTCGTATTCCCGTTGATTGTCATGTTCCCGGCATCGCCGGACGTCAGGGTTTGCGTTTCGTAATGCCCCTCCGTCATAACATCTTCAGCAGTCCTGACACTGTAAACCTTAGGCCGTGTCCCCCGGATCGCCGTATCTGCCACCGACGCATATCCGGCAACGAGGGGATAACCCTCGTGAGACATGCTGTTTGTGCCCGGGATGACGCTGCCCGATTGCACCTCAAGGACATAGGCCCCGGGCTGAAAGGCGTACCGGGCATACTGTGGATCCTTCGAAACATCCAGAAGGGTATAAAGGCCTTCTTGGAGCCCGCCCCCGCCGGTTAAATATATTGCCTCCCCTGGTAATTGAACAGAACGGTCACTAAGGATAATGTAACGCCCTGTCTTGGTGAGGGGGTCTTCTGAACCTTCAATGCCCGGCAGGAACCGGTATGTAAAAAGTGATCCGCCGTCGGAGGCGTCAATTACAGACCCTCTCCCTATGATGGTCTCATCCGCATTGAGGATAACACCCTTTGCAGGAAGATTGTCCTCGTCCACTGGCGAAGTCTTATTCGATTCAACTTTATCTGTAATAATCCATTTATTATCCTCATCAAGGATGCCATAATTGACTAAGGCATTTCCTGCCGTCGTCACAATGCCCCCATCTGCAAGATAGACCCGGCTTCCGGCGCCGGTCCCCTGGAGAGAAACGGTCCCCATAGGCACCGCCAGTGTTCCACGCACTTCAATCCCCTTTGCAGCCTCCACTGTAAGATTCCCGCCTGCTGAATAGACAGGCATTTCAACATGGTCGTCCGCCGGGAGGATGGTGACATTGCCTTCGGTGGATTTAATCGTGTAATTGGAACGGGTGGCAGGATAAACACTGTCCGCCTTCAGGATCAGGTTCCCTGAGGTTGTCAGTCTTCCTTCCGAAACTAAACCTGTGCCGGTGGTGTAAACCCTGTCTGTAAGCCGTATATCTCTCTCCGCTTCGAGGCGCACCTCTTGAAAACCGTTCATTTTGATACTGCCGTTCAGATCAACCCACCCGCCGGTCAGTGTAAGCCTGCCTTCTCCCCTGTTTGCCGGTCCGGCCGGAAGAGTATTCACAGTATTATCCAGTCGGATCCATGGCGCACCGAGCGTCATCACATCTTTGCCGGTTCCTGAAATCTCCCGGGCATCTATGGTCAGCTTCCTCCCAAATATTACGTTCATGTCACCTTTGAATTGAAGGACTCCCTTACTCTGCAGGGTCACGTCGTCAAATCCCGCCTCCAGATATTTTTCTATATCCCCGGCGCTTATATCCAGCAGGGAGCCCCTCTGACTGACAGCAAGGTTCCCTCCTTTTATACCTGTAATTTTCGAATCATTCAGGGCATTCACACTACCTTTCCATGTCAGACTGCCGGAGAATGAGAGTAGAAGGCTGCCGGGTTCACCGGCCTCCTCGTATGTTACGATCTTTCCATCCTGCGATCTCATCCGGTTTTTTACCGCCACTGATCCTGAGATATTAATGAACGATCCCTGCTCCAGATTCAGATTGTTATAAGCGGATAGGTTAACCTCTCCGCCTCTGCGGGGACTGTAGTTAGTGGCTAAGCCGTGAACGGACGTTGCCGGGTCAGGACGGTTATATCCCCCGGCCAGGATCATGCCGCCGTCCCTGACTGCAAGCTCGCCAAGGGCCGTTGTCTTGATAGCGATCTTACCACCAGGAGACTCAAGGGTCCCTGCCATGTCAACTGCAGACGGCGCCGTCAGGTTGATTGATCCTTCCAGAGCCGTACGTATCACAGAACCTGATGAAATATTAATTTTTGAGTTTATATTGCTTACACTAATGAGATTGTTAGTTGCGTCTGTGTAGTAGCCGTCAAAAACTTTACCGGCGGTTGCGGTAAAGGACGATGCACCGGCCCTGAAGGCCATGGAATCATTGAGGCGGAACAGATCCTCCCGGCCGGGAATGATGTTGCCACCGATGGCCGCCGGCTGGATCATCATGGCAACTCCCGGCCGCAAGGCAGGCACCGGTTGATTCAATCTTACAAGGGAGGTGGAGAAAACAGTGTCCGGGTCCACAAATAGATCATTGAAACTCTCGAGAGTAATGCGCGTAAAACCCGTGTCGTTGAAACGGTCTCCTGACAGGGTAAGCCAGCCTTTGCGGGTGTCATCGTCTTGCAGAACGGTGGATCCGGCGTCAAAACCGGTCCAGTCTGGTGCAATCGGGGCCACACGGACGTTTTTTGCCCTCAAAGTGATCGTACCCCCCTGTATTTTCGCATTTGAGTCTGCGAGGGCATATCCCCGCAGGTCGCCTTCCAGCATTATCGTTGAACCCTGAATATTAAGTGTTCCGGCATTACCGCCGGTAACCTTACCCTTCTGGTTGATCGTGTAACCCCCGCTCACATCCACAACGGCCCCGGTTTCCATGAATACGCCCTGCCCATAATCCGTTTGATCCTTGATAGAAATCTCTCCCCCGCCTGTCCGACCAAAACCGAGGGGAAAACCGGCAACTTTTCCGGCCAGGGAGTTGTCAGTCCTTTCCCCCGCCACGTCCAGACGGCTTCCTGAAGCGAGGAATATCTTCTCGTCCAGAGGTGAAAGGCTGATATAGCACTCGTTAGTAGATCCATCTGATAGTAGTGGAAATGATGTCATATTATCCGAAACAGTTAGGTTAATCGCACCGGCCGGGACGTGAACCTCGCCTGCGTGCTCGATACGGCGGGAATAGGCAGTGAAAGTTCCGCCTGACGACAGAAGGATATGCGCGCCGGTATCCGTCGTTATCTTCGTGTTGGCATACAGGGAAAGGCTGCCAAGATTAGCCGCATTCAAGGTATTCGCGGAGATCTCAGTCACTTGGTTTGTCAGAGGACTTACAACCGGATCGGAACCAAAGTTTGACGGAAGCGGCACTATGTCAGAGCGGATGGAAATCTCCTTTACAGAATGATCCATTCTAACCACATCGCTATCGTTTACAGGTCCCGCACCGATGGTTAACGTTCCACCCGTGGGAATTTCGAGCCCGCGGGCCACGGAAAGCGACCAGGGTGACTCTGGATCCCGATCGTACGGTGTCAGGGCAGTCTGAAACAGACCGCGCGTTACTGACCCGTTGAGCTGACCTTCAAGGACAACCACAGGGGCGGCAAGGGTAAGACTGCCGGCGTTGCCGCCCCGGCTATAATTATTTACATACGATTTCAACGGAGTTGCTCCTCCGTAGTAAATACCTGAATAGTGCTCTTCAATTCCGAACCGGTCATGTATCCTGGTATACTGTCCCATGACCTTGTCATACTTAATATTCAATGGGGCATTACTGATGTCATATATCTTTGTTCCTGACAGCAGCTTAGTCGTGTCAACCGTGCCCCCGCTGTACCGCATCCCTCCCCCGGAAAAATCGAGAACGGCCCCCTGCCTGACGATAATGTCGCCACTGTTGACGGTAACGTTGATTTCCCCTCCATGGATGCCCTTTTCGAGAGCCGTGTTTTCCTGGGCGAGGGTGACCCCGGAGATGTCGCCGATGGAAGAACCGGTGAGGTTATTGGTCGCGATGGTCTCTCCTTTCAGCAAACCATCCTTCTGCCCGTAGGCGTCCCTCAATTCGACGCTGTTAAGCTGGGCGTCCACCTCATTCGATGCAGCCGCCGCATTGCTCCATAGACCACCGGCGTCAATTCTGCCGCCTGTTTCAAGAAAGACCCGCTTATCGGCTGCCATGGTCACCTGTCCGGACGGAGCGCCGATGGCTCCCCGATGTT
>MGPK01000071.1:12887-14315 GCA_001795535.1 Deltaproteobacteria bacterium GWA2_54_12
CGCAATAAGCTCAATCTGACCCTTTTGTTTGACGGCAGTTACAGAACGGATAAGGCCTTCCTGATTCACTACACCGCCGTACATCCCGGCCACGCCCATATCCGCTGATAACTGCCCATTCACCCTGTTTACAACTTCACCAAAACCGTCAGCAACAAAGACAATGCGTGCCGTTCTTGTGCCGGTTTCCGATGTGTCCATGTTCAACTCCACCTGTGTCCCGGCAGCCAGTCCGACCTGCCCGATTGGAGCGTTGATGACCCCGGAGTTTTCCACACGGGGGGCAATGAGAAAGACGGAACCCCCTGTTGCGGCATTTATCTCTCCATGATTTGAGACAGCAGCCAGCGGGTTTAGAGCTGCCCTCGGGTCATCCGTGACCCGGTAATTATCGAATTTGAAAATGAGGGCATTCCTGATAAAGTCATCATTGGCAATATTCAGGGCAGAGCCTGCAAGACTATTTACATCCACCCTGGAGCCCGGTCCGAAGAGGATGCCGTTCTGATTGATAAGATAGATCTTTCCGTCCGCGGTGAGTTTCCCGAAGATTTGGGTGGGATCACCGGACCAAATCCGGTTGAGTGCGACCCAGCCTGAATTTCCCTGCTGGTCGAAATGGGTCCAGGCATCAGCGCCGATGTCGAAGGATTTCCAGTCAATGATGGCCTGCGGTTGATTCTGATGAATAGTAAGCTGGTTCTCCGGTGTGTTGTTCTCAAAACTCGTGACACCGGGTATAGTTGCCAATGGTTGTTTTAAGACAGGCAATTGCGTTACCGGCGGAGATATGTTTACCGGTCCGTAAAAGCCGGGTATATTAACAGGGCCGGCCTGACAGAAAAGAGGGGATAGTACCACACCGCAGCCAACCAGCAGTAGCATAGTATAAAAGGCGCTGCTTTTTATGGATCCTCTCAAATGCATCATCATAATAGTGCCTTCACTTTAAAATAAATCCTTTGGTCATTGCGCTCTGTCCGGTCCGTCGGGGATAGGGCCAAAGCCCAGTCCAACTCGTATTCCATGTATTTTGTCATTGAGCCCCGTATTCCCGCCCCCGCCCCTATAAGTTCAGCGCTCTTATCCTGACCAGGGAGCGGTTTTAGTATAGTCAGCTCAGCCATGTCATAGAAGAGAAAGGGGATCATCTCAAACCACCTGCTGGTACCAAACCGTTCGAGGGGGTCGGTAAAAGAGACCTCCAGCATACCGTGCAGAGCATTATCACCCGCTGCCTCGCTTTCCATGTATCCCCTCACACTTTCCATGCCGCCTGCAGTATACTGTTCGTTGTCAATCAGCGGTTGATCGGACACCTGCCCGTCTATTTTTACAAGAAGGTTCGTCCCCCTGGGCAGTTTCTGTGTGCGCTGGACACCTGCAGTGGCGTAAAGATAGCCTGCCATTGCCTTGTAGCGCTTGAGT
>MGPK01000071.1:14389-17582 GCA_001795535.1 Deltaproteobacteria bacterium GWA2_54_12
AGTTCAAATTCCCGTTCATCCGAAACTACTCCGCGAAGGGAAAGGTTAAGCCCCCCGCTGAACTGGGTCATCCCTCCCCACTCATCAGGCAGGAAGGCGCTGTAAGAAAAGGAGAACGGCAGATATGAAATTGGCGTGTGCGTTGTCTCTCCGCTTTCCGATGTAAAGCCAATGGCCTGATCAAAGTGCTTGTAATCAAAACCAAGTGTAGTGTTATGAGAATAGAACCGGTACTGTGGCAGCGGCAACACATAGCGTATACCGAATATCTCCCCCTTTCCGACCACCCTGAATCCCTCACCAAATGCTGTATCACTGTCCGACCAGATACCGTAAAGAGCTAACGGGTGATCCTCGTTCCACGGTGCGGGAAGGGCATAGGTACCACCCACTACCTCCACTTCTTTTGTATTCTCGGGCGCCGTCTGGTACTGAAGGGCTATGGAATGCTCCTTCTGCCACAGATTGTCGTAGCGGAGCATTGCATTCAGCCGCAATTTACTCGTATCATGGCTGGCCCGGTTGTTGAGTTCCAGATAGCCGTGCAAAGGAAGCCGGTCTTCCACCTTTAATTCCACGTCAATGGTCCCTAATTCCTTTCCAGGTGACATGATGGGGTCAACCTTGAAATCCTGGTTTCTGTTCAAGCGGCCAATCTCCTTCTGCACCTTCGGCAGATAGAGGATCGCACCCGGCGACAAAGACGGCAGGTCCTTCATCACCTTTTCTATTGTGAAATAGCGGTTTCCCGTAATCTTCACATGGCCTATCCGGCTCTCGATGACCTGCAGTTTAATAATCCCGTATTTCAGGGTTTGTTCCGGTATATTCACCATAACAGCAGGATAACCGGCGTCGTGATAAAATTTCTCGAGGGCATCCCTCGCACTTTCCACGTCAGCCGCTGTCTTCCCGGGACCGGTGAATGGAGCAACTATATCCCGCAATATGTTTGCCTGGAAAATGCTGTTTCCTGTCACCTCAACAACAGTAATCCCGAAACCCGTAACCCCCTCATCCGCTGCAACGCATATTTCAGACATCGGAGTATGGAGTATCATGATCGTTGCCAGCAGGCAGAAGAGGCGCCGGATGGAAATCTTTCTCCTCACTTTTCTTCCTGCCGTTTTTCTCTCCCGTAAGAATGATTGTGGCATCCTCGAATTCCTCAGATTTTTCGATCCTCCCAAGGCTTCCCTGGCTGAAATTGATCTTGATGTAACCGCTGAATTCCCCTTCGATAAGTATCCTGATTGCTTCGATGAGTCTTTTCATCCTGTCCATAGTCAACCTCAATGTTTCGCCGATTCTAATAAATGTATTGACTATATTGACGGGGTTTTGTTAAGGCTTTATTACAATTTATTTAAGAACTGATGAAAAAAAGCGGGGTGTTTCCTCCAACCCGTACCGGCATTGAATAAAACACCCCGAATATGTCAATCAACTACATGAATTAGAATTTACTTTGCAGGATATGAAGCATCAGTTGCCTTCTTGAATTTCATCTGGCCGACCGTTGACCAGTAGGGCAGTTTGCTGCTCGGGATCTTCGCAGGATCGGAAGACATAGTGAGCAGTGCATTGACCCAGCTCAGTTCGGTGCTGTTCAGAGTCGGGCTCTTGTAGGACCACTGATGGGTGAAGTAGTCGTAGCGGCCATTCTGGATGCCCTCTGCTGAGGCCTTTTCACCATTATACTTAAGAGTCACGGTGTTAGCATAGGTTTTGCCGGGGCCGACCGAGGTCTCTTTGTCAGCATCAGAATATCCTATTGCGCCGGCCTGTCCGTTGACACAAGCCATCAGATCGTTCGTTGAATCGTTGAAATAGGCAATGGTCGCCCCAGGAGTGTAACCCGGATCATAGATAACGGTATCATCCGGCCTGTTCTCCACTCCATTCAGAATTCCACCCCAGCCGTTACCTTTGATAACAGCCCAATCCAGGCCTGCTGCAGTGCCTGAGCCTGCATGGCGGAAGCAGGTCACAGCCGGAAGGTTAACGAAGCTGGGACCGAACTCATTCCAGTTCGCGACCTGGCCGGAGAAGAGCAGGACAGCCTGTTCTCGGGTGAGGTTAGTGATGATAGCCGCGGTATTATTCGCAGGATCACTTGTACAGTTAGCGTAATCAGTTGGATTTCCTGAAGCATTGTTTATACACTGCTTCACGTCGTTATGAGCAAAGAACGCGAACGGTACTACAAAGGGGTTGACGCTCGGCAGCGAGGATGTATCAATAGCACTCATGCTTCTCACGATCGGGGCGGTGCCGGCCGGGGTTGCGGGGCCCGCGATCCTGCCATAGGAGAACTGAACAAAGGACTCACCTGCCACGTCAGAAACGCCGAGGTGAATCGGCACGCACTTTAAGGCAGTGCAACTGGATCCTCCACAGGTGCTTTCATCTACCAATTTTCTGTAATAGCTGCGGAGGCCTGCACCTGGATCACCTGGATCACCGGCAGCACAAAGCTCGCCCTGGACTCCAGGTCCAAGTGTGTTGTCAGGATTGGCATAGGTATCATCGCCGAGCAGTGAGAGAGGCCCTTCAAAAGAGGCTTTGGCGCCATTACGGATAATGTACGTATTGCCCCCGCAGGTCGCTGTGACGATCTTGAATTTACTGTCCATGTTGTACGACTTTGTAACGGGAGTAGCTCCCGAGCACCCCGACTGTGCCTTGATAAAATCCGGGGCCAGCGCCACCCAGTAGTCGCCCTGGGCAGATGCGCCGTGAATGTTGATCTCTATGGTTGCAGCGCCGGCTGTGCCGACGAGCGCCAGCATTGATACACCGGCAGCAATTGTTGTGAAAATCTTCCTGATATTCATTGTTTGTTTCTCCTTTTGTTTGATCACTAAGTTAAGCTGCCTTCTTTCTGCGGATCCCGATGAGTCCTAACAGGCCTGTGCCGAAAAGGTACAGGGCTGCAGGTACAGGAACCTCAGGAACCTGCGAAACTGCACTCACCTGGGTCGTGCCGTCAGCATACGTACGGATCTTTGCGACCTGCACACCGGTGCCGGCATTGTTGGATGTCGCGGAAGGGTAGTAATAGAGGTACTGGTCTACAAAACCTGTGGTGCCAAGATCAGCAAGGCTTTTTACGCCCATGCCGTTTCCCACATAGGAACCCCAGGATCCGATATTCGTGCCGTTCAGGTTCATCTTCTTATAATAGGAACTA
>MGPK01000071.1:17652-24162 GCA_001795535.1 Deltaproteobacteria bacterium GWA2_54_12
GTCACCCCACGCTGAACCTGTAAACTGGCTGAGCAAGAAATTGTCAGTGTTGTAAGTGACTGGGCTTGTAATGGCGCTTCCTGATGTCCAACCGGTGGCTCCAGCCAGATCTGTGGCGACTTCGACCCCGCTCCCGTCATACTTATACACAACGCGGATCAGGTCGCTGGCTGTTAAAGATGCCATGGCCTGTCCGCTGACGCCGAACAGGAGCATGGTGGTTGCCAAAAGCATCATAATTTTCTTCATCCTCTTCTTCATTAGTCTTTCCTCCTGAGTTTAAAATTAATTCTTCGGGCCGGAAACAATTTCCAGCCTGATTCATCCCAAAATGCGTTGTTTTTCCTATCACCTCCTTTTTTCTTTCAGATTTCATGAGCTTGCCGGTTTTTTCCAAAAAAAAAGCCCGGAATCAAGTACAACAAGCTCTTGATTCGGGCTTTCTGGTGCCGTAACAGATATTTCTGCCAGTCAGCAAAGGACCCTGAAGATCACTTATTTTTTCAATATTTCTTCAAACTTTTCAACTCTCCCAACGGTTCCGCGGGTGAAATTAATCTTGATGTATCCTGTAAATTTCTTGTCCCCGAGGTTCTTAATCATATCAATGACCTTCGTTAACATTTCTATAACTTTGAATTGTCCTGCAGTATTCATTTACCGCTATCTTACTCATGCAATGTTGCAGGATTATTACACCCTGATTAAAGTTATGTGTCTTATTACAACAAATCCCAATAGACCCGAACCGAACAGCAAGGCAGAGGCCGGGATGGGAACCGGCGCCATGCCGTCATGAGGATTGAGAGCCTGGGTCAGGGTGAATCCAGCATCTTGAAGCGGGTCAAATCCGTTGCCGTTCAGATCCCACTCCAAAACCAGGGTGTTATAATACGTGTATGTCACCACTGGATTCATGGAATGGGAAGGGTCGACAGGACTAAAGTACAGTTGATCCGCATAGTCCGCCGGATCCGAGATAGTGTAGAGGTTCCCGCTGGAATTGTGGCGCAAGGCAAAGTCTACCACGTCTCCGCCCATAAAATCATAGGTCCCATACAAGGATGCTGGCCCCTTGGGCAAGAGGGCAATCGGGGTGTAGACACCTCCATTCACGAAACCGAAATCGTACATGGCAACGGGAAGGGTCGCATCGATGTTGAAGGTCCCCGTGCCACTGTCGGGGTCTGTACCGTCAACGATCAACACAAGCCCTGGGCCATCCACCAGGACCGGCGCTGCCTGAGCAGGCTCGGTACCAAACCAGAGGGTTCCTACCACTAAAACAAGCACGACCAGGAAGGTCATCTTAATTTTCATTGATCTTATCTCCTCTAAAAATCTTTCCCCTAAATTTCTTGTCCACAAGGGTCTACGTTAAGTTTTCCATAACTTTGAATTGTCCTGCAGTATTCATTGCCCCTATCTTATTCATGCAATGTTGCAGGATTATTACAGCCTGATTAAAGTTATGCGTCATTAACGCACCACCGTAAATCCGGAACAGGCATCCATGAAAGGGTCATCCTACTCCGGTCTTGTTACCCCGTGATTGAGGGAAGATTAAATCCATGTAAAAAAAGAGGGGCCGTTTGAGGCGGCCCCTCGATTCCATGCATCCCATTCGGGGATTTATTCAATGGGATCCAGTTTGAATCCGGCAATCTTCACCAGGGTATTCCAAACTTATTCCCTTCCTTCGTGACCCCAGTACTCGCCGCCTTCGTCTTCGTCCGCATCCGTTCCGCCGGGAACCGCCATCAACAGCAACTGGCCGCCTTCAACCAGTTCGGCATCCACCGGGAAGCCATTGACGCTCGAATAGTGCGCCTGCGAATCGAGCAGGAAGTACCGGTAGTGGCGGGTGTCATAGCCGCGAACGTGCTTGAACATCTTCGTGACTTCGATGATCCCCGAGGACTCTTCGTCGGACTGCTTGGTCCCGGTCCCGTCGATGTCGGCGACCGCCCCGGCGATGAAACGCGTCGCATCGTGCTCCGCCATCAAGGTCAGGGTATCGGTCGCCGTCTCATACTTCCAGATCCTGCCGAGGTGAATCTGGTTCCCCACGTCCTCTTGCATATAGACGTTACCGGCGCCGTCTACCGTGATATTGTCCATCATTTTGGGACCGTCGATGACGCCGTCAACGAGAACCTCGATGGCGCCTCCCGCCGAGGGGTTGGTGATATCGTCGAAGGTCACTCGCCACAGGCGGCTGTTTCCGGTGAAGCTCGCGGTCGTCACGAAGTAGAAACGGTTCGGATTCTTCGTGTCCCAGTTGCCGTCTTCAACGCGGTTCAGACCGGTGCCGCCGGGGGCCACCAGCGAGAAGCGGCCGGTAAAACCGTTCGGAATCGGGTTGATCGCATCCGACTCGATGGCGTAACCGTCATGGCCATCTCGTAAGACATGCCGTTGGTCAGGCCCGCCATGTCGACCGGGCTGCCGTCTTCCATTTTTTCACCGACATAAAAGTACACTTTGCTGGCATTGAGATTGCCGTCATCCAGGCCAGCGACGATGGTCTTGTCCTGCGCGAAGGGGCTGGCCACGGCGTTTTCCCATGCGGCCTTGCCCATCTTCGGCAACTCATAGCTGGTCCCTTGCTGGCGACCCGCCGCGACGTGGGCGAAGGCGCGCCCGCCGTCGTTTTCCTCGCCGTTCATGAAGATCCGGCCTTCGCTGAAGCCCTTGCCGGTCTCTTTATTGAAGAAAGCGCCGCGCGGGGCCAACTCCGCGGCACAGAAGCGGTTGAACGCGGTCCCGGATCCGTCCACGTACGATTCGGTGGCCGGGTCCCACAACATCACTTTCTGAATCAGGTCCTCCCCCTTGAGCACCTTGAGGTCGCTTTTCCGGATCTGCCAATTGGACACGAAGGCGCCGATGCCGCCGTGCGCGCGAGGCACACCGAGGGTATTCCTCAGTTCGTGGTTCATCAGGACGGTGATCGTGCCGTCGTGGTTGTCGTAGGCGCCCAGCCCGTCGGTAATGCCGACCATCCGATAGGTTTCGTTCCCCTTGTGCTTCTTCTTGACCTCATCGCCGACGGTCAGGATCGACGTGAATTCGACCCCAGCGGCAACACCGTTCAGGTACGGGGTCTGCGAGCTGCTCGGACCGATTGCCGCGAACGCGGGGAGGGCCGCCCCCAGGATCAGCGTGGCCGCGCCGGCCGCCGTCATCTTGATCGTACTTTGCATGGATTTCCGTTTCATCGATCTGTCTCCTTTCCTTGAAGGAAACAATAGCCTATTTATGTTAATGAGTTTCTTCTTCATTAGTCGTTCCTCCTAAGTTTAAAATAAATTAATCTCCCCTCAGGCAACCCGGCCATCCACCTGCGGTGGACCCGTGGTTTTCCGTCACCCGGTTGCCCGGGCTTTGCCTGATTCGTCCCTAAACGCTCTGTTTTCTCTATCACCTCCTTATCTTCTTTCAGATTTCCCGAGCTTGCCGGCTTTTGCCCAAAAAAAAGCCCTAACCAAGTACAACAAGCTCTTGATTGGGGCTTTCTGGTGCCGTAACAGATATTTCTGCCAGTCAGCAAAGGACCCTGAAGATCACTTATTATTCATTGATCTTACCTCTCCTCCTGCTATTTTTACATTCTCTGCGATCTACTCATCCGGTAAATGATCCATGAGGTTTTCCTCCACAATCTCCTGTCGAAATTTGAAAAGATCGGGGTCTCGGAAGTCCACGATCCCGCGGATCCAGTGGACATCGGGAGAACCAAAGGTCTCCACCCGGGTGAAGTTTTCGATTCGTCGCTCACTTGTTGAACCCAGCATCGGCTTATCGATGTGAAAATAATGGCTGTCCCCATGGACCAGCACAACAGGCCTGCCAAAGGCCAGTGTCTCATCCTTCAGGGCCTTCAGTAAGTCGTTATAGCCGGTCCGCTCCGGATCTGTGGGGGGGAGCTCAAATCCGGGATTGGCCTGAATGACTATCATGATCCCTTTAAATTCACCTGCCCTGGCAAGCGAAAAGGATTCCTTCATCCAGGCCAGATTGGCCTCATTGCGTTCAAAGTATTCGAGATCTGCCTCTTGAGTACGACTGAAATTGTTGTTGCTTCCCGGGACGTTCAGGCCCACAAACATTATATGGCCATAAGTCCACCGGACATTCTCACGGAATTTGAGATAGCGGAAATCTTCACTCTGTCGGGCCAATTTCTGAGTGCGGCCTCCCAGGCTTTCGTCTCCTTGCGTGAAGATTGCCCGTAGCTTGTTCAGCCGCTCGATGGGATCATAGCCGCCCGCACTGGTGCGATGGCAGTCGGTCCATTCGTTATCCCCAAAGATAAACATGAATGGATGTGCAAAGGTCTGAAACAGGTCATAACGACGGTAGAATAGTTCATTGGTGCATCGGCTTGATCCACTTTTGAAATCGCCATCATGCACCACAAAGGCAAGGTGGGACTCATTAATGTCCCGAATAAGGTTTTGAAACTTGCTTTCTTGTTCCGCATTGTAGGGAAGGTCACCCATCAGGCCGAACTCAAACATGGGAGACTGTAAGCCTTCCTTTTCTGAGGGTTGTGCCAACAGGAAGGTGGCTGTTCCGATCACCATCCAAAGAGCAAGAAAAGGTATCCAGGATCTGAAAGAACAACTAAAAATTTTCATGACACCTCGTAATGTTCACTTCATTAACACCCCATCGTAAATCCGCTAAAAACCCTTTCCCTTCGGCTTTGCGAGAGGGACCATGCAGACCATATTCCTGCCGGCCGATGCCTCCGGATAGTGATCTTTCTCTGCCATCCTGCGGCGATTGCATGGCTCTGACAATCTCAAAACTCCTGGACGGACCTCTCTGCGCTCCACCTTTGAAATAACCTGATCACGGACGATCTCTTCTGCCGGAGATAGATCTCACAGGCAAAAAACTTCTGACATTTGGAACAACAAAGGGATCTCCCTCCTGTTCCCTTTCTATTTCTATAATCACATCCCTCATAGAGATTGCAGACCGTACAGCAATTTGTCAGACAGATACCTTTCATATTCCCTCCAATGCTATTTGATTAAAAAGGATAGCCTTTTAATGTTACAGGATCATGACCATTCTTTTATGTTTCTATTACAAAGAACATTGGTTGAAGATGGTTTCAATCCTCAATACGAGATCAATCATATCAAATGGCTTTGTGACATAATCATTTGCACCGGCAGAAATGGCAAGGGCCCTGTCCGCCGGAGTGGACAAGGCGGAAAGGATAAGTACATGGAGATTTGAAATCATTCCATCCTCATTGTTCTTGATCCATCGGCACAGTTTTAACCCATCCACTTCCGGCATCATTACATCGAGGATAACGAGGTCCGGCTTACACTCCCCTATCCGCTTCATTGCATCGAGCCCATCAACAGCAACAGACGTACTATATCCCACTCTGTTCAGGTGCCAATCTATCAGGCTCAGCATATCAAGGTCATCATCTACTATTAATACCTTCTCTCTTTTCATAAATATTGTCTCCTCTTGCGACATCGCAACCATTTATTTTTCTCCGCTTTTATCTATTGAAATATAACGATTGAAAATTACAGGGCTATGACAGAAAGGTTAAGAAGCAGGATACTCCTTTTCTCGTTATTGATGACAGAATTACACCTTAGCAAAGTTTTCGAAACCTGAGAGTATGTAGTCCGACTCCTTTTTTATGAGCCGGATCTTCTTGTCTGCTACCAGATGATCAATAGCAAGAAAGATCAGGTTGTAGGAAGCATCCACCATGGTCTCGAGATGGGAGAGGGAGACGCTTCCTTTATCTTCCACAATGTCTTGAACCTTCCTGGCTGTCAGCGATATTAAATCAGTCATGGTACACCTCCAGTCATTATATATATAGAAGGCATTTCTTTACCGAAATACATACTCCTATCTTAATTCCTATCTTAATCTGGCTATGTTTCGATATCATTACTGCAAAGTTAAGTTCTTATGATGATCAGGTAATCAAATTTTAACGTGACGGTAATAACCCTGCAATATATTCACGTTAGCATTTATGACAATGAGAAAAAAAAGGAGGTGAGAGATTATATGCATAATCTATTATCTGTCACAGTGGACAGAGTACAGAATGTGGTTCAGCAAAATGGAAGCGTTACTCTTTCTCAGTTAGAGACGATATTAGACACATCGTTCAATCTGATTTTTCTGGCAATTGATAAACTTTCCCGGGAAAATAAGATTCATATAAAAAGAGGAGGACGAGATTATGTTTTATCGCGATAAGGCAAACGCACCAAATTTCATAAAAGTAAATTTTAACGATTTTTCACTGAACCCTGCCGAACTTGTCAGGAATATTGGCAACATATCGTCAAGATTATTTGAGGGGCTTGTCCGTATTATCCTGAGCCTGCTGATAATAACAATACTTATTGCCATGGTATGGGCTATAGTAAAAACCTTAACAGGACTGCAGGGCATATTCAGTAAAGACATCCATGAAGCGCTAAAAGTTGTCATGCTTAACTCCCT
>MGPK01000072.1 GCA_001795535.1 Deltaproteobacteria bacterium GWA2_54_12
GTCTTTTTCTGGCGCTTTCTCTTTCAACCCCGGCAAGGGCGACCTGCCTTAATGATTTCAAGTTGCTGGACCTAGTCAACTGGGGCTCCGTATTTCCGATCTCAATAGCCGGAATAGAGATCGCAGGCTCGACTGATTCGGTTACCACGGTAGACACTATAAGTTCTCCGATATGCGTATGCCCTGCTCCGCCTCCGTTATTCGTCCGCATAGGCCTGACCGTAGGTTTCTGGGAGCCTGCAAGGTATATAGAGACAGTCAAGGACCCCGGGTGCCTTCCGTCGTTGGGAATAAATCTCGGCATTACTTCAGGCGGAGAGCTCGGAGGGACTAACAGCTCTGTAGCATCCACTGGAAGCCACTACACCTCAGCCCAGGCCCATTACTTCATATACCCGATCTGGTCGATGATGGGCATGTTGACCGATTGGATATGCGCGGAATCTTCAGGTTTCGATGTGGCGTATATGACGGAATTCGACCCCCTCTGGCAGGACGATTCCCTCTCGGCGATCATAAACCCTGAGTCGGTGCTTTTCGGCAACCCTGTGACACAGGCGGCGTGTATCGCTGACTCCATCGCCTCGACGGCAGGGCTTTCTCTTTCACCTCTTTTCTGGTGCATGGGGTCCTGGGGGAGCGCTTATCCTCTGACCGGCCACATAGGCTCCTCATTGTATACGGAGGCCAATGCCGCTATAGCGGCACGGATGCTCTATAAGCTCGCGAGGGGAATGCTGGTCTGCGATACGAATATAAACATATGCGGCTGCATGCCGACCCCGATCTGGGTAAAGCACAACTACAAGATGCACGCAGCCGTGCCTGTAAAGGATTTTTCGGCCCACCCCATAGGGAGAAGTGGGCTTTTATGGAGTTCGCTTAAAAACCCTCCGGTAGGGGGCGATAACTTCGTATGGATGCTCTACAGGCGAAGGAACTGCTGTGCGTTTTAAGAGCGGTTGTCAGAGGAGGCTATATGGAAAAAAAGAAAGACCATGAAAAAGAAAGCGAGCCGGATATGATATGTCCGGTTTGCATGACCAGGCTCGATTATACGGTCAACGAATGTTTTGCGCTCATGGAAGAGATCGTCCCCTGTTTCGATGAGATACCGTTTTGTAATGAATGCGGTTCCATCCTCAATGATGGTAATATCGAGCCGAAGTGATATGCGATGCTGACAGGAAACGTTTTTAAAATTCCTCTTTTCGTTTTCATAAACGGCCTATTTTTCGTTTTGACGTGCCTGTCCCCGTCCGTCCATGCATCGGGGCCTGAAGGCCTCTCTATCGACGATATGAATGTCGATACGGGCGAATACGAAAGGCTTTTGAAGGGGGTTCCCATGAGCATTGACCCTGAGATGCTGGAGAGGGCGAAACAGGCCGTTCCAGGCGACATTAATGAAAGGGTTGAAAAAGAAAAATCGAAGATTATCGAAAAGGGATTTTACGGCATGGATGTGGCGGTTCCCGGCGGCGTCTCGGGGCAAACACTCGGTCAGGCCGGGAGCGTCCGTTCGGGAGCCGCGATTCTTAAAGAAGACGAGAGGATTTACATATTCGTATCATCTTCGGTGCCGAAGGACACTCTGCGGAACTACGCAAGGGATATTGACAGGCTCGGGCAGCCTCGTATGTCGATAGTGATGCGCGGGTTCGTAAGTGGGATGACGAAGGTCAGGCCGACGCTTGAATTCCTCAGGAGGGTGCTCTTCAAGGACGAAAACTGCGATTCCGATAAATGCGAGGCCTACCATGCCCCGGTCCTCATAGACCCCTTGCTCTTCAGGCGCTACGGGATAGAGGCCGTGCCGGCCATTGTGTACGCCAAGGGTGTAAGGATTATGGACTCCACGGTTAGCGAAGGATTGGGGGAAGGGGCCGAGACCGGGGATTACTATATACTTTATGGAGATGCCGCTTTGGAAGGGGCGCTGGAGCTAATTAACAGCGAGGCTCGATCCAGGTCGCTCGACTGCCTCGTATGGAAGATCAGAAGGGGCGATGGCTATGAGAGAAATTGCAAATAGGCCTGAGACAGGAGGTATCCATTTTTTTATAAGGAGGCGATTTTTTTGAGCTTTCTATGTTGTCCTGAATGCTCGGACCGACTATGTCATGGATACCTATGAAGTGGCATGCTTAGCCAGGCAATGCAGACCAGTTGGGCTACACAACTGCTAAGGCAGTGATTATCAGCAAGACAGATTTCAGAACCGCTCTGCCACGCCCGGAGTACAACAGGAACCTAATCCATGGCGAATTCATCGTCTTCGCCCCCCCCCGCAACCTGTAGCCCATCGATCGTCTCAAAGACTTTCGCCCAGGCGGACATAGCACGTACCGCTTACTCCCGATTCTGTCGCAAACCCAAACTGCAAGGGCGGTCCAGGTTGAGTCTACTGGATGAAAGACTGTGGACATATCACGAGAGTCGCGTAGGGGCAAGTGGATGTGCCGAAAGAATGCGGTTTTTTGCGGTAAAAAGCGGTTGACAATAGGTCTCTGTCTAAGTTATTTTAAGAGATGGTTTAATTTGTGAGAGTTGTGCCCAGACTCTCTTTTATTTTGCCTCTGGCGGATGTGGCTATTAACCAAATCGCTCATGAGGAGCTTAAGGAAGGGCCGAGATGGAAGACCGCTGGTTATCAATAAACGAGATATGCAAATACCTCGGGATCAGCAATGATACCGTGTACCGCTGGATAGACAGGCACAGCATGCCAGCTCACCGCGTGGGCCGTCTTTGGAAGTTCAAAAAAAATCAGGTCGATGCGTGGATAGAGGCCGGAGGGGCGAGGGCCGAATCAACCAAAGACGATGCAGGTAAGGACTCGAAAAGATGAGAAAGAAACTACAGGCAAGATCCGGCGCTACATATAGACGAAAAGTCTACGCTGTAGATTTGTTCTGTGGAGTCGGGGGTTTGACCAACGGTCTTCAGAGAGCTGGGATTGATGTCCGACTGGGCGTGGATATAGACCCAGCCTGTGAATTTCCCTACACGGCAAACAACGAGGCCAAGTTTCTCCTGAAATCGGTAGAGGACTTGGAGGCCGAAGAGGTTCGTTCTTTTTATCGGAAAAACGGCATTAAGCTTTTGGCCGGTTGTGCGCCATGTCAGACATTCTCCATGTACAATCAGAAAGCGACCGACTCCGACAAGCGCTGGTGGCTCCTGCGTCAGTTTTCAAGACTTGTAGAGGAGCTATCGCCCGACCTGGTCACGATGGAGAACGTCCCCCGACTGATAGAGCAGAACGTCTTCAAGGAGTTTGTGGAGAGTCTTGAGGCGGTCGGTTATTCGGTGAACTATCGGATCGTAAACTGCGCTGACTACGGCATGCCTCAACAACGCAATCGACTCGTACTCCTAGCTTCCAAGCTCGGGCCAATTGAGTTGCTCTCCCCGTCCGATTTCGGAGAGAAACCGAGGACGGTCAGGGAAGTGATAGGCTCTCTTCCACCTCTGTCTGCCGGAGAAAGCTGCGAGAAGGATCCCCTTCATCAGTGTTCGGCTCTCTCGGAAATTAATTTACGGCGCATAAAGGCTTCTCGTCCGGGCGGGACCTGGCGCGATTGGCCCAATGAACTAGTAGCGGACTGCCACAAGAAAAAATCCGGAAAGAGCTATCAGAGCGTCTATGGTCGCATGTCCTGGGAAAAATCGGCTCCCACGATGACGACTCAATTTTTCGGTTTCGGCAATGGCCGCTTCGGTCACCCCGAACAGGACAGGGCGATATCACTGCGGGAGGGTGCAATCATTCAGAGTTTTCCTCCTAACTATGCATTCACCCCTCCGGGTGAATCGGTCTGCCAAAAGGTAATAGGACGGCTGATTGGAAATGCGGTACCTGTGAAACTCGGCGAAGTAATCGGAGCGAGCGTGCTCGCACATGTTTCAAGAACACCAAAGCGGTCCTCCAAGGCCGGACGGAGGAGTCGGCCCCAATGACAGTAACGCAAGCATCGAACGGGAATGTAATCGTCCGTTCCGGAATAGTTCCCGAACCCGGTCAACTCGTAGAGGTTCGCCGTCGTCAATGGGTCGTCACCGATGTTGCGGGCGGAGCCTTGTCCAGTTCCAGCAATGGCGATCAGCACCTCGTGAGTCTTTCTTCGTTGGACGAGGACTCTCTCGGCGAAGAAATCCAGATCATCTGGCAAATTGAGCCGGGGGCGCAGGTGCTGGAAAAGGCAGGGCTTCCGACCATCTCCGGGTGGGACTCCACCGACCGTCTCGAGGCTTTTCTAGATGCCGTCCGCTGGGGCGCGGTCACGAACGCCGACCGATCTTTCCTGCAATCCCCATTTCGTAGCGGGATAACCATCGAAGACTATCAGCTCGACCCGCTGGTTCGGGCCGTTGATATGGCTCGTGTCAATCTGTTGATCGCGGATGATGTAGGCTTAGGTAAGACGATTGAAGCGGGTTTGGTCATCCAGGAGCTTTTGGTGCGCCATCGGGCAAGAACGGTTTTCGTCGTTTGCCCTGCAAGCTTGCAAGTGAAGTGGCAGACCGAAATGCAGGAAAAGTTTGGCCTGGAATTCCGGATAGTAGACACGGATTACGTCAAGAGGCTACGCCGTGGGCGCGGCATTCACGCGAATCCATGGACGTCGTATCCCCGTTTAATCTCATCTATGGATTGGATGAAAAGCGGCGAAGGCTTTAGGCTCCTGAAAGACGTTCTGCCGCAACACATCACCTATCCAAGGAAGTTCGATATACTCGTCGTCGACGAGGCGCACAACGTCGCTCCTACGGCGGCGTCGATGTATGCCCTGGAGAGTCAGAGAACCCGACTGATCCGTTCGCTCGCACCACATTTCGCACACCGACTCTTCCTGAGTGCGACGCCTCACAATGGTTACCAGGAGTCCTTCACGTCTCTACTGGAACTGCTCGACGACCAGCGTTTCGCCAGGACCGTTATGCCCGACGAAAAGCAACTGCATAGAGTCATGGTGCGCCGCCTCAAGAGCGATATTGTCGACGCGAACGGAAAGCCTGTTTTCCCGGTACGCAAACTCGAAGGCCTCGAAGTCGACTATTCGGTTGAAGAGCGTCAGATCCATGCTCTCCTGAGGGATTTCACCGCAGATCGTTCCAAGAGCGTCAAGGGAACCCGTTTCGAGTACGGTACGGATTTCGTCCACATGCTTCTCAAAAAACGTCTCTTTTCATCACCGATGGCTTTCGCCACTACATTGGCCAAACACCGGGAAACGCTCGTGCGTGGAAGGCCGAAACAGGATCGGGATGCCATGGACGATCGCATTTTGCGCAAGGCGATCCTGAAGACCGAGGAGGAATCCTCGGACGATGCGCAGGTCGAGGAAGCCCAGCACGAGGCCGTCGAGATCGCGGGAGAACTTTCCGTGTCACTCACCCGCGAGCAACGGGACATGCTTGATCGTCTAACGGGGTGGGCGGAAAAAGCCCGGAATCGGGTCGACTCGAAGGCGCAAGCGATTCTCTACTGGCTCGAAAACCACCTCAAGACGAATGGCGAGTGGAACGGAAAGCGCGTGATTTTGTTCACCGAATACCGAGCGACTCATGCATGGCTCCACCAGATCCTGACCGCACACGGATACGGTGGCGATCGTCTGCTGTACCTGCACGGAAGCATGCAACCCGACGAACGCGAACCCGTGAAGGCGGCATTCCAGGCCCACCCGGGCATCTCGCCCGTCCGCATCCTGCTGGCGACCGATGCCGCCTCCGAAGGTATCGACCTGCAGAATCACTGTAACTTCCTCATTCACGTCGAGATTCCTTGGAATCCGAACGTCATGGAACAACGCAATGGCCGTATCGACCGCCATGGTCAGAAGGAGAACGAGGTCTTCATCTGGCACCCAGTTGGGAAGGGGTTCTCTACCATCGCCGCCGTAAAATCCTCGAAACCCGGAGATGTCGTAGGAGATCACGAATACCTGATGCGTGCCGTCCTTAAGA
Source organism: Deltaproteobacteria bacterium GWA2_54_12 (assembly GCA_001795535.1). Classification (GTDB taxonomy): domain Bacteria; phylum Desulfobacterota; class GWC2-55-46; order GWC2-55-46; family GWC2-55-46; genus GWA2-54-12. Next base: position 5,974 of record MGPK01000072.1, read on the forward strand.
TCGACACCATCCGCGAGGATCTCGGCAGTGTAGGCCCTGTCATTGCTCAACAAATTGAAGAGGCTATGCTCGGCAAGCGCAGTTCGATGGACACGTCGACCGCAGAGGCGAAAGCCGCTAGAGCGAAAAAGTTCGTCGCTACGGAGAAAAGACTCCAGGAGCGCATTGCCCGCCTGCACGAAAGACTCATGGAGGCGAAGAACGAATCCCATTTATCTCCGGACCACATGGCCCGTGCCGTCTCGGTCGCGCTGGAACTTGCCGAGAAACCCGCGCTCAGATTGGCCGCGTTGTCAGGGGTTGCGAATGGCACGACGTTCGAAGTCCCCGTTCTGCCCGGCTCCTGGGGGAGAGCCACATTCGGATTGGAACACCCGCATACGGGTACGCGCCGCCCGATCACGTTCGATCACGAGGTGGCGAAGGGAAGAGACGACGTGGTGTTGGCGCACCTCAATCACCGCTTGGTGCAGATGTGCCTGCGACTTCTTCGTGAAGAGATTTGGAAGCTCGACGACGTCAAGCGTCTGCATCGCGTGGCCATCCGGTCCGTACCCGACGGAGAACTGGAAGGCCCGGCAGTGGCTATCTGGTCCCGTCTGGTGATAACCGGAGGTGACCATCATCGTTTGCACGAGGAACTCACCCTCGCCGGTGGCGAACTCAAACACAGCGGTTTCACCCGCATTACCCAAGTCGGACGGCTTGAATCTCTGGTAGACAAAGGTTCGTCGATTGAGCCTGGCAAGGCTCTGTTCGACATCCTTCAGGAAAGATTTCGACGCCAGGAATATCCCGTTATGGCCGCCGTTGAGGCGCGCTCCCGGGAACGCTTGAAGTTCCTGGAGAATACACTCAAACGCCGCAAGGAGAGCGAGATCGCTGACATTCGGACCGTTCTTGACGAACTGGAAGCTAGTATCCGTAAGGAATTGGGGAAAGGTCGTCAGGACGGGCAGCTCTATCTATCCGGATTCTCTCCCGAAGAAATGGCTCAGATGAAGAAGGACGTTCATGCGCTCGAAGTCAGATTGGCACGCATCCCCGAAGAACGCGAAAAAGAGAAAGCCGCTACCGAAAATCACTATGCGAATCCCGTGGACCGGACATTCCCTGTGGCCGTGGTGTTCCTCGTCCCACTATCACAAGCAGGGAAGGTTTAGTCCGCTATGAAGAATCTGTCCAGACATACGGAATGGCTCTCCCTGATAGAGATATCCGGGCCTTTCATCACCGTCTCCATGCTGGAGAAGGCGTTCCCGCAAGGATTGGAAGCGGTCGAAACGCCCAGGCGGCAGAAACTTCGCGCCGCCTACGATGAATGGCGTGAAGCCGTCGACGAAGACGATCGCTTGTTGGTCGAGTTACATAGGGAATGGAGTCGCCTTGTGCTCACCGAAATGCTCGAATACGACGATGAATCGCTCGTTCCGGCATCGGAGTGGAAAGGTGGATCTCTGGCCGTGTCGTCGCCGGAACATGCCGGATCGTTCTCTCCTGACTGGATCGTTCGTTCTCCGGGGGTTGACAAACCACGGCTTTTCATTTCCATTCAGGCTCCGGATACCGATTTCGAATCGATTCAGAGGGGCGATGGCTGGCCGGTTTCTCTGCAAGAACGAATGACGTTGCTCTGTCATACCCATGGCGTTCGCTTAGGTCTCCTGATCAACGGTGAACGCTGGATGCTGGTCAACGCACCGATTGGGTCGACTTCGAGTCATATCTCTTGGTATGCCCGTCTGTGGTTCCAGGAACCGATTACATTCAAGGCCTTTCAGTCCCTGCTCGGGGTTCGTCGCTGCTTCGGCCCCACGGAAGAGACGCTGGAGGCGCTACTCGATGAATCGCTCAAACACCACGAGGAGGTCACCGACACACTCGGCGAACAGGTGCGTCGTGCAGTCGAAGTGCTGGTCCAGTGTCTGGACAAGGCCGACGCGGACCGTAACAGGGAACTTCTTCGCGATGTGCGCCCGGTCGAACTCTACGAGGCCGGGCTGACCGTCATGATGAGGTTGGTGTTCGTGCTCTGCGCCGAAGAGCGCGGACTCCTTCTTTCCGGAGATCCGATCTACGATCAATGCTATGCCGTCTCTACCCTGCGCGGCCAGTTGGCCGAAGAGGGCCGCTTGCATGGACCGGAGGTACTGGAGCGACGCCATGACGCCTGGGCTCGGCTTCTGGCCGTCTTCCGCGCCGTCTATGGCGGTATCGAACATGAGAGCCTGCGGATGCCCGCCCTGGGTGGTTCGCTGTTCGACCCAGACCGCTTTCCATTCCTCGAAGGAAGGGCAAAGGGAACGCATTGGCGCAACAACTCGGCGGCTCCACTGCCCATCGACAATCGCACCGTCCTGCTCCTGCTGAATTCACTGCAAATCCTGGAACAATCGGGTGGTGCGCTGCTGCTGTCCTATCGGGCGCTGGACGTCGAGCAGATCGGTCATGTCTACGAAGGTCTGCTCGAACACACCGTGGCTCGCGTACCCCGCGTGACCTTGGGACTGGTTGGCACACAAAAGATCAGAAATCCCAATATCGCCCTAGCCGAACTAGAATCAGCGCGGCTGGACGGTGAAGCCGCCGTGACGAAGCTCGTCACGGAGACCACCGGGCGCAGCGAGTCCGCCATCCGCAACGGTCTGTCCAGATCTATTGACGAGACGCTTTTTGGCCGAATAATGGGTGTGTGCGGAGGCGACATGGACTTAGCTACACGTATCCGCCTGTTCGCAAATCTCCTACGCACGGATGCCTGGGAAGACCCGATCATCTACCGGGAAAATGCCTTCATGGTCACGCTCGGTGACGACCGGCGCGAGACCGGCACGCACTACACCCCCAAGTCGCTCACCGAGAGCATCGTCACGACGACGCTCGAACCGGTGGTGTACATTGGCCCCTCTGAGGGCCAGCCGCGTGAGGAATGGTCACTCAGGGAGTCCCGGGAACTCCTTGAACTCAAGGTCTGCGACCCGGCCATGGGGTCAGGCGCGTTTCTCGTTCAAGCGTGCCGCTATATGGGCGAAAAGCTCGTGGAAGCCTGGTTACGTGAAGAAGCCGCCGGAAAGACGATAACCGTCGATGGTGAAGCGAAAGACGAACTCGGAGCCTCGGAACCAATGCCCTCGTCTCTCGACGAACGGCTGACTATCGCCCGACGTCTGGTGGCCGAACGCTGCCTGTACGGCGTGGATATCAATCCGCTGGCCGTCGAGCTGGCCAAACTCGCTATCTGGCTGGTCACCATGGCCAAAGGCCGCCCATTCGGATTTCTCGACCACAACCTGCGTCACGGCGACAGCCTACTGGGCATCCACCGGCTCGACCAGCTCACTCGCCTGAACATGAACCCCGATGCAGGTCAGCACCAGCTCCGTATGTTCGGCCAGAACGTTGAAACTGCCGTCAAGGAGGCCATCGAACTCCGGAAACGGTTGCGGTCGATACCAATCAGGGACATCCGCGATGTGGAAACCATGGCCCAACTTGACCAAGAGGTGAGGAAGAAACTCGAATCCGTCGAGACGATCGCCGACGCCATGATCGGAGATGCGCTCCGCTGTGGAGGAAATGCGCGGAGTCTTGAGACGGCCCTTGATACCCTCGCCATTTACGCTGGGGATTTCCTGAACGGCAACGTAAAAATGGGCGAACAAATCGCTAGACAGGCCAAGACATCTCTTTCGATAGACTTGGCCTATGACAAGTCACATAGAAAACCGTTTCATTGGGCGTTGGAATTTCCGGAGGCGTTTCAGTCTTCGGTCGGTGGCTTTGATGCAATTTTGGGAAACCCGCCATTCATTTATGGGAAAAACATATCGAGGCATTTGGGGTCTTGCTACAACACGTTCTTGTGCGAAATCAATGACAGGGCTAGCAAGAATGTCGATTTGTCGGCACATTTTGTTTTTAGAGCATTCTTGCTTCTGACTGACCATGGAGTACTTGGCCTTGTATGTACCAGCTCGATATCTGAAGGAGAAACAAGAGCAGCTAGCTTGCATCATGTTCAGGATAAAGGTGGATCAATTTTTTCTGCCCACATCCGGCTCAAGTGGCCAGGCAACGCAAATGTTCTAGTTAGTCCTGTTCATATATATAAAGGGGCATGGAACGGAATCTGTCGTTTGAATGGAAAAGCATGTAGCTTTATCAATTCATATTTGACATCAGATGATGAGGATTGGATTGTTCAGCCATTAATGAGGAATTATTGTCTCGCATCCCGTGGTGTGGTCCCAAACGGAAAAGGATTCCTACTGGATAAAACTTATGCCGAGAAACTTCTTTTAGAGAATAAAGAGTATTCAGATGTTTTGATGCCATATCTGATTGGACAAGATCTTAATTCTGACCCCGAACAGACGCCTCAGCGTTACATAATCAACTTCTGGGACTGGCCCAGAACGAAGGCAGAAAAATACTCAATCGTATTCGATATGCTCAATGCCTCCGTCCGACCTTACAGGCAGTCTGAGATTAGCGAATCCAAGAAACGTGTTCGTGATCTCTGGTGGCTCTATGAGGCAGCAGGCAAAGATATGTTCCAGCGGTTGGGGACAAGCAAATTTATTGATGATAAAGACGCAAAACACCAAGAACTTAAAAGAGCGATAGCGATAGCTCGCGTCAGCAAAACTGGGGCTTTTTCTTTCGTAAACCCTAAGGCAGTATTTGCCGAAGTAACTGTTTTTGCCTCAGATAGTCCAGTTCTCCTGGGCGTGCTGCAGAGTTCAATTCACGTAGCATTCGCTTGGGATAAAGCAGGCAAAATGAAAAATGATCTCAGGTACAGTCCGTCTTTATGTTTTCTTCCATTTCCACTTCCAGATTTTGGTGAGATCCCCCACCATTTCAGTTCTTTGGTGGAGAGGTTTTCTCTTTTGAGATCTGAGTATATGAAAAGATCGGAAATTGGCTTAACCGAATTTTACAAGCAGTTTCATGATCCTTGTGAAAATTCTGCAAGCATCAGTGAGCTTAGAGAACTGCAGAGGACATTGGATAATATGGTTGCGGCTGCTTATGGCTGGCAAGACATCCAACTTGATCACTCGTTTCACCAAGTTAGTTACTTGCCAGAGAATGACGGGATTAGATTTACGATGTCAGAAACTGCCAGAACTGAAATTCTCCGTCGGTTAACAACTCTGAACAAAGAGCGATACGAAGAAGAAGTCCGTCAAGGCCTTCATGACAAGAAAGCTGCTAAGAAATCGTCCAGCTCCGGCATCAGAAAGAAACCAACCAATGAATCCAACGGACTAGATCAAATTTCAATTCTGAACAGCTCTGGCACTTCAGATGATGTCACCGGCCAGACAGTTCTACAGTTTTTGAGCGCGAACGAAGGCTGGTGCGGAAAAGACGAAATTCTGACCGGTAGCGGCATCCCTTTTAACCAGTGGCAGGCGACGATCAACCGGCTTCTAGAAGAGGGCGCGGTGGAATGTCAGGGTGAACGACGCAAAATGCGATATCGAGCAAAGAGTTCGTAATGGCTGAGGTCTCTTCTGAGCTTAAACAAGTTTTTCACACTTGGGCCGGTTTAGCCAGCCATTTAATCGGGGCATGCTTCGATCAGGCGAAACCTTTTCTTGATGAGGATTTCGTGGATATCGACCCGTATGTAAGGGGTGTGAGTGCTCAACTCTTTATCGATTGTCACCTGACCAGTGAAAGCGTCTTGCTCCTTATTAGAGAGGCGAAGGAATGGGATGCTGACTTGCTCAACCGCTCAGTTATGGAAGGTTCCATCAAGTACGTCTACATGCTCCTCGGCGACACCAAAGAGATAAGAAAAAAGGCCGAAGAATACTGGGAAACATTGCCTTCCTTCGCTGCAATCAAACACAGTGAGAGGGCTAAACGATTTCTTCAGGATATCCCTGATCCTGAGAATTCCGAATGGCTTCCTTTTCGAGACTTGATTCTTGAAGACAATGATGTAGAAGCTATAAGTAGGAGTTACACGCGAGCCCAGAGAAGAGCACTGAAGGAAAAGTGGTCCTTTTCGGGCATTTCAAGAGAGTTCATACAATCCGGTGATAGTGGATTGAGGTTTTTATCACATTTGGCACATGGATATGGAATGAGCAGTCATTTGCTCCACAAGGACGCTGATGGGGTCGGGATGGTATGGGAGCGATATAGGCGTGACCCTCATCGTCAACTGGCAGCAAAAATTGGGCATTCCGCCAGAGTAGTTTCGGATGTATGCACTTTCGCCAAGCTTCGTCTCAAATATTTATTAAGATTGTGCAATAGTAGCATTGAGCCTATTCGAGAAATTGAAAAGCAGTATGAGTTCCTTTCAAAAGAGCTTGCAAAAGCAAACTCGCACTTCACCAAGGTGGAATATGGTCCGACAGAGATCCCTTGATTTTTCGATGAGGCAAGATGTGTCGCTGTGCAAAATATATAGGTCAAGGAATCATATATGAGTGAGAACCGAATTGCCAGAAACTCTTGGTTGATCCGGCTTGGTGACGATGCCCATCTGACCAGTTTCTTCATGTCCCTTGATAATGGCTCCTTTCTTGCTCAGAGCATCCAGGAAGGTGACGGAGTCCTGATCGCAAATGGCGACATGACGGAGGTTGTCGGCTTTGCCCGTATCTATCGAATCCGGCCCACATTGCACGAGACGATCTTCTTCTTCGATGGTGTCGTTCTGTACAAGGGAAAAAAGACGCTCGCCGAACTCGGTGTCGGCATGCCCGAATCGAAGGCCGCCGTCCTGCGCCTGGAATGGCCGATGTTCGAGACGGCATTGAAGACCGCCTGTGGTATCGGTTTCGACGCTCTCCCCGTGTTTTCTGGAGAATCCCCGGAGGAACAGGCCTTTGTCCGTGAACTGCTCCAGTATGCGGTGATGGATGACTTGCTGGGGCCTGCTGACGGTCCTGAGGAGGAGATCGTCGGCATGAGCGTGCGTGACCGCTATCTCGTCGGCAAGTTGGCTCCTATGAATACGCTAATGGACCAAGAGCAGGTTGAGGAATTTGGCACATCTGGTCTCAACGATGCCGATGAGCAGGGTAACGAAGTCGATGCTTCCACCAACCAATCGCTGGTACCATCGTCAATGGGGTTTACCTTCTGTATCGATGGCTCGCTTGAAAGCGTGGAACTGTTCGCCAACTGGGGCCGATACGAACGGACCGAAAGCGAACAAACCGACGAGAAAACCGGTAAGGCTAGACGCTGCTG
>MGPK01000073.1 GCA_001795535.1 Deltaproteobacteria bacterium GWA2_54_12
CATAAGGGCCGTCGTGAATGATGTAAACAAAGGTGCGTCCATCGAAACGATAGCAGGCAGGTTCCATAACACGATAGCCGATATGACGCTTGAGGTCTCGAAGAAGCTCAGGGACAGCTCTGGAATAAAAGATATTGTTTTGACGGGCGGGGTCTTCCAGAACAGCCTTCTTTCGAAGCTCGCCACAGAAAAGCTTGAGAAGGCAGGCTTCAATATTTACATGCAGGAGAAGGTCCCATCCAACGACGGTGGCATCTCCCTCGGCCAGGCTGTTGTAGCCTGGGAAAGGGTAAAAGGAGACAGATAATGTGCCTTGGAATACCAGGAAAAATAATAGAAATAACGGGTGATACCGCCACCATTGATGTGGCCGGGACGAGAAAGGACGCGTCTTTGCGGCTCATGGAGAAAGCGGCCGTGGGCGACTATGTAATAATCCACGCCGGGTTTGCCATCGAAAAGGTCGATACGAAAAGGGCTGAAGAGACCTTGCGGCTCATAGCGGAGGCTTTCGAAAAATGAAGTACATAGACGAGTTCAGACAAAAAGATGCGGCCCAGGCCATCATCAAAAAGATACGCGAGGTCTCCCGCAAGCAGGTGAGCATAATGGAGATATGCGGCACGCACACCCACTCAATATCAAAGTACGGCATAAGGGAAGCTCTGCCTGATAACATAAGGCTCATATCCGGCCCGGGCTGCCCTGTCTGCGTAACCTCTGCCGCTGACGTAAACCGCATAATAGCTTTCAGCCGGGTGAACAGAAACGCCATCATCGCGACCTTCGGGGACATGATGAAGGTCCCCGGCTCCGAGTCCTCTCTTCAGGAAGAGAAGGCCCGTGGCGCGGATATAAGGGTTGTGTACTCGCCGCTCAACTCCATCGAGATAGCGAAAAACAACCCTGACAAAGAGGTCGTTCTTTTTGCCGTTGGCTTCGAAACGACCGCACCGACTGTCGCCGCGACAGTCCTCAGCGCGAAAGAAGCGGGCCTCAAGAATTTTTCAGCCCTGTCGCTCCACAAGCTCACGCCTCCAGCGATGAAGGCCCTGCTTGACGGCGGAGAGATCGAGATAGACGGCTTCATTGCCCCGGGCCATGTGACCGCCATCATAGGCGCGAAGGCCTACGGCTTTCTCGCGAGCGATTACAAGTCGCCCTGCGTCGTTGCGGGTTTTGAGCCAATAGACGCTCTCATGGGCATCTACATGCTAGTCAAACAGTTCGAGGAAAGCAGATGCGCCATTGAAATAGAATATGACAGGGTCGTCACATGGGAAGGCAATCTGAGGGCGCAGGAAGTAATCAATGAGGTCTTCGAGCCGTCCGACAGCCTCTGGCGCGGCATAGGCAATATCCCGGGCAGCGGACTCGCGTTCAGGGAAGAGTTTGCCGCCTTCGACTCTGAAAAGAGGTTTTCCATGCCAAAAGGCGTTGACGCCGAGCCAAAGGGTTGCAAATGCGGGTCGGTCCTGAAAGGCCTTATAACGCCTAATGAATGCGGCCTCTTCGCCAAGGCGTGCACGCCCGAGTTCCCCATCGGCCCCTGCATGGTCTCTTCCGAAGGGACCTGCGCGGCGTGGTACAAATACAGGAGGGTTGCCTGATGGACAGGAACAAGACGGTACTGCTCGCGCACGGAAGCGGCGGGAGCTACTCAAGAAGGCTTACGGAAGAAGTCTTCGCGAAAGCTTTCGACAACCCGCTACTCGCTCCTCTTAACGACCAGGCAGTCTTCACCCTTCCCGCGAAAAAGCTCGCCTTCACTACCGACTCTTATGTGGTAAAGCCGATTTTCTTTCCGGGCGGCGACATCGGCAAGCTCTCGGTCTGCGGCACCATCAACGACCTCGCCGTCGGCGGGGCAGAGCCTGTATACCTGTCCGCTTCGTTTATTATCGAGGAAGGGCTCGGCATGGACGAGTTGAAAAGAGTGGTAGCCTCGATGGCAGCCACCGCACGCGCGGCAGGCGTGAGCATCGTGACAGGTGACACCAAGGTCGTCGAACGCGGCAAGGGAGACAAGCTTTTCATCAACACGGCAGGCATCGGAGTAATAAACGGCCCGGAGCTTACGCCAGCGAACATAAGGCCCGGTGATGTTGTCATCGTATCCGGCACAATGGGCGACCACGGCATAGCCATAATGACCCACAGGGAAGGCATCATGATGGATGTGCCCGTTGAAAGCGACTGCGCGGCCCTCCATACGCTCACAATGAAGATTATCGCGGCTGCCCCCTCAGGAGTGCGCGCCATGCGAGACCCGACAAGGGGCGGGCTGGCGACCGTGCTAAACGAGTTCGCGGCATCATGTGGCTGCTGCATTACCATCAAGGAACAAGACCTGCCTGTGAAGGAGGCCGTGCGAGGCGCGTGCGAACTCCTGGGCTTCGACCCGCTTTACCTCGCCAACGAAGGCAAGCTCGTGGCTGTAGTATCCAGCGAGGACGCAGGCAAAGCGCTCGCGGCCATGAAGGCCCACCCTCTCGGGGTTGACGCCGCCATCATAGGGACGGTAGCGGACGGGCCAAAAGGCAAGGTGCTTCTTGAGACATCAATCGGGAACAGGCGGATAATCGACATGCTCTCGGGCGAACAGCTCCCGAGGATATGCTGAGGATGAAATTAAAAAGAATACTAAAAATCCCGGGCCCAAAGGACCCGGGATTTTTTTACGCCTTAATATCGAGGAGGTGCCTTTTATCTTCAAGAAAATCCTCGAGCTTTTTCAAATCATCAGGAAGGCATGCGACGAATTTTACATGCATGCCTTTGGGGAATCTGGGGTTGTCGGCATTGACGCCTGCCACTATTCCCTCGAACTCGCTCAGGGTCTTCTCCTCAGGAGGTATGTAGAACCTGAGCGTCAGCTCAGTGCCTATGGGCAGAGGTTCCTTCGTTAGAACGAAAACTCCGCTCTTCGAGATGTTGAGGATGAAATCGGCGCACGCCTCAGTCGCGTGTCCGTGGTAGACGACAGAAAGGCAGACCGGGAAACGGCCCTCCCTCCTTTGCTCTTGGCCTTCCCACTCGATGACTTTTCCATGGCTGTCGAAATAAAGCTTGTCCATGTTTACACCTTGATAAGGACCTTCAACACGCCTTTTTGAGCGGCATACCCGAAGGCCTCCACCCCCTGCTCGATTGGAAACACTTTTGAAACAAGCGGCTTCACATCGACCCGCCTTTCTTCAAGCGCCTGCATCGCCGGCTCGAACGGGCCGCACCTGGAACCCTGCAGCGTTATCTCGTCTATTACCACCCTGTTAAGGTCGTCCCCTGTCCTTTGCGCAACGGTTGTCTTCAATATCACGGTGCCGGTCGGCCTCACGAGGTCAAGTGCGGTCGATAGGCCATCAGCGGAGCCCGTGCAGTCGACAACGAGGTCCAGCTGTTTTTCAAGCCCCTCCGCGCCAGTGCGCGTCGGTATGCCGCGAGCCTTCAATAACGAAAGTTTCTCTTCGTGCCTTCCAATCACAAGAAGCGAGCAGTCGGTCGTGGCGAGGGCCTGGGCTACAAGCTGGCCCAGTCTTCCGTCGCCAAGGACGCACGCCCTCGTATATTCGTTCACCTTCACCTGTTCGAGTATCTCGAAAGCAGCCGCGAGCGGCTCAATGAATACCGCTTCCTCGTCGGATATGTTATCAGGCAGCGGGTGGAGGTTCTTGAAGGGAAGCGTGATGTATTCGGCGAACGCGCCGTCCTTGCCCTTTATGCCCAACACCTTGCGGCTGGGGCAGTGGTTTTCAATCTTGTGCTTGCAGTAATCGCACTTGCCGCAGCCCAGGTTTATCTCGCCAACTACCCTCTTGCCCTCGAGCCTGTCGTCAGCCGCCTCTTCAATAACACCGACGAACTCGTGGCCAGGCACACCAGTGAAACCCATGTACCCCTTTGTTATCTCGAGATCGGTCGCGCAGATGCCAGCGAGAGTTACCCGCACAAGGGCCTCTCCAGGGGCCGGAGTCGGCTTTTTCCAGTCGGCGTGGAAGCTCAAGCCGTTATCGAAAACTATCGCCTTCATCAGCGAAAGTATAACAGAAACGCGGAAATAATGCCATTTCTTCTAAAAAAACCGTCTCGTAACCCCGGTCACATAAAGGTACTTTGGATATCCATATCGTATATATATATCTTTTTTCAAAAAGGCGGACCGCTATGGAACGACACGAATCAAACGGACAATGGCTGACCCAGGCCGCACGGGCCCTTGGCTTCATATCACCGCACAAGGGGCTGCTCACGGCAATATCTTCCCTGACCCTGCTTGTCGCGGTCCTCGGCGCGCTCGAACCCCTTGCCATGAAGTACATATTCGACAAACTCGGCACCGGGGTCTTCACCGGACTTGCCGTGGGCATAGCCATGCTCATCGGATTGAACCTCGCGCGCGAGGCTTTCGGCGGCCTTTCAAACTGGCTCGCCTGGAAAATAAGGCTCGACGTCAACCAAGGCCTCCTGGAGGCGACCGTCACGCGCCTCCATCACCTCCCCATGACTTACCACCGGGAGGAGACGGTAGGCGGGATAATGACCAAGCTCGACAGGGGCGTAAACGGTTTTGTCAGCGCGATATCGGATATCGCCTTCAATGTCTTCCCGAGCGTCGTCTACCTCGTCATCTCCCTTGTCATCATGTTTAATCTGGATACGACACTCTCCTTCATAGTCCTGTTCTTCGCGCCCCTTCCGGCCATCATAGGCATGTGGGCCGCGGACGAGCAGACACGGCGCGAAAGGGCTCTGGTCGACCGGTGGACGCGGATATTTTCCAGGTTCAACGAGGTATTGACCGGCATACTCACCGTAAAAAGCTTCGCCGCTGAAGACTCTGAAAAAGAGCGGTTCATGTCAGGCGTGCACGGCGCGAACAGGATGGTGCTGCGCGGAGTCGGCGTGGACACAGGCGTGGGCGCGGCCAAAAACCTCATAGGCATACTCGCCAAGGTGTGCGCCCTTGCCGTCGGCGGCTATCTCGTAATAAAGCAGGAGATAACCGCTGGCACGCTCATCGCCTTTCTCGGCTACGCGTCCGGCCTGTTCGGCCCTGTCCAGGGCCTCACCGGAGTCTACCAGACGATAAGGAAGGCATCGGTCTCACTCGGCATAATCTTCTCTATCATAGACGCCCACGACCACATGTCCGACGCGCCTCACGCTAAGCCCGTAAAGGCCATCTCCGGCGAGGTGGTATTCGAAGGCGTAAGCTTCGCATATAACCAGACGAGGCCGGTACTGAACGGCATAGACCTCTTCGTCAGCCCCGGCGAATGCGTGGCCCTGGTGGGCCCGAGCGGCGCCGGCAAGTCCACCATAGCAGCCCTGCTCCAGAGGCTCCACGACCCTACAAGCGGCTCCATCAGGATAGACGGCGTGGACTTGAAAGACATGAAGCAGCGCTCTTTAAGAGAGCGTATCGGCGTAGTATCGCAGGACGCGCTGCTTTTCAACGACACCGTAAAGAACAACATAGCCTACGGCAAGCCGAACGCCGGAACCGACGAGATAACCGCCGCGGGGAAGGCGGCCAACGCGCATGATTTCATCATGCGCCTGCCCAAAGGTTATGACACGATGATAGGCGAGCGAGGGAGCCTGCTGTCGGCAGGTGAGAGGCAGAGGCTCAGCATAGCGCGGGCCTTGATAAAAGACCCGCCCATACTCATACTGGACGAGGCCACCTCGTCACTTGACGCCGAGTCAGAGTCATTCGTGCAGGATGCCCTGGAGCGGGTCATGCAAGGCAGGACCACTTTCATAATAGCCCACAGGCTCTCAACGGTCGTCGGGGCGGACAGGATACTTGTCTTGAAGGACGGCGCGATAATCGAGACGGGCAGCCACAGCGAGCTTTTGAGCGGCGGCGGATACTACGCCACATTGGTCGAGTGCCAGTCAAGAGGGCTTATTGTTGCGGCGGCCTGACAGTTACTTTTTCTTTTTGAGGAAAACATCTTTGTAATAGACGCTGTAGGCCTGGATCGGGCAGTGCTCGCAATCCGGCCTCAAGGCCTTGCAGGTCTTCCTGCCGTGGTGGATGAAAAGGTGCGTGGTCATGGTCCATCTCTCAGGAGGGATTATGGCGGTAAGGTCGGCCTCTATCTTGTCCGGGTCGTCTGAGGCCGTCAAACCTAGCCTCTGGGCGACCCTCTTGACATGCGTATCTACCGCGAGCGCCGCCTGCCCGAACGCGTTCCCGAGCACTATGTTCGCTGTCTTGCGGCCCACGCCCGGCAAAGTCGTAAGCTCTTCGAGGGTCTCGGGTACGCGCCCGCCGAACTCTTCGACGATTTTCACGCACGCGCCCCTTACGCTCTTGGCCTTGTTGCGGTAGAAGTTTATGGAGCTGAGGTCGCGTTCAAGCTCAGAGGGGTCAGCGCCTTTGAAGTCGGCGGCTGTCCTGTATTTTTTGAAAAGGGATTCAGTGACCTGGTTTACGAGCTTGTCTGTTGCCTGGGCTGAAAGAATAGTAGCGATGAGGAGTTGAAGCGGGTTTTCGAACCTTAACGCGGTTGTGGCCCCGGGGAATTCCTTTTCAAGTATGTCTAGGACCTTCCCGGCTTTTTCTCTTTTATCCATCGGGCGCCCCCGTTTTCCGGAAGTCAGTGCGTCCTTTCGATGACAAAATCGGCAAGCGCGAGCAGAGCGGTCTTTTCGGCTGACGCATCGAAAGTCTCGATGTTCCGCTTGGCGTTATCTATGTAGCCCCTTGCCCTGTCCATCGTGTACTCGATTCCCCTGTACTTCCTGATGATGGAGATGACCGCCCGAAGCTGTTCAGGGGTAAGTTCGTCGCCCTCGACCGCCTCTTTTATGACCGTCCTCTCGGCTTCCGTGGCCTTCTGGGCCGCATGGATAAGCGGCATAGTGACCTTGCCTTCCTTGAGGTCGTTGCCCACGGATTTTCCGAGGTCCTCGTCTGTGGAGACATAGTCCAGGCAGTCGTCCATGAGCTGGTAAGCTATCCCCAGGCCCATGCCGTATTCCGCCAGAGCGTCCTGTTTTTCCAAGCCTGTTTCAGCGAGTATGCCTGCTATGCGCGCGGCGGCTGAGATCAGAACGGCGGTCTTGTTCGTGACGACATCGAGGTACTCGGCTTCGGTCGTTTCAGCGTCGCTGTGCTTCAGGAGCTGAAGCACCTCGCCTTCGGCCATGCGGGTAGTCGAGTCTGAAAGGACCTTCAGCACGCTCATGTCGCCGTACTTGACCGTAAGGAAAAACGCCTTTGAAAAGAGGTAGTCGCCAACGAGTATGCTGGCGCCGTCCCCCCAGACCGTATTGGCTGATGCGCTCCCGCGCCTCAAATTGGCGTTGTCAACGACATCATCGTGCAAAAGAGTAGCCGTGTGTATGAACTCGACCACCCCAGCCAGAGGGATATGCCTGTCGCCGGTGTAACCGCAAAGCTTCGAGCAGAGCATGAGGACCATCGGCCTGAAGCGCTTTCCGCCGCTTTTAAGGATATACTCGCCAACCTTGCTTACGAGGTAAACATTCGAGTTCAGGCTTTCCTTGAACCCGCTCTCCATGGCCGAGATATCGTCCCTTACAAGTTCCAGGACCTCGTCCATGCTCATGCGCCCCTCAGCAGGCCCCTGTTTTTCCCTGACAACTGTATGCTGCACTGGTTTACAAGCTCCGGACAATAGTTTGCAGGAAAGGCTAATCGGCCCTTGCGGCGTGTTATTAAAGCTGCTGGATTTCCCGCCTGATGTTACCCCATAAGGGCGGTCCTGTCAAAATATATTTTCCCGGTAAACGGGCGCTTACGGCCTCTCTCAAAGAACGCATATGTCCTTAATGAGGCAGCTTTCACACTTTGCCGCATCCTTGTTTTTAGGGCACTTGTCGAGTATTCCGAGCCTGCACAGGGCAAAGTCGTATTTCACCGGGTCAGAGGGGTCGAGGGCCTTCAAGGCCTCTGTTATCTCCTCAGCCATCTTCCAGTCAGGGCTCGCTCTCCTCGTGAGCCCTATGTTCTTCGAGATCCTCGCTATGTGCGTATCGAGCGGGATCACCAGCTTTGCCGTGTCGACTCCGCTCCACTGCCCGAAATCCAGTCTGTCGGCCCTGACCATCCACCGAAGGTACAGGTTCAACCGCTTGCACGGGCTAGCGTCTTCGGGGTTCGGGAAAAAGAACCTCACGCCTGCTTTCGGGGCAAGCCTTCTGCCGCCGTAGACAGCGGAAGAGTCAAGGGAAAGGACGCTGTTCGAAAAAGCGGCCAAAGCCTGTTTCACATTTTTGTGGCCTGAAGAGTAGCCCTTTAGGAAGAAGCCCCCTATCGAGCCGCTCTCCTCTATCATCTGCCTGGCGAACCAGAAAAGGCAGGCGATGTCGTCTCCCCTGTTGAACCTGTGGACAAAGCCGTCGAAAAGGGCCTTATCCTTTGCCGGGTCAAAGCGCCTCGTAAACTTGTACGGGTGCGGCCCGGCTGCTGCCATCACCTTTGCTATGCTCTTTTTTATGGTGTCCACCCTGCCGTAGGCAAGGGACGACGATACGAGGCCGACTATCTCCCTGTCTTCCGGGTTATCGTACTTGTGCACGAATTCCAGGGGATCGGTCGCCAGAAATGCAAGGTCAAAAGTCCTGTAAAGGCTATCGAGCCGCGCTTTGAGCCTGTTGTTCATCTTATCTGTTCCCAATACCTGAAAAGGTTACTCCAATCTATGCCCACGGTCAAGGGCGTCTTCACGGAGCCGGGGCTTTAAATTTCATTTAAACCGGCATTCTAAGGCCCATGTTACCATTAGCGGAAATTGAAGCAGGGGCAGCCAGGCTGCCCCTGCTTTGAAAAAGACGCGTTTTCGGCCCTCTTCATGCCATTCCAATATCCTTCTTCGCGAACTTCTCAGCGCACTCGGGACAGATGCAATGGGTAAACTCAGCCCCGAAATGCTCCCTGATAAACTTCTCAAGGCCTTCCCAATAACCCTTGTCGTTTCTTATTTTCTTGCAATAGGCGCATATGGGCAGAAGGCCGCTTAAAAGTTTCACTTTGGCGAGCGCGTAATGAAGCTCCTCGTTTATCTTTTTCTGGGCCTCCTCCGCGAGCTTGCGCCCGGTAATCTCGATTACGCTCCCCAGGAGCCCTGTTACGCGCCCGTCCACGCCGCGTTTCACGCCGCCCCTGGCAATGACCCATCTTCTGCCGTCCATACTGGAGGCCAGCTCAAGGTCGAGTTCAAACGGCAATCCGGTCTTCAGCGAGTCAGCGGCCGCCTCTTCAAGTTTTCTGGCGCTCTCAGGGGCATAGAACCTGAGGTGCTCCTTGAAATCAGGCGCCATCCCCGGGTCAAGGCCGAGTATGCGGCAGGCCCCGCCAGACCAGACGGCCTTGCCAGTATCGATGTCCCATTCCCAGCTGCCGGTCTTGCCTATGCGCTCTGCCTCTTCGACCTCCTGCTCCACCCTGCCGAGGGCGTTTTCGGACTGGTTATTAAGCTCTTCCAGACGCTCCCGATCGAGTATGTTATACAGGAGCCTGCTGACCTCGAGATAGCCCTGGTTAGGAAGGAGCATCTCATCAGGGGAGACATAGTAAAGGTTCCTGCAGACCTGCCCCCTGTAGATGACCAGAGGGTGAGTCCGTATTACATCCATGATTATCTGAGGGGAGAACCGGCCGATGTTGTACTGGCAGATGGCGAGCGCGTCGTTTTCGGGAAAGAAGTAATTGAGCTTGGATTCGTACTCTATGAGCCTTTCGGAACCCGGGTCTTTGCCGAGCATCCAGGTCATCTCGCCCGTGACCCTCAAGCCCGTAAACCCCTCGGCCTTCGCGGCGTCCGTGGCCTCCTTGAGGAACCGTATCATCCAGTCGGGGTCAAAGTATCCCTGCTTCAGGTATGCTTCCTTCTTGGTTATAACGCTGAGCGAGCCTGTCTTGATCGCGGCGGCAGTGTCTACCCCGCCCCTTTTCAGCTGTTCAATGACTTCTGCCGAGGTGTTGTCATCGGCGACATATACGCACTTTTCCTCACGCTCAAGACCCACCCGCACGAACGGGACGATGGCGGCAAACTGCTCTTCCGGCGACTCGTAGATGAGGCACAGGTGGTCGTGAAAGCCCAGGCCTTCGACCGCCTTCAGCAGCCCCTTGTATTGCGGATAAATGCCGGAGGAGCTATCGGGTTTTTTATCAACAGCCATGGGCAGCCCCCTTTCCTTATAATTATATCACCTTGCCAATTATATTGAAAAAAGGAAGATTTTTCTAACGGCCGCGTTTATATGAAAAAAGACAGGTTGAAGGAGTCCCGGATGGGGCACTATTAAATCGAAAGGACAAAAAAAAGGGACCAGCCTTTCGGCTGGTCCCTTTTGATTGCATGGTCGGGGCGAGAGGATTCGAACCTCCGGCCCCTGCGTCCCGAACGCAGTGCTCTACCAGACTGAGCCACGCCCCGATTTGTCTTGAAAATTCAAGCGGTTATGAATGCCAACAACGCTATCTCTACGGCCATTCACAAACTTACGGGAAAAACCCCACGACCACGAAGAATAATTTTTATAACATATCTCAATATATCAAGCAAGTTTTTCAGCGATTTAAGAAGATATTATTTATAAGGCTATGGATTCGGGCTTCAAAGCACCTGCCGCCCATCTTTTTCTGATTTGCGCTATAATTTTCTATGAGTTTTCCTTGCATCACTCTTTTCATTCTGTCCAATTCGTTCAAACAGGGGAAATGCAAAAAATAAAGCTCGGCATAAGCTCATGCCTTCTCGGCGAAAAGGTGCGCTATGACGGGACGCACCAGAGGGATGCGTACATCGTCGAGACGATGGGGAAGTATTTTGAGTGGGTGCCGGTCTGTCCTGAAGTGGAATATGGCCTGCCGGTGCCGAGGGAGGCCATGAGGCTCAAGGGCACTCCTGACTACGCGCGTCTGGTCACCAGAAAGACCGGCATAGACCATACCGAGGGAATGCGCGAATGGGCTGAAAGGAAGCTAGATGAGCTTGAAAAGGAGCCGCTCTCAGGCTTCATCTTCAAGGCAAGGTCGCCGAGCTCAGGGCTCTACGGGGTCAAGGTCTACGGGCCCTCGGGGTCTGTCTACAGGAGCGGCATGGGCATCTTCGGCAGCGCGTTCGTAAGGAGGTTCCCGCTGATACCGGTCGAGGACGATGGAAGGCTGCATGACCCGGAGTTGCGGGAAAACTTCATCGAACGGGTATTCGTCAAAGCCCGCTGGCAGGAGTTCATGCTTGAGCCTTCCGCAGCAGGCCTCGTCGATTTCCATACCAGGCACAAACTCCTTATCATGGCCCACAGTCCTGAACATTACTCGCGTCTCGGAAGGATTGTCGCGAAAGCCGGAGAGCGCAAAACGCATGAACTCCATGCCGAATACTTATCTTCTCTCATGGAAGGGCTGAGCCTGATAGCCACCACGCGCAAGAACACAAATGTGCTCCATCATATAATGGGATACTTCAAGAAAAACCTTTCAGCCGCGGAAAAGCAGGAACTTCTTGAGCTCTTCGGCGACTATCACAGGGGGCTTGTCCCTCTCATAGCGCCCATTGTGCTGGTCAACCATTTCGTCCGCGTGTTCAGGGAGCCGTACCTTGAAAGACAAGTCTACCTGAACCCGCACCCTATTGAGCTGATGCTCAGAAACCATGTGTAGAAATGGCGCGGGTGCCTGATAAACGCGAGGTTTTGTGTCACGCAACCACATACAGGAAAAAAAATATGGACCCGTACATGCTCGCTGCAATCGAAGAGGCGGAACTCGGCTTGTCCGAGGGTGGGATACCCATCGGCTCCGTCCTCGTGCATTCAGGCGCTATTGTAGGCCGTGGCCACAACCGCCGCATCCAGAAGGGCAGCGCCGTCCTCCACGGCGAGATGGACGCGATCGAGAACGCGGGCCGCCAATCAGCCGCGTTCTACCGCGCCTGTACCCTCTACACGACGCTTTCTCCCTGCTCCATGTGCAGCGGCGCCATCCTGCTCTACGGAATTCCGCGCGTTGTAATCGGCGAGAACCTGTCTTTCATGGGCGAAGAGCAGTGGCTCTCAAAGCGCGGGGTTCAGATCCAGGTCGTCCAGGACCAGCGCTGCATCAGGCTTATGCGCGATTTTTCCCAGAGCCATCCAGACCTCTGGGCCGAGGACATAGGCAAGTGACGGCGTCCTGGTTCTCACCTTCCGCCAGTTCGTACCTGGTGAGGGCGTCCGCTCTAAATAAGGAGAAAATATGATGAAAAAATACCTTTTTTGGGCTCTCTTTTTGCTTATGGCGATTATACCCGGTCTTTCGTTTGCACAGCCCTCTCAAGAGAAAGACGCGCAAAGTCTGCTGTCCGCCTTTATGTCTTACACGGACTTGCGCATCGGCTCTGTTCAAAAGAGCCTCGAAGTACTGGCTTCCACGAATGAAGCGAGATCAGGCAAATGGGAGAACATGAAGGAAGTGCTTGGCGGCTATCAGAAATCGGATGAAGGGCTCATCATCTGGTATGCCCGCCCTGACGGGACTTACTACACCGTCGACAAAGGACTCGTTGCCGAGAAGCTGAGCGACAGGAGCTACTTCCCGGACCTCATGGCGGGCCGGGAGGTAACCGGAGCGCTTGTCATCAGCAAAAGCACCGGTCAGCGCTCCACGGTTATCGCCGTTCCCGTGATGGAAGGTGGGAAGGTCATCGGCGCTGTCGGCGCGACGCTTTTTCTTGATAAACTCTCCGAGCAGATAGCGTCCATCCTTGATCTTCGTACAGATGTCTCATTTTTTGCCCTGGCCCCGGACGGCCTGACCACGCTTCATAAAAAGACGGAGCGCCATTTCCTGGATCCCAGGGAACTGGGAAGCGAGACACTCAAAAAAGCCGTGAATGAGATGCTGTCAAGAAATTCAGGAGAGGTGACCTACGAGTTTGACAATGCCACAAAGAAGGCGATATACCGGACATCCTCTCTTACGCAGTGGAAATTTGTGATAATATTCAGCGCTGTTCCGCAAAAATAACCGCTATGCGAGCATGAAGAGGTATGTCCGTGACGATAAGCAAAGAGAGCTCGCAACCCTTTTGGCCTCTCAGTCACTCAGGGGCGACCAGGCTTATGATCGACTGCCCCGGCACTGGTTCAGGCTGTTTATCAGCGGCTGTAAGTATCTGAAGCTCACCTTTTTCCGTTATAAGAAACAACGGGACAGCGGTCCTGTATCTTTCCTTGAAAGTCGCGTAATCGAATTGTTCCGTAATGTTAGTCTTTTTTATCGCGGCTCCATTAGCGAACCTCTCGGAAAGCTCTTCAAAGGTCATGTCAGGCCCGAACAGAAACCTGCCGTGGAGGTGCTTTGAGACCAGTTCCTTTTCTCCCTTTTTTCCAGGATAAAGCTGATAAAGTTCGGACCTGTCGAAAACATCGTTGAAACGGAGCACCGCCAGCGAGTTTATGCCGTAGTTCGGCGTAAGAGCCAGAATGCGTCCTATACCCTCAAGGTCCAGTTCCTGAAGTATGGTTTCTGAAAGCGCGCTTCCATAGTAGGCCTGAAGCCCTGCCATCCTCGCGGCATTGATGTTGCCCCAGTTGGTGTCGATCATGACAACTTTGAAGCCGGATTCCCTGACTGAGCTTGCCAGCGCTATGGTCCACGGATACGCTCCTACAATAAACATGCCTTGCGGGCTTGGCTGCGCCAGGTTGAGGAGGCGGGCCAGGACCGATGCCCCAAGTCCGTAGACTATTACAGTTCCTATGATCACGAGGAAGGTTACAGATGCTATGGCGTTGGCGCCGGGTAAGCCCGCCTCGGCGAGTTGAAGAGCGAAAACCGAAGCGACCGAAGCAGCCACTATGCCCCTCGGAGCGACAAATGACATGAATATCCGCTCCCTCCAGGTTATGCCGGAACCAAGCGTCGAGACGAGCACGGCCGCCGGGCGTACGATGAGTATGATGCCGGCCAGAAACACCAGACTTTTAAGACCCAGGGCCTGAAAATCGCTGAGTTGAAGCCTTGCCGAGAGTATGATGAAGAGCACCGCCAAGAGGAGCACCCGCAGGTTTTCCTTGAACTCTATTATGTGCTTTATTGCCACGAAGTTCTGATTCGCGAGGGCTATTCCCATGACTGTAACTGCCAGCAGCCCCGATTCCGCCTGGATAAGGTTTGAGGCCGTGAATACCGCTACGACTGACATGAGGGTGACAGGGCTTTGCAGAAAATCAGGTATCAGGTAATATCGGAGGAAAAATACAATCGCTAAAGCGCCTGCCCCTCCAATGAGCGTGCCTGTAAAAAGCATATTAAGTATCCCTGCCGCGACCATTGAAGGCACATCGTGAAACCTGCCCGCGATTATCGCCTCGAAAACGAGAACAGCCAGGACGGCTCCGATGGGGTCTATCAGAATGCCCTCCCACTTGAGCATGGAAGCGACCCTGTCCTTTGGCCGCACAAGCCGCAGAAGCGGAATCACTACAGTAGGGCCCGTTACCATCGTGATGGCGCCAAGAAGCACGGATGCCGCTGCATCCATACGAAGGATGTAAACGGCGAACACGGAGGTTAGAAACCAGGTAACAAGCGCCCCCACTGATATGAGCCTCTGAACAACGCTCCCGGTCGCGCGAAGTTCCCTGAACTTGAGGCTGAGGCCTCCCTCGAAAAGTATCAGGGCGACTGAAAGAGAAACGATCGGGAACAGGCTTTCTCCGAATATCATGCCCGGCCTTATGAAGCCGGTGACAGGGCCTGCCACAAACCCGAAGACGAGCAAGAGCAGGATCGAGGGCAGTTTAATCCGCCACGCTATCCATTGCGCTACAACGCCCAGGATTATTATCCCGGCTATGCCTGAAAGACTATTTGGCAAAAAACCTCCAGATCAAAATCTCTTAAAAACTGAACGAAACATATTATCTGACTTTTGATAATCAGACGCGCCTACATGTTGTCCTGGTCAACAGCGTCCCTCAGAAAATCGAGCACGCCTGGTATGCCAGCGCTGACCCTCCTCCAGCTCGGTATGAGCGGCGTACCCATCGGGTTTTCAAGCACGGCCTGAGCGCCTTTGTGTATAGCCCTTATGAACGCCTCTACAGCCTTGGCCTCGCCGTGCCTGTCGTAGTAAAGCCCGTTTATCGCCGCGTCAGCTTCGTATTTTACCATCGTATCCTCAGCCAGCCTCAGGTAGCCCACTTCAAGGGACTTGAAAAAATTTTCCGAGAACACGATGCCCTCTGCCGCGAGGACCCTGAATATGGCTTTTGAGATGTCCACGCACATCTTCATTAGGCCCTTGTTTTCGTCCTCGGGAGACAGCTCCTGGTGTTTGTGCTCATAATTATCAGCTATGTCCACCTGACAGACTCTTTTTGGAGAGTAGTTCCTGAAAACCTCGGAAAGAACGCCTACCTCCAGCCCCCAATCCCAGGGAATGCGGTTGACCCAGGCAAGGTCGGTAATCATGCAGAACTCTCCAGCCAGAGGATATCTGAAACTGTCGAGGAACGAAAGGAAGTCATGGCCGTGAACAAGCTTCTGCAGGGCCCTCACGAGCGGAGTTATGAGGAGCCTTGTGACCCTCCCGTGCATCCTGTCCGTCACCCTGCTGTAGAAGCCCTTGCAGAACACCACGTCTATGCTGGGGTTCATCACAGGGTAACAAAGGCGCGCGAGCATCTCCCTGTTGTAGTTTACGATGTCGCAGTCATGGAGGGCGATCACATCCGAGCGTTCCGAGGCTATCGTATATCCGTAGGCGAGCCAGGCCGAACGCCCTTTGCCGTCCTCGCCAGCCCACAACCCGTAGTCTTCCAGCGTCGAGTAGAGCGCCTTTATCCTCTTCCCTTCGTTATGTATTATCTTCACATCGTACGGGATTACCGACATGAACTTCTTGGCGCTTTCAAACTCCTCGTCAGAGGCTCTCCCGAGAGAAAGGACGATCTCTTTTATGTATTTTACTTTTTTAAGCTCCTCCACTATGCCCTTAAGCGCGTCAGCTTCGAACTCCGCATAAAGAGCCGGCAGGACCAGAGTGGCCGGCCTGCTTTTTGAAAAACCGGCAAGCTCGCTTTCTATCCTCTCAAGCTGCGGATCTCCGAGCCTGTGCAGCGTTGTTATGATATCAGTCTGGTAGAAATCCGACATAATGACCTCCTCTTTAGTGGAGCTTGCTTCAAGCGCTCCCTTAAAAAAATAAAAGGCCAGCTTGAACTATCGTTCAATCTGGCCTACTTTCCCTGCAAAAATAACAGGGCGCGTCAGTCCGCACATTCAGAATAACTTCAAAGCATGTGACCTGTCAATTTTTTTTGAGCTAAATGGCCGTTTACAAGACCTTTTTTTCAGGCAGAGTAAAGCAGAAGACTGAGCCCTTGCCCGGCTCGGATTCGACCCAGATCCTGCCGCCGTGGCGCTCAACGATTTTTTTGCATATCGCCAGTCCCAGGCCCGTACCCGGGAATTCCTTGCCGTGGAAGCGCTGGAATATGACGAAGACCTTATCCATATTTTCCGGCGCTATGCCCACGCCGTTGTCCTTTACCGTAAAAACCCAACCCTCGAAGCCCTCCCGCGCGCCCACCTCTATTACAGGCGGCTCACCATGCTTTCTGAATTTTATCGCGTTCCCTATGAGGTTCTGGAACAGGCGGATGAATTGCACCGGGTCCGCGTACACGCTGGGCATCTTAGCGCGCCTCACCTCTGCGCCGCTCTCGCTTATGGCTGTCGCGAGGTTAGCGAGCGCGGCGTCAAGAAGCGCCCCGGAATCAGACCTCTCAAAAGCCCCGCCCGCTGTGTTGACGCGCGAGAACTCGAGGAGGTCTTTTATCATCACTTCCATTCTTACCGCGCCGTCCACGGCGGATGCTACAAAACTGTCCGCCTCTTCATCGAGTCTGCCTTTGATCCTCCTGGAGAGGAGCTGAAGATAGCTCGTCACGGCGCGCAGCGGCTCCTGCAAGTCGTGGGACGCGACAAAAGCGAACTGCTGCAAGTCCGCGTTGGAACGGGTAAGCTCTGCCAATACTTTTTCAAGCTCCTTTTCAGCCTTCTTCCGCTCGGTTATATCGCGGTCAATTCCCCTGTATCCAAGCAGAGTCCCAGCCTTATCGAAAAAAGGCACAGCGCCGGTTTCAAGCACCACGACACGCCCGTCTTTTGTAAGGTTCTTGTTTTCAAAATAAGAGAACGGCTCCACGGACTTCATTACCCTATCGAAGAACTCCCTTACACGCTGAGCCTCGTCATCGGGCATTACATCGAAAGGCGTTTTGCCGATAAGCTCTTCGGGCTCGTATCCCAGGATAGAACGCACCTGCGGACTGATATATGTATAGACGCCATTTACATCGACCTCCCATATTACATCATTTGTCGTCTCGACGAGGTTACGGAACCGCTCCTCTTCCGCCCTTATAGCCTCCCGCGCCTTCATGCGCTCTGTTATGTCTATGCTGCCCCTGCGATAGGCAAAACCGATGCCAGCCATCCCCAGCAGCCACACGAGCAGATGGGTTGAGACAATCGTACGGTCCAATTTCGACTCTTTGGCCAGATAGGGCTTCATTGGCAAAGAGACGCTCACGCCGCCGCGCACGTCACCTACCTTGTAGCCCTGGTGGGCGTGGCACTTGAGGCACCCTTCCTGCGTGACCATGGGCTGCATCAGACGAAGGTAAGGCTGCCCGTCAACTTTGGTAAACTCAGTTCTCTCCTTCACCGACCCGCGCTCAAACGCGATAAGGGCCTCACGCTCCCATTCGTCTGCTTTGTTCGCCGGGTTCAGGGGCTTGAGGCTCGTTATGTGGCCTCTCACGCCGTAAAGTTGGCTGTATTCCGCCATAGCCTGCTTCATTATATAAGCCGGGTTCATCAAGGTCAGCTTTTTGCCCGAAGGGAGCTCTATATCTCTGTCGGGGATGTGGCTGAGGTAGGGATTTGGCGGGGTAGTTTCACTCGGGGGGACATAAACGCCGCCGTGACTGGTCGCCCATAAACGGAACGCCTGGTCCTTGTTGAAGGTCGTCAATGCCTCCATTTTGGCCAGTTCCCGGGTGTGGTTGCGTAACTGCCGTAGATTGACGCCCAGGGAAATCACGATAAGGGCCGTAAAGGCGACGGCTACGACAGCCGTCAGCCTGCGCAGGTTGTAATATGCTCCGTTCCTGTATAGATCAAATATTTTCAATTGGCTTATCCCGGTTGCTTATAGACAGGAACTCACGCGCCTTGGGTTCGAGCGCCCATCAAAGTGGACTGAAAGGCCCTCGCCCTGATGAAACAAGCTTTTCAAGATGGCGCTGTTCTTTTAATCCTGCTTGAACTTGAAAATTGACAGAGTGAATACTCTAACGCGAGAATGA
Organism: Deltaproteobacteria bacterium GWA2_54_12; assembly: GCA_001795535.1. GTDB lineage: Bacteria > Desulfobacterota > GWC2-55-46 > GWC2-55-46 > GWC2-55-46 > GWA2-54-12. Next base: position 18,346 of record MGPK01000073.1, read on the forward strand.
TGGAGGTGCGCAGGACTCTTTTATTATATCATGGGAGAGATGGAGCAACTCTGGAAAAAGAAAGGCAGCGCTGGGCAAAGCCGGGCAAACTGCCTTTTTCCCGTACCAGCATTTCGGAACAATAAAAGGGGCGGCAAATTTTAATTTGCCGCCCCTTCTTCAGAGAAAGTGTTTATTGGAAACCTGCTACTCCTGAACGCCCTTCAGATAGGTAGAGGCCTGGCCGTGTATGGAAGCGCACGCATCAATAGTTACAAGCCGGACTATCTGTTCGAGGGCTGCCGTTACCTTCTCTTTCAACTGCGGTTTCAGGCTGCGCACATGCTGGAATGTATTCAGGAGACGGCTTGCTGTCGTAGCGTTTATCGGCGCGAGCGACACGACCGTATCCGCGACCCATTGTATGCCCCGGCCGGTCCAGACCATCCTGTTATTGCCTGCCATGGTCAAAAAGAGCGCGCGGCACCATGTCGGCTGGTTGATGTCAAAGCTCTTCCTGCTCTTTTCGGCCTCTATCTCGTCGAACACATCCGCCCCTGTCCCGCTCGATACCACGCGCAAGTAATTGGCGTACCCGCTGAGGTGCCCGTGCCAGTTCTCGTAATATTTTTCAAGGACGGCTTTTCTCGACGGCTCGGCAGAGCGGTTCAATGCCGTAAGCGCCGAGACGCGCTCAGTTGCGGTCTTCGCCTCTTCAAGAGAACTCAGTATGATGCGGTGGCTGTCCTTTGTGTCGTCAACGGCGATAAGCTCCAGCAGGACGCCCTTGAGCATCCTCTCCTCTATGCCCTGGCGCATTGTCTTGCCCTCTGCCGTGCCCAATGACCTGAACTCAGCGACCAGCTCGTCCCTGAACCGCGCGTTCACGGCGGACATAAGTTTGTCCCGCGCGGCAACCAGCTCCAGATACCAGGTCGCGTAAGAGCGGTCGACAGGCTGCTCGTCTATGCGGATAAAATTGGCCTTGAGCGAAGCCGGCAGGCTTTTGTCGGAAAGAAAAACGCCGTACAGGTCGAGCCACTCAGAGCTTATGGAGGCCGCCGGGTCGTTGAGGAGCTTCACGCGCTGCCTGTCGGTGAGCTTTCTCATGGCGTCTACCCGGTTATAGGCGTTCGGGTCAAGCCGGGCCTGCGCCGAGAGCGTCTTTTCATCAGCGTTCTCGTGCCGGAAGGTGCCGTAAAAAGAGCTGTCCCGGTTCATCGAAGCGAACGCCGGGGGCTCGTTGAGGTTTTCGAAGACGACCTCTGTTTCAAACTCATTGAGCATGATTACCCGCTCTGTCCCTTCGATATCGAGCCCCTTTTCATCGACCAGGCTTAAGGCTATCGGCAGGAAAAAAGGCCTCAATCCTTCCTGCTTCTCCTGCTTGATGCGTATATGGAAGCGCCCTGCCCCTTTGTCGTATTCGGTTACGGCGGATACCTTCGGGTATCCTATCCTGTACAGCCATTCGCTCTTGAACTGCGTAAGCGACACGCCCGAGACCTCTTCAAAGCATTCAAAGAACTGGTCGGTATTGGCGTTGCCGGCGCGGTAGCGGCTGAAGTACAGCCTTTTGCCGGCCACAAATGCCTCTGGCCCGATAATGAGGCGCAGCATCCGTATGACTTCGGCGGCCTTTACATAGGTCACTCCGTCAATAAGCTCCTCAGGGTCGTTGAAGCCCTCCCTTACGATTCGTCCGAAGTGGCCAGCGTCTTCTATGGTCAGAGGGCCCAACAAAGGCGCTCTTATCGAATCCACCTGATTGAGCCTTACAAAGGCCGGGTCGAAAAGGTCGGCCATGAACTGCCTTTCCACATCGACCGTGTACGCCTCGTTCAGCCAGACATCGAACGGCGTTTCCATGGTCGTTTCCGAGCCGCACTGGTTGTGCTCGAATTCATGCACTATCACTGCATGAGCGTACAGAAGGAGATGGTCGAGCGTGTGTTCAGTTATGAGGGCGGCATCGGTTACGATGGTCGTGTTCCCCAGGTTTTCCATGCCGCCGAAGTTGGACTTCGTCATGCAGATGGTGCGGTAGGTGTCGAACTCGTATTCATAGTCCTGGGTCTTGCCGACCCACAGGACCGAATCTTTCAGAATGGCCATCGGCACGCGGGCTTCCTCAGTTGAGCCCGGCGGCACAAGGTACTCGAGGCGCACTTTGCGGACCGACGGATACGAGACTTCGTCTACAAGCATATCCCAGGTCCCGGCCGCCACAAAGAAAAGGTACGGGGCCATGGGCACCGGGTTCTCGTATGTTATGCGCTGGCGCGACGGGTCTCCGGGCTTTTGCACTGGAACGCCGCCGGGGTTGGCGCTTTTACATACATTGCCGTTGCTGATGAGGTGGGTATAAGCTGCGTCCGCCTCTATGGTCGTAGTCATGGTGCACTTGGCGCGGCAGTCGTCGAAGATTGGCATGATGCGCTGAAAGCCCCATTGCTGGCACTGTGAGATGAACTGCTGCGGCGCTCCGGGAGGGGTCGTGTCTTTGTATATCCCTTCGAGGATGTGCTCGGTTGGGGTACACCTGCTCTGCGTCCTCACGAAAAACCTCTCCCCTGCTTCGACCCTCCGTGGAAGCTTTACGGCAAGCTTGTCTTTTTCGCGCCTGTATTCAAAGGCGAGCTGGGAGCCCTGTTCGTCCTCCTGGCTTGTCAGCCATTCGACACTGGTTATTTCCAGGTCCCTGGCGTCGAGTATGAGTTCGTCCAGAGCAGTGAGCGCGCTCATCTGCAGGAGCCCGCTCGTTTCAACTTTCTCTCCGGCGAAGTTTATGCATATCGTGAGGTGTTCGAGCTTCACCGGAAGCGCTCCAAAGTCTTCCCTCTGGTATTTGAACTGCCTGGATGCCGGGCTGTTTTCAGTTTTTCCCACTGTATACCTTCCTTTTCATGGACTTTTGAATGAGACTGCCTCTAAAAATTAGATATTTTTTCTGAAGTCAAGGAAGGGCGGAAATAAAAAGCGCAGCATATATGGATAATATGTGAGCATTTTTATTTGCCCTGCCGAGGTCAGGAAAAAGAGCAATTTTTATGACTAGATTATAAAGGAAGGTGGAAAATATATCGAGTTTTTTGGGAGGAAAAGGAAACGCCCCCTGCGGGACAGGGGGCGGCGGGTAACAGAAGCCAGGGGAGAATGCGGAAGTGCAAACGAGGAGTTATTACAAGAGAAGTCTTTTTATAAACCCGCAAACTTTTGACGGGTATTTATCATCAATTCATTATCAAGGCCTGCGGCATTTCTTTTTACCCGGCGCGTCAAAAAGGACTATCTGCACCATCTCAAGGAATTGCTCCGGCGTAACGGGCCATGTCAGCCAGCATGTGACCCCGGCCTCCTTCCATTTCATCTGCCTTTCCAGGTCCTCTTTTTCCGCCATCAGGATGACCGGGACCCTTTTCATGGCGGAGTGCGCCTTCAGCAGCCGGAGCCCCATCACATCAATGCCGGCGCCGGACTGACAAGTGATTACGATGTCAGGCGCGTATCCCTGGCCCAGCAGACCTCTTATCTCCAGCAGCCCAGAGGCCTGCCTTACCTCGAAGCCTTCTCCGTCAAGCACGAAACCCATCATCGACCTTACCGCCTGCCCGCCGTCTATGATGAGCGCCTTCATGGTCTCTCCGGGAGCAGCTGTTTTTTACGCGAAACATTTTTGCGGGCGTGCCTGTCTCGTGCATCTGAATTATTTATCGGATGCCTGCGAGTTTAAGTAATCGGGAATGAGGACTAATTTAAGGAGGAAAAGGTGTTGAATTGAGGATGGACCAAAAGGATGAGGGAGCTTACCGGCAAAAGGATTGAGAAGGGTCAGTCGGGGTTTACGATGCCTTTTTTAATGGCGGTCTTTATGAGGCTGGCCATGTCGTTGACCTTGAGCTTTTTCATGATATTGTTCCTGTGGCTTTTGACCGTTGCCAGAGAGATGAAGAGCTTTCCGGCTATTTCCTTGCTCGTGGAGCCGTCGGCGATATGCTTCAATATCTCCTTTTCGCGCGCGGAAAGCGTATCAAACGGGTCGTTGCTCTGCTCTTTTTTGATCACATCCACGAAGTCGTTAAGAAGCTCTTCAGTAACGGCCGGACTGGCGTACTTGCCGCCGGTGCTCACCTTCTCGACCGCCTTTAGAAGCTCTCCGGGGTCGGAATCCTTGAGCACATATCCGAGCGCGCCGGCCCTGAACGCGTCTATGGGGTGATTAAGATCGGCGTGCATGGAAAGGATGATGACCCGGGTTCCCGGGACTTCTTCCACTACCCTTCTGGTAACGGCTATGCCGTCGAGGTCAGGCATTGTGATGTCGAGAATGGCTATGTCCGGCTTCATGACAGAGATTGCCTTCAGGGCAGCGTTCCCGTTGTCAGCCTCGCCTATGACATCGTAATCAGAGCCCGACAGGACTGACTTTATCCCGTTTCTGAAAACCGGATGGTCGTCCGCGATAAATATCCTGATTTTTTTCATGGATTTGGAACACCCCGAAGTAAGCTGTAAACCATTATATAAACAACCGGCGCATGAAATCAACCGCAATCATATCAATCGGGATGCGCAAAGCGGAAATAAGACAAAGACCCGGTAAAAGTCCAACTGCGGGAGGACGGGTGCGGAAAGAGAATCATGCAGGTCGCTCAAAAAGTTTCCAGATGCGAGGAGTCAAGGAGCGGGGAGTGAGGCGTACGTTGTTTGTACGCCGCAATGACAAGCGACAATGACGACAAAGCAGATGGGCCTTTTTGAGCGACCTGATAGGGTTAGTTGCTGGCCTTCCTAAACGGCTCCCCCCCTTTTGACTTGCGTATAATGTCGTCCACCTCTCCGGCATCGAGTGATTCGTTCACAATGAGCGCCCCCGCGAGGTCTTCGAGAACGCCCTTACCCCTGGCGAGTATCTCATCGGCCCTGCCTTCGGCGCTAAGGAGCATGCTTCTTATCTCCTGGTCCATGAGCCAGGCCATGTCCTCGCTGTAGCGCTTCTGGATGGATATGTCCCTGCCCAGGAACGGGTGCTCCTCTCCCCTGCCGAAGTTCAAAGGCCCGACTTTGTCGGACATGCCCCACTGGGCGACCATCTTCTCGGCCAGCCCCGTCGCGTTCTTCAGGTCGTCGTTGGCGCCTGAGCTCACATCATTGAACATGAGCTTTTCCGCCGCCCTGCCAGCTAGGGCCACGGCAAGCCTGTTCATGAGGTAGCTCTTCGGGTAATAATGCCTGTCTTCCTCTGGGACGAACTGGGTAGCCCCGAGAGACATGCCCCTTGGGATTATCGAAACTTTGTGTATCGGGTCGGTATGCGGCAAGCTCCAGGAGACGAGCGCGTGGCCTGCCTCGTGAAACGCCGTTATCTTTTTTTCCTGGTCGGAGAAGGTCTCTTCCCTTTTCGACCCCATGATGACCCTGTCCATCGCCTCTTCAAAGTCCCTGGTGTCTATCCTGTCCTTTCCCTTTTTGACAGCCTCGAGGGCCGCCTCGTTCACGAGGTTCTCCAGGTCAGCCCCGGTCATGCCGGGCGTGCCCTTCGCTATTTTTTCCATGTCGACATCCGGGGAAAGCTTCTTGTTCCTCGAATGGACTTCAAGTATGGCCTTCCGGTCCTTCCAGCCGGGCCTGTCTATGACTATGTGCCGGTCGAACCTGCCGGGCCGAAGGAGCGCCGGGTCGAGGACATCGGGCCTGTTGGTAGCCGCTATTAAGATTATCTCCTCGTGGGGCTCGAAGCCGTCCATCTCGCTCAGGAGCTGGTTCAATGTCTGCTCCCTCTCGTCGTGCCCCCCGCCAAGCCCGGCCCCGCGCGTCCTCCCGACCGAGTCTATCTCGTCTATGAATATTATCGAAGGCTTGGCCTCCCTCGCCTTCTTGAACATGTCCCGTACCCTTGACGCGCCCACGCCCACGAACATCTCGATGAACTCGGAAGCGCTTATGCTGAAAAACGGTACCCCGGCTTCCCCCGCCGTCGCCCTGGCAAGAAGCGTCTTCCCTGTGCCGGGCGGGCCTATGAGCAGTATGCCCTTTGGGACCTTGGCCCCGATGGATGTGAATTTTCCGGGATTTTTAAGAAAGGCGACCGTCTCCTGAAGCTCCATCTTGGCGTTCTCCAGGCCAGCCACACCGTTGAAGGTAACTCCGGGCTTTTTCGCATTAAAGAGCTTGGCCTTGCTGAGGCCGAAGTTGAAAAGGCCGCCCTGAGCGCCCTGGCCCCCCTGCTGGGCCCTGCGCATTATGAGCACCCAGATGCCTATTATCAGCACCCACGGCAGAACGAGCAGGAAGACCTGCCAGAAGCCTGACCCTCCGCTCGGCTTGACATCGACCGTCACGCCGCGCCTCTCGAACTCGCTCATTATACCTGGGCCCTGGAATGAAGGCAGGTAGGTGCGGAAGGTCATTGTCCTTAGAGGTTCCTGGCCTTTTACAGGGCTGTGCGTGACTGGCGAGACAAAATCCCCGGATACCTCCTCGCCTTCTATGGTCACGGAACTTATGTTCCCGGCCTCAAGCTGGTTTCTGAACTCGGTATAGGTTATCTTCTGCCTGGCTCCCGCGCCGGTGTCCGCTGACTGACCCCAGATATAGATGAACGCCCCGAAAAGGATAAGAACTATCGCGATTTTCCAGGTAGACCCTCTCTGTCCGTTGCCGGGGTATTTCCTTTCATCAGCCATAATTAGAGTCTATAAGAGAATTCGGTAAAAGCAATCAGGGACAGGGGGGGCGAAAATGAGAAGAATTGAATAGACTTTTGCGAGTAAACAAATACAGGCTGCTCAAAACGCTCCGCTGCTGGACTGCGAAGAGAGAGAGGAATGAGGCGTACTTTGCCGCAATTACGAACGACGATGACAACAACGCAGATGGGGCGTTTTCAGAAGCCTGTTTCAAAAAGCCAGAACCATCTCTACGGCGATAAGTATGAGGATGCCGAGCTCTATGATATAGGCCCTTCTGATGGAGATCTCATCGTGTATCATGTTGTAGGTGTTCATTATTATCTGGAGCTTCTCCCTGATGCTCGTCTCCCAGTCGCGGCTCCTCAATACCGCCATGAAGGTCCTGTATATCCGGGCGTAATAGATGTCCTCCGTGACCTTCAGGGAGTTATTGACCCTCTCCGTCACCTCGGTTATGTCCGTGACCGTCCGGACTATCCTCCTGGCGAGCTTCTCGTATTCCCTGAGCCGCAGGAATGACGCGCCCCTGCTGCTCGAGATGCGGCCGTATATCCATTTGAGCTCCTTGTCAATGAGCCTGTCATAGTACCTGAGCTCGAATATCTGGGCATTGGCGAACTCCAGTATGTCCGGAAGGTCGAAGCTGCCGGAAGGGTCTATGATGAGGGAATTATCGACATGGACGATTATTAGGTCTTCCGGGTAGTAGCTGAAGCTGTGCCTCAGGGTCTCGTCCCTCGTGAAGCGGCTCAATTCCCTGGCCTCGTACAGAAGAAGCCGCGACGGGTCGTATTGTTCGAGGAATTCACGAGCTTTTATGCCGTCTCCAAGCTCCTCTATGTATATGATCGCGTAATCTTCGAGAAAGTCCTCTTTTATCTCAGGGCCTGTTATCGCGGGCCCGAGTGATTCCATGAGGCCGCCTACATACTCCCTGGCCTTGTTGTCCACGGCCGGGTCGCTGTCGAGCTCCCTTACAACCCTCTCGAGCTCGGCAACCGGCGTACCCTGCGGTATGGCTATGTCAAAGGCGATGGAGAGCACCCCGAAGTCAAAGGCCTTTGCCAGGACATTGACCTTAGTCTCCGAGCCGAAATATCCGCTCGAAAAAGGGGCTAGCTCAAGGGCGACCGGCGGGTTCGCGAACTCCAGGGCTTTGGTGTAGCCGTACCTCGAGAGCTTGAAGCGCCTTGTCCCTGCCTTGACCCGTTCTTCAATCTTCGCGAGGTCTATTTCCAGGCCCACATCGAAGAGCCTGTATATGAGTATCCTTCCCCTGCTTATGGAGATCATTCAAGACCTTCCGCCTCAGCCGGAAGCGTTATCCTGGCGGTCGTGCCAATGCCAGGGGCGGAATCGAACTCCAGCGTGCCTCCGTGCTCCTTTATTATCGAATACGATATCGAAAGCCCCAGACCCGTGCCTCCGAGATCGGCCTTGGTAGTGAAAAACGGTTCCATCACCCTGTCGAGGACATCCCTGGTCATCCCGGCCCCTTCGTCCCTTACCTCGATAAAGACTCTGCCTTCTTCCTGCCTGGTCGCGACAATGACTCTCTTTTTCTTGTCCGCAAGCGCGTGAAGCGCGTTGAGCACGAGGTTTATCACCACCTGCTCTATTTTCTGGCCGCTGCCCTTCACCTTTGGCAGCCCTTCGGCGCAGTCGACCTCGAAAGAGTCCGTGTACTTCGCTATCTGGTTACTAAGTATCGATACCGAGGCCATAACGGCCCGGTTCACATCAAAGCTTCCCTCAAGGCCCGCTTTATCCTTGCGCGAAAAATCCTTCAGGTTGTCGACTATCCCTTTTATCCTCCTCGAACCGTCAGTTATGCCGGACAGAAGCTCAGGGACCACCTCGCTCATCTCCGAATACGGAAGCCCGCCGAGGGAAAAATCCCCGTTGTCGCGGTAGTACCTCTCAAGTATCCTTGCCGCGTCCTTCCAAGCGTCGGACAGGAGCGTCGAGTTGAAAAGGATGAAGTTGTTGGGGTTGTTTATCTCATGGGCCACTCCGGAAGCCAGAGTCCCTATGGAAGTCATCTTGTTCGCGTGTATGAGCTTTGCCTGGATGTATCTTGCCTCTTCCTCCATCCGGATGAGCTCGGTCAGGTCCCTGACCGTGCACAGCACCATCGTGCTCTGCCTCAGGGTTATGACCTGCCCGCGCACGGAAACGGCTGCCTTTGTGCCGTCCCTGCGGACGGCGTCGACCCTCTCGAATGAGAAGCCGCCCTGGAGCTTGAGGCCGGTCTTCACCTTTTCACAGACTTTTTCGCCCAGTAAATCCGCCTCTTCCATGCCGATGAATTCCTCGCGCGAGTACCCGAAAAGCGCGATCGCCGCGGGGTTCGCGTCTATCACGCGGCACTCCCCGCACCCCAGTATCACCTGCGCGTCCTGGTTCTGCTCGAAAATCTGCCTGAAGCGCTCCTCGCTTTCGCTGAGCGCCTCCTCAGCCGTCTTCCTCGCGGTTATGTCGCGCTTTATCCCGAGCGCCAGCTCCTTTTCGCCCACCCGCAAAGGCGTTATGGCCATATCGACCCATATCTCAGAGCCGTCTTTTCTGAGCATCCGCACTTCCGGTATGTACCCGCCCGTCTTCCAGAGCTTCCTGTGCTCCTCGATCATATGGAACCTTTCCGGCGGGACAAGCAGGCGCACGCCGGAAGAGAGCAGCTCTTCTTTCGCGTATCCGAACATCCGGCAGCCAGCGAGGTTAACATCAAGGTAACGGCCTTCAAAATCTATGACGAACATGCCGTCCAGCGCTGAATCGAATATGGTCCTGAGCCTCTCCTCACTGTCCCTCAGGGCCGACTCGGCCTTTTTCCTCTCGGCGGTCTGCTCGAAAGAACCAATCGCGAAGCCGATATCAGCCGCCAGGCTTTCAAGGAGGTCGATTGTCTTTTTTGCGAACAGGTCCGGATTTTCCGTATAGACATTGATGTTTCCAAATACTTCGCCTCCGGCGAATATGGGGAAAACGGCACAGGCCCTGTATCCGTATGCCCTTGCCTCCTCCCTCCACTCAGCAAAGCTCTCGTCCGCCTCTATGTCCGGGCATATGGCATGCCTGCCCGTCCTGAGGGCCCTGCCGGTAGGTCCCATGCCATGTGGGCTGAAATCGCAACCGGCATTTATCCTGCCGGCATAGCCGGTATCGCGTCCTGCTTTACACACTGGCGTGACCACCCCGGTCGACAGGTCGACCTTGCCTACCCAGGCCATCATGAACCCGGCCTTCTCGACAAGTATCCTGCATGTCTCGGAAAGCACCCTTGCCGCGCAGGTCTCGCGCACGACCATCTTGTCCACATCAAGAATAGTCTCAAGAAGCCGGTTCAGGAACAGTATCTCCTTCTCGGCCTTCCTGTGGGCCCGCATGGTATCATATTCCCGGATCTCCCTTTCTATGGCCGGGACCAGCCTGAAAAGCCTGTCCTTCAGTATGTAATCGTCGGCCCCGGCCTTCATGGCCGTCACGGCGAAATCCTCGCCCATGAAGCCGGAGACTATTATGACCGGCACCTCGAGTCCGGCCTGGCGCACCGCCTTGACCACGGCGAGCCCGGAAAGCTTCGGCATCCTGTAATCCGTGATCACGAGGTCCCACCCTCCCGCAGAGAGGGCGTCCACCAGGTCGGGTTCGTTATCCACGCGCTTGAAAGACATCTCGAAGCCGCCGCGCCTTAATTCGCGCATCAGCAGAATAAGGTCGTCTTCCGAATCTTCAGCGATGAGTACGGTCAAAGATATGATGTCCTTCGTCATTTTCCGTTCCAGGGTGCGATTTAAAATAAATGATTGAGGACGAAGCCAGAGGTCAGTACATTGTATTCACAATTTATTGAAGAGTAAAATGAAAAGTAGCGCCCCTGTCCTTTTGGCCAACGGCCCAGATCCTCCCGCCGTGCCGCTGAATTATCCTCTGCACGGTGGCAAGCCCTATGCCTGTGCCGGGAAATTCCATTTCGCCGTGAAGGCGCTGAAAAGGATTGAAGAGCCTGTCGGAGTATTTCATATCAAAACCGGCGCCGTTGTCCCTTACGAAGTAGACCGCGGACCCGTCCGCCGCCGTCTCCATGCCTACCTCGATCGCGGCCTCTTCCTTTTTGGATGTGAACTTCCAGGCGTTGCCGATGAGGTTTTCAAGCACGAGCCTCAGCAGGCTCGGGTCTGCTTTGACAAGGAGCCCCTCCTTGATTACGAAGGCGGCCCTGCGCTCTGGCTGTGACTTTCTGAGCTCTTCGGCCACATTCGAGGCTATGGCCGAGAGGTCCACCTCCTCCCTGGTTATCCCGGTGCGCATCACATGTGAAAGCTTCAGAAGGGCGTCTATGAGCTGGCCCATCCGCTTGCTCGCGCCCTGGACCCTCGCCAGGTAATCACGCCCTGTGCTGTCGAGGCTTTCATCGTAGTCCTTGAGGAGTATCCTGCTGAACCCGTCGATTATCCTCAAGGGAGAGCGCAGGTCATGGGCGACCGAGTAGCTGAACGATTCGAGCTCCTGGTAGGCGGCCTGCAGTTCCTTTGTCCGGCCGGCTACCCTTTGTTCAAGTTCGGTGTTGAGCTTGCGGACCTCCTCTTCTGCCCTCTTCCTTCCAGTTATATCCTGGACCGTGCCGGACATTTCGACGGCCCTTCCGCTCTCATCAAATATGACTTCGCCCTGCTCATGGACAATTTTTTCAGCGCCGTCTCTCAACACTATCCTGTGATCTATTGAATACGCCTTTTTACCAGAGAGCGTCTCGTCGACGGCCTTTGCCACGAGTTCGCGGTCGTCCGGGTGCACGAATCCGATAAAAGCGTCATATGTAGCGCCGAACTCCTGGGGAGCCACGCCGAATATCCTGTATATTTCATCAGACCACCGAAGCTCATTTGTCACGATATTCCAGTCCCAGCTGCCGATGTGCGCTATCCTCTGCGCGTTCGCAAGCGATGCCTCGCTCCTCCTGAGCGCTTCCCCGGCCTTCACCCTCCCGGTAATGTCCTGGACGGTGCCCGAGATCTTCCAGGGGACATCGTCGTGGCAGCTGACCTCGCCTTCTTCGTGAATGACCCTTTCAGCGCCGTCGGGCCTGATTATCCTGTAGTCCATGGAGTAGGCGCGGCCTGTGGCGCAGCTCTCGGTTACCGTCTTCTCGACCCGTTTTCTGTCTTCGGGATGGAGGACCTTTACCAAATCATCAAACCCGTTGGTCCAATCCTCTTTCCTGACCCCGAAAAGAGAGAACATCTCCTCCGACCACGCGCCCGTTCGCTCCTTGAGGTCGAACTCCCAGTTTCCCATCCCGGCTATCCGCTGCGCGTTGGCCAGCGAAACCTCGCTTTTTCGTAACGCTTCCTGGGAGCGCTTGATCTCGGTGATGTCCGTTGAGATACCTGCAACCGCGTAGGGGTTCCCGCTTTCGTCAACGAGCCTGAACTTCACGGAAAGGTATACGCGGTCTCCAGCGATGGGAACAGTTTCCTCGAATTGGAGCGGGACCGGCGACTGAAGCGCCTTCAGGTCATTTTCCCCGAAAGCGTCCGCCACTTCTTTCGGGAAAAGGTCATGGTCTGTCTTGCCGCGCACGGCTTCGTTCTTAACATGGAAGAGGTCCTCGTATATCCTGTTTATGAACAGGTAGCGGCCTTCAGGGGTCTTCATGTACACGACATTTATCGTGTTGTCCATTATGGCCCTGAACCTCTCCTCGCTTTCGCGAAGGGCCTGGTTCCTTTCCTTGACCTGCCGGGCCATGTTGTTGAACGAGTCCGTGAGGACGCCTATCTCGTCCTCGCTCTCAACCGGCAGGGCTATGTCGTAGTTCCCGGCGGCTATCTCCTTTGAAGACGCGGCAAGCCTTCTTAACTGCATGACCGCCACCCTGTAGAAGAACGCTACAAGCCCCGAGATAAGGACAATCGTCACGATTATAGTCACCAGGCCGTAAAGCTGGATAGTGCGCACCGGGCGAAGGGCTTCCTCGCTGTCGACCTCCGTTACGAACACCCATCTGTACGGCAGCATGCAAATGGAAGAGCCAGCGACCTCAATTCCCCGGTAATCGGGATAAAAACCGGAAAAATCCAGTCCCGCTTCAAAGCAGGCGCCTATGGGGGCCGTGTCAACCTTCTGCTGCAGAGGAGGCTTGAGCGCGAGCGGGGATTCCGTCAACATGAGCCTGTCCCTGTTCACGAGATAGATGTCCAGGCTTTTGTATGAAGTCAAGGATTTCCACTCGATCTCGTCCTCCGACAGCTCGGGGAGTCCCAGGAATATGTCTTCGAGTTTCTCGAGAGTTACGAAGCCGACGATGACGCCCAGGACCCTTCTGTCAGAGCGGCTGTGCACCGGGGCCGCCACGGCAAGCTCGGGCACGCCAAGAAAGCCCTTCTCGCGCATGGATATGTTTATCCCCTCGATCCCCTTCACGAAAAACTCCTCATCGCTCTGCATTGTCCCGACGGCAGCTCTATTCGTCGAGGCAACTGTGACTCCGGAGGTATTTATGACGGAGATCCTGTAGAAATTTTGCGCTAGCGGGGCCTTGTTTTCGATTATGTATCTGCTTAAAACCTCATCCGAGGCAAGGTTCCTCTTTACGGCGCGCTCTAACTCGTCCCTTATTACGCCGTCGCTGGCGAAATCCACCATCCGGGTCCTGACAATCTCAAAGAAAAGGAACAGCTCTCCGGCCCTGGCCTCGGAGATGCTCCTCAGGTCATCGATGATAAGCGTCTCGACATGTTTGCGGGTGGAGCTAAGGCTCAGGAAAAAGGCAATAATGATGGGCAGGAGTACGGCGATGAACGCCAGCAGTATCTTGTAGGCAAGGGGAAAAGGCCTTTTCATTCTCACCGTGACCGGAAGACGCTTCTAACGCCCTTCCATGAGCTTTTTTCAATGATTGTCCTGATTGACTGGGCAGGTCTGCCGGCCAGGCTCGCTTTTTTTGAAGCTCCCCGAGTGAAGCCGCGGGAGATTCAAAACCTACAGGTTTTCTATGTATCTCCGGCGCGCCTCCTCGATTATCACCAGGGCCTCTTTGTGCCCGGCCCAGCCCTCGATCCCGGTCTTCTTCTTTTCCAGGTCCTTGTATATCCTGAAAAAGTGCCCTATCTCATGAAGAAGGTGCGGGGGCACTTCCTGGAGCGTCCTTATATGGTTCCAGAGGGGGTCGCCCAGGGGCACGCACAGGATCTTCTCGTCAGGGCCCTTTTCATCCCACATCTTGAAAAGCCCCACCGGCCTGGCCTCTATGTGGCACCCGGGGAAGGTCGGCTCCCACAGGAGCACCAGCGCGTCAAGGGCGTCTCCGTCCCTGCCGAGGGTTTCCGTGATGAAGCCGTAGTCGCTCGGGTAATGAACGGACGAGAACAGCATCCTGTCGAAGCGCAGGACTTTTCCTTCAGGGTCCCACTCGTACTTGTTCCGGCAGCCCTTGGGTATCTCGATGAAGACCGTGACAACGGGCTCTGTGGCCAAAATGCCCCTCCTGAATAGATTCTGCGGCTCGCGGCCAAAGTGAAATAACACGCCGCGGCCCTGTTGGAAGTCTACTGGAGGGACATGAGGTTGTCAAACCGTGGCGGGAGTGGTTCCGGCTAAAACATCCGCCTTTCCGCTGCCGCGGCGCCCTGGGGTTCCGCCGACTGATTTTTTATGGCGAAGGTAATGAGCTGAGGCCTGTTCTGGATGTCGAGCTTGTGGAAAATGCGCTGCAGGTGGGTTTTGACCGTGGGTTCGCTTATGCAGAGCTTTTCGGCTATTTCCCTGTTCCTGTATCCCTGGCCCACGAGCCCCACCACCTCCCACTCCCTGCCGGTAAGAGAGGGCCTGCTGTTCTTTTTCAACGCATGGAGGCCTGTAAGGAGGTTTTTGATGTCTATCTTGTCCAGCCATATCTCGCCTCCGGCCACCTCTCTTATGGCCTTCTTGAGAAGAAGCGGGGTGGAGCTGCCTACCAGCACGCCCTTCAATCCTTTCGTCAGCACCGCGGATATGATGTTGTCCTCCCCGCAGCTCGTGTCCACGAGTATGAACTTGTTGGCGTCCATGCCAAGGTCGCCGAACCCGTTGAACAGCGTCGTGAAGTCAACAAGCACCACATCCGGCCTTGCCGCCTCAATCCCGGCGGCCGGGTCGGAGCCCGGGCGCATTATCTCGATTACCTTTATGTCTTCGCTGCCTTCAAGGAGCCTTAAGATGCCCTCTGAGAACAGCATGTTGCTGAAAGCGAGCATCACCTTTATCATTTTCAATAGAGCCTTTCAGTTCTTTTTTAAGCGGCACAGCTTCAGATGATGTCGAACGAGCATATGTCCGTCTGCTTGATTATCTTCTTGAGCTTATCCAGCGCCTTGACCTCTATCTGGCGGACGCGCTCCCTTGTCACCCCGAAGGACTTCCCTATCGACTCGAGCGTCTGGGGCTCGTCAGATTCAAGGCCGAACCTGAGCTTCAGGATGGTCCTCTCGTTGTCGTCGAGCATGCCGAGCCAGTTGCTTATCCTCTCGGTCCTTCTCGATTCGTCTATTATCTCCATCGGGCTGGGGAACCTGTCATCTTCCAGCCTGTCAAGGAGCGACTGGTCGGTGTCGTCAGGGAAGCTCGCCTCAAGGGAATAGCTCTTCTTGCTTATCGTGTTGAGCTTTTTCACATACCTGCCGGAAAGGCCGGTCTTCTCCGTAAGCTCCTCGATGCTCGGCTCTCTCTTCAGGTTCCTCGAAAGCTCCCTGGTGGCCCTCGTGAGCTTGGAGATATCGGCGGTTACATGTATGGGGAGCCTTACGATCGATGACTGGTTGGCTATGGCGCGCTCTATTGCCTGCTTTATCCAGTAGGTCGCGTAGGTAGAGAACTTGCAGCCCTTCGTCGCCTTGAAGCGCTCAACGGATTTTATGAGGCCTATGTTGCCTTCTTCAATGAGGTCCTGAAGGGGAAGGCCCCTGTTCAGGTACCTTTTGGCTATATTCACGACCAGGCGGAGGTTCGCCTCTATCATCTTCCTTCTTGATTCCATGCAGCCTTTGGCTATCTTCCTCGCCAGGGTCTTTTCCTCATCAGAGGTCAGGAGGGCGAATTTTTTTATGCCGCTGAAGTAGACCTTTACGGAATCGGAAGCGGTCGTGGTCTCTTTTTCCTTTTCTTCCCTTTTCGCGCGCCTCCTGGGTTTGGCTTCGGCGACGATCGGCGTCTGCGCCGCGTCGTTTATCCCCGCGCCTTCAAAGGCCCCCTTACCGTCAGCCTCTCCACCATGCCTGTAGGGGAGCGGCCAGTTCGAAGCGCCCTTCACCCCGGCCCCTTTCGCAGCCTTTTTCAGAGCCACGAAGTTCTTCTGTGTGCCTTCCGGCGCGCCAAACCCGATAAACTTCTTCTTGTTCTTGTCCTTGTCCTTGTTCATTGATGTGCCTCCTGATGATGTTTTGAAGGCCCTTTTTCAAGAGGCCTGAAAGACAAAAATGTGTCCGCCTTATCCCTGATTTGACTGAATGTTGATGATGGACGACACGGGCATGGGCTGGCTGAACTCGATGCCTGAGACGAACCCGCCCGGTTCCTGTTCGGTCCAGACGGCGCGCGCGCCCCTTTCAAAGACCAGGCCGTTAAGGCTCACCTTTACCAGGACGCTTTCACCAGCCCGGATAGCCTCTCCAGCGTACCTGGCTCTCATGCCGTGGGGCGATATGTCGCGCATCACTCCCCTCAGCGTCCCGGCAGTCGCGACGACGGCGCAATCATCCGTAAAACTGAGGCGCCCTTCCTTCCTGCCGCCTCCCTCCCCGCGCATGAGCGCCATCCTCAACGGCCCCTGCATCAACCCCTCTACGGTCTCGAGAAGCTCAGAAATTTTAAACGGCTTTTCAAGGCATTTAAGGCTTTTTTCAGAGAGGGTCGAGAGCAGCTCTTCGGGGGCGCCTCCTGTCATGAACAGGAACGAGCCTTCCACGGCGGGCATGTCATTCAAGGCGCTAGAGTAGAACTCCAGGCCGCCGAGCTCCGGCATGTTCACATCAGAGATGACGAGGTCGTAGCTTGCCTGCCTCAGCTTGTCCAGGCCGTCTGCCCCGTGCAAGGCGGTCTCGACGGTGTAGCCCGCGGTGCTGAGCACCAGAGCGCACAGATCGCGTATGGACTCGTCGTCGTCAACGACAAGTATTCTTTTCGAAGGACTGGCAGTTGCGTTATCCAAGGCGTATGTCTCCTTCTGATTGAAACTGCGATAAGTATGGTTTTTAGAGCGACAATACTTCTGAAAGGAAATCCGGCCTTCGCAGGGTCTTGATATTCCATGAAGGGCGCTTCCGGTATTTCAGTGCCGCGTGCTCCAGTGAATGGATTAATTTGCAGGAAGCATGCCAGAAGAGGGATATGACTTAAATCAGTAAAAGCATTGAGCGTTTTGAAAAGCAGCTTTTGGAATTGCGGCGCGCAAGGTGCGACGGTTGTTCATACGATAGTGGGGTTCGAGCCGGAAAAAGCGGAAAAAACAAGAAGAAACAAGGGGTCGAAGGGGGTGCAAAAAAATTCGCAGGCGCAAATAATGTCTCAACCCTTTCAGGGGTCAAGGCCTACGCCTTTGCGTTTCATCGGGGCTGAACCTCTCATCAGCCCTTTTTCTTTTCAGGGCCTTTTCTGTTCAGGCGTTTGTTAAGCGCCTGGCGGGTTATGCCCAGGAGCGAAGCCGCGATGCCCTGGTTTCCATTGGAGAGTTTCATGGCCTTGTCAATGAGCGCGCTTTCAGAGTCCCGCAAGGTCGGGAAGTTCCCGCGCGTACCGTATGGAACGGTCTCCTCGGCTGCCCTGGCCTGGGCCGCGGCCCCCTGCCTTTCCTGGCCGATGATGTCCCTGAAGCTTTCCATGGAAAGCACGCCGCCCTTGTGCCTGGCCACGGCGTCATAGACCATTGCCTGGAGCTCTCTTATGTTGCCGGGGAAATGATAGGTGGACATGAGCGTCAGCAGCTCCGGGGGCACAGTCGGCTTTTTCTTTTTCATCGACTCCGCTGCCTCCTCAAGGTAATAATCGAGCAGGACCGGGATGTCCTCCATCCGATCGCGCAGCGGCGGTATGTGTATCTGGTGGGCCCGGAGCCTGTAGTAGAGGTCCTTTCTGAACCTGCCCTCGATTATGAGCTTCTGGAGGTCCTGGTTGGTAGCGACGACTATCCTGACATCGCTTTTTTTCGGCACATCCGAGCCCAGGGGATAGTACTTCTGCTCCTGGAGGAGCCTTAGAAGCTTCACCTGCGAGCTTTCGTTGGTGTCTCCTATCTCGTCCAGGAAGAGCGTGCCTCCGGCGGCATAGGCAATGAGCCCCTCCCTTGCTTCTTCAGCCCCGGTGTAGGCCCCCTTTTTGTGGCCGAACAGGGTATCCGAGAACATGGTGTCATCTAGCCCGGCCACATTCACGGCGACGAACTCGCCTTTTTTCCCGCTTATCGAGTGGACCGCCTTCGCGAAAAGCTCCTTGCCGGTCCCGGTCTCCCCGGTAATGAGCACGGGCTGGTGGGTTGCAGCTATTACCTCGACATACTGGAATATGGCCCGCATCCGCTTGTTCACGGTTATAATCGATGAGAAGGCGTCCTCGTCTTCGAGTTCGCCCATGAGGAGGTGCTCCTTGAGGTGCAGAACCTCTAGACGGAGGGCGTGGAAGTCTACGGCCCTCCTGATGCAGGCCTCAAGCCTGCTGGACTCCACGGGCTTTACCGTGTAGTCGAAGGCCCCGGCCTTCATGCACTCGACGGCGGTCTCCAGCTCGTTCACGGCCGTCAGGATGACGACCGGGACCATCGGGTAGTTTGCCGTTATCTCCGGCAGAAGCTCGATGCCGGGAAGCCCTGGCATCGACAGGTCGAGGACTATGGCCGCCACTTCCTGCTTCGCCAGAAGCGGCATGACCTCAGTGCTGTCATCGAGCGTCAATACCTGCTTTATGCCCGCGCTCCGGAGCATTATGCTGTAGCTCTTCAGTATCTGCGTCTCGTCATCGACGAGCAGCACCGGAAGGGGCGTTCGTGCCTGCCTTGGAGCTTTCATACCGTGTCCGCGCTGTCTGGTGAAAGACCAGCTGATGAATTTGAGAAGAACATTCTACAGGTTCACTTAAAAAAGTAAACACTTTAGTTCTTACATTTTTTGACGAATCAATGAATGCGCATGCCAGCCGGGTCCCGTCACTTTGAGCTTCCGGTTCAAGGCCGGCAAATAAAAAACAGAGATGGCTTGGAATTAAAAATCCCCTTTTCCAAATGGAAAAAGGGATTTTCTATAAACTATGCTGAGCCCCGCCCTAAAGCACCATCCTGGCGACGGCCTCGCTGAGTTCGTCTATGGAAAAAGGCTTCTTGAGCGACGGATTACCGATGGCTTCAAGAAATTCCTGCGTCTCTGAGCCCATGCTGTCGCCCGAGATGAAAATTATCTTTTTGAGCACGCCGGGGTTTATCTTCTCGACCTCCCTGTAAAAGCCCTTTCCCCCGAGCCCCGGCATTTTTATGTCGCTGATTATCAGGTCGTAACATGACTCGGAGATCTTCTTTAAAGCGTCCTCCGCGGAAGAGCATTTGTCCACCTCGAACCCGAACCCCGTGAGAGAGTCGGCCAGAAGGTCCAGTACTATTTCCTCGTCGTCAAGGACGAGCGCCCGCATGCCGTCCACGCTGACCCTTTTCTTGCGCTCTGACGCGCAACAGGCGTTAAAACTTAACGCATCCTCTTCCAAGACCGGCAGTTCCACTACAAAGGTAGTCCCTATCCTCGGCCTGCTTGAGGCGTATATGTTGCCGCCGTGCTCGTTTATTATCCCGTATGAGATGCTCAGGCCCAGGCCTGTGCCCTTGCCCACATCCTTGGTGGTGAAGAACGGGTCAAACAGCCTGTTCGCCACTTCCTCGGAGAAGCCCTTGCCCGTGTCAGTTATGCTGACTACTATCTTACCCGCGGCAAACCTGCTCGCTATCTCTATCCTGCCGCTCGGCCCCTTTTCCCTGATAGCGTCGCTAGCGTTATTGATGAGGTTCAAAAAGACCTGCTGGATCTGGCTGGCGTCGACCATTGTGCCTGGGACGGCGGCCCCCAGATCGAGCATAAGCTCTATATTGTCCATGCTGAGCTGGTAGGACCTGAACTCGACGCTATCCTTTATTATCCTATTGATGTCATCATACCTCTTCTCCGGCCTCTTCCATCTTGCGAAGGTCAGGAGGTTCTCGATTATCTTCTTGCACCTGTGGGACGCGTCGTTTATCTTGCGCAGCTTGGAATCAGCGCTCTCGCCGAGCCTTTCCTCAAGGAGAAGCTCAGAAAAGCACATGATGCCGGTAAGGGGGTTATTGAGCTCGTGCGCCACGCCGGAGACGAGTTCGCCAAGCGAAGAAAGCTTGTCCGACTGGATGAGCTTTTGCGTAAGAAGCCTTTTTTCCGTGACATCCTGTATGTACACGACCGCGCTCCTCGGCTCAGAGCCCTCGCCCCCGGCCATGGGGTAAGACTGCCAGACCAGCACTTTGCCCTCCGGTGTCGTCATCTCCAGCTCGGCCGGGACGGTTGAGTCTATGGACTTCCTTATCGGGCAGCTCCCCTTCGGAGGGGGCACGGCTCCGAATACTTCGTATACTCCTCTTCCGGTGACTGACTGCTCGGTAAGGCCAGCGGTCTCGAGAAAATGCCTGTTCGCCTCAAGTATGGAATAATCGTAGCCAACCTGAAGCACATAATCGCGTATGCTGTCGTATATGAGGCGGAGCTTGTTTTTGGCGACCTTGAGCTCCTCTTCCTCCCGGGTAATCGTCCTGTTGGCCTTCTGAAGCTCAAGGTTCTTGCGGTCGAGGTCCTCGTTAAGGAGCTTCAATTCCTCGTTGATGGCGTGCAGTTCCTCTGTCTGGCTCTGGGTCTCCTCATAGGCAATCTCTAATTCCTCGTTTGCCACCCTGAGGTTTTCATTGAGCCCTGCCAGCGCCTGCCCCTTCTGTTCGATCTCCTTGAGGTATTTCTCTTTTTCCATCTCCCTCAAGTTAACATCGTCCATCATCTTGTTGAAGCTTCCCGCCAGTACGGAAAGTTCGTCGCCCTTGCCGTTGTACCCGCCTAACTTCGAGAGGTCTATGCGGGCTTCAATGTCTCCGGAGCCGAAAGAGGTGAGCTTTTCCTTCAGTTCCTTCAGCGGCTTCGTAATCCTCCGGGCCGATATGAGCGCGGCAAGTATCGAGAAAGTCAGGCCCAGCAGGGTCACGACCGCCACTGCCTTCTGGTTCCCCTTCTGTATTGCCCAGGTCCTCTCCTTTGACAGCGCTACGTCAAGCGAACCTATGACGTTCCCCTTGTAGTCCTTTATGGGCTCGAACTTCGATATGAGGGTCAGCCCCTTTACGCTCCATTCGGCGTACGCGCTCTTGCCATCCCGAATAAGCGGCCTCACATCTCCTTCAACGCGCGTCCCGCGTAATGTCCCGCCTGCAGGGGCGGCCAGGTTAGTCGTTATCCTTCTCCCGCCCGCGGTTACGGTCGTGTAAAGTCCCGGGAGCTTGTATGATACCGTTTCAGGGACAAAATTGTCGTTGTTCAGGACATCAGCCGTCACAATGGCCCCTATGGCCGCCTGAGTGTAATCCAGCACAGGGGTGACAACGGTCAAGGCCAGCACGTCGACTTCAGCGGGCGAGCCCGTTCCGGCCGGAAGAGCTGACATCTCCGCCACGGTGTTGCCTTCGAGCTTTATAACGTCCCGGGGGATTATCTCCGTTGAGACCTGCGGGGTCTTTGACTTCATAGCGTGCGGGACCAAGCCTCCCAGAAGGAGAGAGTCCCCGCTGAACTGGCTGTTGATCCTCGCGATCACGCGGCCGTTACCGTCGGTGACGGCCCATATGTCGACATAGGGCCTCATCTGGCTCCATTGAGTCATGACCTTCCGGAGGTACTCGGCGTCGCCTTTAGCGACCGCCTTTTTTATCTCTTCCATCGATGAGGCCTGCAGCATGCCGTAGCGCATCTGCTCGCCCCGGATAAAGTACTCGGTCCAGGCCGTCTTCATGCCGTTGGAGACCTCCGCGCGCGCGTGCTCCATCAACCTCGCGTCTATTATCCTGTAGGAGACGAAGGCAAGAAGCAGCATGGGCGCGAGCACGACCACGATAAAAATCGCCGTCAGCTTGAAGCCGACCGGCATGGACGAAAACAGCTTAAAAGGTGATCTTTCCATTATCCTTTTTTCCTGAAGAGATTCAGGCCCTTGGCGACCTGGGTATATCCGGACAGATAAGACTGCGGCAGCACCTCAGCCTTGCCGAGCGCCAGGAGCCCGCCAGGCTTCAAGGCGTAATCGAGTTTCTGAAAGACTTTCTCCTGAAGTGGCTTGCCGAAATAGATGAACAGGTTTCTGCAAAGCACCAGCTGCATGCCTGAAAGAGGCGTGCTCTGGACAATGTCCAGCGTGCCGAACTTGACGAGGTTTCTTACCGCGTACTTTACCTTGTGCGAGCCGTCTTTAGGAATGAAATAGAGTTCTTTCATGTCAGGCGAGACATTCAGCATCGACTCAGCCCTGTATGTGGCGCGCCTGGCCTGCTCGAGCGCCTCGGGGTCTATGTCGGTCGCGAATACCTTTGCCTTGCCAAGGGCATCCATTCCAAGGCATTCAGAAAAGAGCATGGCAACGGAATAAGCCTCTTCGCCGCAGGCCGAGGCGCAGCTCCACGCCCTTACCGGGGTGCCGCAGAACTCGCCACGCAATATTTCCGCGATGGCCGCGAAGATCTCCGGCTCCCTGAAAAACTCGCTCACTTTTATTGTTATGCTGGAGAACAGGCGCGAGTACTCGGCGGGGTCGTTTTCAAGAAGGCGCAGGTACTCGCTTATTGAAGAGCAGCCGCTGGCATGCAGCCTTTTGGATACCCTTCTTAATAGCGTCATTTTCTTGTAGCCGCGGAAGTCCCAGCCCCGTTCCGCATAGACCTTGTCGAGCAGAACAGGAAGGCCTTGCTCTGTCCGGGCGTTAGCCTCGTTGCGGAATCTTGAAAGAATATACATGCGGTTCCAGACAAAAACGGCCCAGCCAGGAAATTATAACAATTCTAAAGTAGAATATTTGCTTATACCACGGTACGATCTTTTTTTCAATACGCTATTGAAAGAAAAAAGCCTTTTCCCGTCAGACAGGCTGCCGCATTAAAAAAACGGCATATATGCTATGCTCAGGAACATGGAAATCTCGGGCCTCCTGAAAAGCGTGAAAGTAAATGTCCGGGCAAGGGACCACGAGGCGGTCCTGAGAGAGATGTTCACCGGGCTCCTCCCCGGAACCGGCGGACAGAAGGTCTCAAGGACCTTCCGCGACCTCGAAGCGCATGAGAGCTCGGAAGGCGCTCTGGCCGGCACCGGCGGAGCCATATTCCACTGTCTCGCCGAAGAGGCGCAAAGCACGGTCATAGCGCTCGCGGTAACGAAAAAGGCCGTCTCCCGCCCCGGCGGCAAGGGTCCTGCCAGAGTCTTTTTCATTATCGTGTCGCCCATGAAGGAGAGCGGCACCCATATGCAGCTCCTCTCAAGGCTAGAGGCCCTTCTCCTTGACAGGGGTTTCACGCACGCGCTATTAGGGGCCTCGACCGATGAAGACGCGAGAAGGGTGGTCAAAGGGGCGGAAGGGTCGTCAAAAGCCCTGTATCTGCCCTTGGAAAGTGACGAAGTACTCTCGGAACTTGCCACCTCGGAAAAGGGCCTAACCGAACAAGAAGCCGCCCGCAGGCTCGCTATGGCCGGGCCCAACACGATAAAACGGGTCAAGGGACGGCGGCTTCTGGCCGACCTGGCGAAAAACCTGTTCCTGAACCTTTTAGCGGCCCTGCTGTGGGCAGGCGGGCTCATGGCTTTCATAGCGGGAATGCCTGAGCTCGGCTGGGCCATTTTCCTGGTCATAGTCATTAACGCGGCTTTCAGCTTCATACAGGAGTACAAGGCCGAAAGAGCTGTCGAGGCCCTTACAAAGCTCCTTCCCTTGAGAGTCAAAGCCATACGCGGCGGGAAAGAGGCCGATATCGACGCGACAGGGCTCGTGCCTGGCGACCTCATAAAATTATCTGAAGGCGCCAGCATACCGGCTGACGGCAGGCTCATCTCGGCTGATGATCTGAAGGTCGACAACTCCGCACTTACGGGAGAGTCAAGGCCCGTCTGGAAGACGGCGGGAGCTATAGAAGCGGGGCGTGAGTTCAACTGGACCGAGATACCGAACATGGCCTTTGCCGGGACAAGCGTGGCTTCCGGCACAGGCACGATGGTCGTCAGCGCAACCGGCATGGACACCGAGATAGGAAGGCTCGCCTCCCTGACGCAGGCCATAAGGAGCGAGACAAGCCCGCTTCAGAAGGAGATATCCCGCCTCACAAAGACCGTAACGCTCATTGCCGTCAGCCTGGGTGTTGTTTTTTTCCTCCTCGGCTGGCAACTGGCCGGACTCACCATGGCTGGGAGCTTCATCTTCGCCATAGGGATAATCGTCGCGAATGTGCCTGAAGGGCTCCTGCCGACCGTCTCCCTTTCGCTCGCGATGGGCGTACAGAGGATGGCCAGGCAGAGGGCCATCGTAAAAAAACTCTCGTCAGTCGAAACGCTCGGATCGGCTACAGTTATATGCACCGACAAGACAGGCACTCTCACCGAGAACAGGATGTCCGTGAGGGAGGTCTACTCAAACGGCAGGACCTTCAGCGTGAAGGGTGAGGGATATGCTCCTGAAGGCTCGTTTCATTATGAAGGCAGGGACCTTGGCGGAGACGACTTTACGGCCGCCGGGATAAGGGAGCTGCTGGAGATCACGGCCCTGTGCAACAACGCCCGCCTCATTGCAGCAAAAACTCCTTCAGACGAATGGACCATATCCGGCGACCCCACCGAAGGCGCTCTCCTCACGGCCGCCGCCAGGGCCGGTGTGGACCTCGACGGGCTCGTGAAAGCCAACCCGCGATCCGCCCACATCCCTTTCGAGAGGATCAGAAAGAGGATGGCGACCATTCACGAGAACGGGATGGGCCTTGGCGACATGAAGAGGGTCGCCCTTGTGAAAGGCGCGCCAAAAGAGGTGCTGTCGCGCTGCGATTATCTCCGCCTCGACGGAAAGGCCGTCCCGCTTACGGACCAGCTTAGAGCCGGGATACTTTCATGGAACGACTCAATGGCGGCCAAAGGGCTCCGCGTCCTTGCGGCGGCCTTCAGGGGCATTGAAGAAGAAGGCCCTTATAACGCCGACAAGGTTGAAAAAGGGCTCACCTTCGCGGGCCTTGTTGCCATGCAGGACCCGTTGAGGCCGGAGGTAAGGAAAGCCGTCGAAGAATGCGGGAGCGCCGGTATAAAAGTAATAATGATGACCGGAGACTACGGCATAACGGCCCGTGCCATAGCGAACGAGGCCGGCATAGCCGCTGGCCGTGTTATAACCGGTGAAGAACTCTCCAGGACAAGCGACAGGGAATTGAGGGAAGCGCTCAAGGAGGCGGTCATTTTCGCGAGGGTAGCCCCGCAGGACAAGCTCCGGGTTGTGGCGGCCCTGCAGGACAACGGCGAGACGGTAGCCGTAACCGGAGACGGAGTCAACGACGCCCCTGCCCTCAAGAAGGCAGACATAGGTATAGCCATGGGCCTTCGCGGGAGCGACGTGGCAAAGGAATCCGCGGAAATAATACTGACTGACGACAACTTCGCCTCTATCGTGGAAGCGGTGCGCGAAGGGCGTGCCGTCTATTCGAACATCAGGAAATTCGTCACCTATATCTTCGCCAGCAATGTCCCGGAGATAATCCCGTTCATAGCCTTTGTCCTTTTTAAGATTCCCCTGCCGCTCACTATAATGCAGATACTCGCCATAGACCTTGGCACGGATGTCCTTCCGGCCCTCGGGCTCGGCACTGAGCCGCCTGAAGAAGGCATAATGAAAGAGCCGCCAAGACCAAAAGGGGCAAAGCTCCTCGACTTCAAGACCCTGTCCAGAGCCTACCTTTTTCTGGGCCTTATAGAGGCAACTTTGGCAATGTCCGCCTTCTTTTTCCTCTACTGGATGAGGGGCTGGACGCCGGGCGAACCACTGGCTGATTCGGGGGCCGTATACATGGCCGCCACCACCATGACCTTCGCGGCGATAGTGGCGGCCCAGATAGGGAATGTCATGGCGTGCAGGACTTCAAAAGAGTCCGTCCTCAAGGCCGGGCTGTTCAAAAACCGCCTTATCCTGGCGGGCATAGCGCTTGAAATGGCGCTCGTGCTCGTACTTACCTATACGCCGCTCCGCAAAGTCTTCAACCTCCACCCTTTGAGGCCGGTTGAATGGGCTTTTCTCCTGTCGTTCCCTTTCATCATATTTTTAGCCGAGGAAGGCAGGAAGGCTTTCATGAGGCGCAAGGTTCAAAAGTCTTGAACAGATTCGTGCCAGTAGGATATTATAAAAGGATGAATAAAATGGAGAGGGATATGCAACAGCCTAAAAAAACTCCGGTCACGATAGTGCTCTTCAGCGGGGAGCTGGACAAGGCAATGGCCGCCTTTGTCATAGCCACAGCCGCCGCCTCGATGGGCATGCCGGTGAACATCTTTTTCACCTTCTGGGGGCTCAATGTAATTAAAAAGAAGGGCGGCCTGATTAAGGGGCAGAACTGGATGCAGAAGATGCTCAATGTGGTCAATTACGGACATGCCAGAAAGCTCGCCCTCTCAAAGCTCAACATGATGGGCATGGGCCCTGTCATGCTCAAGGAGATGATGGGGAAAAAACGCGTCCCCTCGCTCGACGAGTTCATAAAGATGGCCAAAGCCATGGGCGTGAAGTTCTATCCGTGCGAGATGAGCATGACCGTCATGGGGCTTAAAAAAGAGGACTTCATAGACGAGTGCGACGATGTCATCGGGGCCGTCAGCTATCTTTCAGTCGCGAAAGATTCCAACATAAACCTGTTCATATGAGGTAAATAGATGAGCCAGTTCACAGCCGACAAAACGCTCGATGCCAGGGGCCTGTCCTGCCCAATGCCCTCGGTCAAAACCGCTCTCGCCCTCGAGGCGATGGGCCAGGGCCAGGTGCTGCTGATATTGACCGACGACCCGGTCTCCAGAAGGGATTTGCCAGTTTGGGCCGAGTCCACCGGCAACACGATTCTGGGCCTCGAGGAAGAAGGGGCCACAATAAAGATATTCCTCAAAAAGGGGTAGGCAAGCACCCATGGGAAAAGTCTACCACCTCGACCTCGAAAAAAAGGACATACAAGGCGCTGAGCTTGTGCTCATGCCCGGAGACCCGGGACGAAGCCCGCTTTTGGCCAGAGCCATAGCAGATGCCTACGGCTCAAAGTCCGACACGATAGCCTCGAAACGAGAGTTCACGACCTGCCTCACCGAAGTCATGGGTAAAAAGGTCCTCGTAACCTCGACCGGCATTGGCGGGCCTTCAACTTCGATAGCCGTAGACGAGCTTGCCCAGCTCGGCGTCAAGACCTTCATAAGGGTCGGCACGACCGGCGCGATTCAGGATAACATCCTCGACGGCGACTGCGTAATCACTACAGCGGCCGTGCGCCTGGACGGCGCTTCGACTCACTACGCCCCGCTCGAGTACCCGGCTGTCGCCTCGTTCAGCGTGGTCTCGGCCCTCGTCGAGGGCGCGAAAAAATCCGGAGTAAAATTCCATCTGGGCATCACCGCCTCTTCAGACACCTTCTACCCCGGCGAAGAGCGGACCGACGCCTTCATGGAATACAAACTCAGAAGGTTCCGGGGCGCGACCGAGGAATGGCGCGCCCTCAATGTATTGAACTACGAGATGGAAGCCGCGACGCTCCTCACGATGACTTCGGCTTTTGGCTCAAGGGGCGGGTGCGTAACAGGGGTCGTGAACAGGGGCTCTACCGGCAGGATAACCGCTGAAACATTGAACGCGGGCCAGGCGAGCGCAATAAAACTGGCTGTGGCGGCAATTCCATTCCTTGTGCAGGATTAACAGCATACTAAAGGTTGCTCAAAAAGTTCCGCGGCTGGACTGCGAAGAGAGCGAGATATGAGGCGCATATAAATGAACGCCGGGCGAACAGAAGACAACAACGCAGATGGCACTTTTTGAGCAACCTGTTATTTCAGTTTCATCACAAGCCAGCTCTTCTCGCTTATATGGATGATGGCGTAACGGCCTGAAAGCTTCCTGCCCTTGAGCTCGACAGTTATCTTTCCCTCTTCCCATGACTCTTCGACATAGGCGCCGCTGTCCCATACATGGACATCCCCTGCCCCGTACAGGCCTTCAGGTATGGCCCCTTCGAAATCCGCGTAGCTGAGCGGGTGGTCCTCGACCTTCACGGCGAGCCTTTTGATGCCGGTCTCATCAGGCAGGCCCTTTGGCACGGCCCAGCTCTTCAAGACCCCGTCTTTTTCCAGCCTCAGGTCGAAGTGGTGGTGCCTTGCATGGTGCTCATGGATAACGAACTTCAAAGGCCTTTTCAACCGTCCCCCCTTTGTTGACAGAACAACAGAACATGGTATTGTTTCATTATAGCTGTTTGCGCGGAAATTCGCCGCAAAAAGTCAACGCGAGGCGATTAAAAACATGAACTCCGCAAAGATGCTTATCATCGCTGCCGTCTTGTTCATAATTGCCGGGTGCGGCCCGGTCATCTCTGAAAATGTATTGAAGACCGTTGACCGCGACATAGAATTCCGCTCCGTCGTGGCGGACCCGGCCAGATACAACGGAAAATCAGTCGTATTCGGAGGCACCATACTCAACATTGAGAACCTCGAGGGCGTAACGGTCATGGAGGTCGTGCAGGAGGGGCTCAACTCGCAGCTAAAGCCGGTTGAAAGGGGCGAGTCTGCCGGAAGGTTCCTTGTGAAATTCGACCGGTTTGTGGACCCTGCCATTTTCTCGGCAGGGAAAAGGATAACTGTCGCGGGAGTGGTCACAGGCACAGAGACAAGGCCGCTCGGAAAAGGGAACTACCGATATCCGGTTATCGAACCGAAGGAGCATTACCTGTGGGAGCCGAGCGACTACGACAGGTCAGAGCCGCGCATCGGGATAGGCATTGGGCTGGGGTATTGGCATATAGATTAACAGGTTTTATCATCACCCTTTTCTAAAGGGGGGTGAGGGGGATTAACAAGCTGTTGGTTTAAAGATAATCTCCCCAGCCCCTCTTTAAAAAAGAGGGGTGAAATCTAAGGGGAAGCAATCCCGCCTAACATCACGCGATTGAAAAACACCGAATCGTCAGGTTGCTCAAAAAGTTCCGCTGCTGGACTGCGAAGAGAGAGAGGCATGAGGCGTACTCTTTTGTACGCCTCAATGACGAACGACGAAGACAACAACGCAGATGGAACTTTTTGAAGCTCCCAGGCGGCAAGCCGCAGGGAGCTTCGAAACCTAAGGAAAATATCGATTTCCTATTCGCTCGCTAGACCCCGCATAAAGCTGCGAGGATTACGCTCGCTATGGGTTTTCAGCGACCTGACTGTGCTTGTTTTTTCAATTCCGCAATCGTCTTCCCATAATCCGGAGTCGAAAACACCCCTGAACCTGAAACAAAGACATCCGCGCCCGCTGCCGCGACTTCCTTTATATTCGAAGTCTTTATTCCGCCATCCACCTGAAGCTCTATGGCGCGCCCCGTTGCCTCTATCATCCTGCGGACTTCCGCAATCTTTTTCAAGCTCCCCGGAATAAAACCCTGTCCGCTGAAGCCAGGGTTCACCGACATGACCAGAATGAGGTCAGCGTCATCCATTATAGGCTCCAGCATTACCACCGGGGTGCCGGGGTTGAGCGTCACGCCAGCCTTGAGCCCGTGCCCCTTTATCGCCTGCACAACCTTATGAAGGTGCCTTGTGGCCTCGACATGGACGGTAATTATCGAGCTTCCGGCCTTGGCGAAGTCGTCTATGTACCTTTCAGGCTCTTCTATCATGAGATGCACATCAAGAGGGACGGCTGTGGCCCTTTTAATCGCCTCGACTATGAACGGGCCGATTGTGATGTTCGGCACGAACCTGCCGTCCATCACATCGACATGGATGTAATCGGCCCCGCCTTTTTCAAGGGCCTGGAGTTCCTGTGTGAGTTTCGTGAAATCAGCGGAGAGTACGGATGGGGATATCTTCATTTGGTACGCCTTCCTTTTTAAAAAATTTACTCAACTGAATATTATAATAAATTTAAAAATTAGATATTTTTTCCGAGGTCGAGGAAGGGTGGAAGAAAAAAGCGGAGCATATATGAAAATATGTGAGCATTTTTTCTTACGCCCTGACAAAGAGATCGGGAAAAATAGCAATTTTTAGATGTGATTTTTTAACAGATTTCCGTTTCGTTGTCCATACCTCAGGGTGCCTCTAAAAATTAGATATTTTTTCCGAGGTCGAGGAAGGGTGGAAATAAAAAGCGCAGCATATATGAG
>MGPK01000074.1 GCA_001795535.1 Deltaproteobacteria bacterium GWA2_54_12
ACAAATGGGAGAAGATAGGCAATGCAAACGAGGTCGGCCTGCTTTACGCATATGTGAAATGGCTTGCCGACGACGCATTCGTCTTTACGCTCGGCAAGGAAAAGCTCCCGTACTCGAGGGTGTCCCTCACTTCCTCTTCCAAACAGCTTATTATAGAAAGGCCGGTGTCGACAGAGGCGGCGAAAAAGGTCTTCGGAGAAACCGACGCTTACTACCAGCCCAAGTTCTCGGTTGGCGGCAGGTTGGCTGAGGGAATGTTCGGCTACGAGGTCGCTGTGGCGGACGGCTGGCAGAACGGCGAGACCGTCTCCGGCGGAAATGATGTGCTCACAGCCAGCCCCCTTATTGTTGCAAGGGTCGAGCTTTCGCCCCCGGGCTGGGCCGAGAAGGGAAAATCTGATGCGCACCTTGGCAAGGGCCAGCACCTGACATTAGGCGCGAATGTCGCCAACCAGTCGGGTATCAAGTACCAGACAGGCGGTTTTGAAGAGGACAGGACCCTCTGGGGCGTAGACCTCTCGGGCCACTACAAGGGCTTTACCGCACAGTTCGAGTATAATGAATGGGAGATAGATTCAACCGGCCCGGGCATTGCCACAAAGAAACCCAAAGGCTGGTACGCACAGGCAGGCTACTTCATAGAAGGGCCCAACATCGAGCCTGTGGCACGGTACGAGGTCTATGACCAGGACTCAGAAGCCGCGAACAAGGAAGAGAAGGTAACGACATTGGGCGTCAACTGGTACGGCAAGGGCCACAGCTTCAAGGTGGGCGCGAACTGGCTGCACCACGAGTTCGAAGCCAGCGCCTCAGGCAAGCTGACCAACGACGACTCAAAAGACATTTATCAGCTTCAGGCGCAGCTCTATTTTTAGAAGGCAGGCCGCTCAAAAAGTCCATCTGCGGCGTTGTCAGCGTCTTTCGTAATTGCGGCGTACAAGCAGAGTACGCCTCATTACTCGCTCCTCGACGCCTTGCATATGGAGCTTTTTGAGCAGCCTGAATAAGAATGGAATTATTGAATTGTACCTTCGTACCTTAACAGACCTGTAACACGACTGTAACCTTCGTCTGTTAAAGTCATGCAAAATGAATAAAGAAAACGGAGAAAAACCCATGAGAAGACTCATGATACTTGTTTCAGCTTTCATGCTGTGCTTTGCCTCGGCAAAGGCGGCCTCGGCCGAGCTTTTAAACGGCGCTGGCGCGACATTCCCCGCGCCCCTGTACTCCAAATGGTCTTATGAGTACGCAAAACAGACCAAGATGAAGCTTAATTACCAGTCTATCGGCAGCGGCGGCGGAATAAAGCAGATAATGGCAGGCACGGTAGACTTCGGCGCGTCCGACGCTCCGCTTGGCGCGAAGGAGCTTAAAGAAGCCGACCTCGTCCAGTTCCCCATGGCCATAGGCGGGGTCGTTCCGGTCGTCAATGTCAAGGGTATCACCGCCGGCCAGTTGAAGCTAACCGGCGAAGTCCTCGCGGACATCTACCTGGGCAAGATAGCTAAATGGAACGACAAGAGGATAACAGACCTCAACCCCGGCGTCTCACTGCCTGACGAGAAGATAACGGTCGTGCACCGTTCCGACGGAAGCGGCACCACTTGGATATTCAGCAACTATCTTGCCAAGGTAAGCCCCGAGTGGGAGAAAAAAGCTGGCTTCGGCACTGCCGTGAACTGGCCCGCCGGAGTCGGCGGCAAGGGCAACGAAGGGGTTGCCACCTATGTGAAAAGGATAAAGAACACAATAGGTTATGTCGAGTTTGCCTACGCGGTACAGAACAAGCTCAACCACGCCAAGCTCAAGAACAAGGCAGGCAATTTTGTCGACCCGTCGATGGACAGCTTCATGGCCGCCGCCGAGGGCGCTGATTGGAAGGGCACCCCCGGCTTCGGCGTGATACTTACCAGCCAGGCCGCCAAGGGCGCATGGCCCATCGCCGGGGCTACCTTCATACTCGTGAAAGAGAACCCCAAGGAGTGCGCCAAGGCAAAGGAAGTCTTGAAGTTCTTTGACTGGGCGTACACTAACGGGGCGGCTATGGCCAGGGCGCTTGATTATGTGCCTGTCCCGAAGAATGTCTCTGACCTGATGGAACAGGCCTGGGCAAAGGAAATAAAATGCGACTCCAAGCCCGTCTGGGGCAAGTAGTTTCTGATTGAATTTTTCGTGTCCCGGCTCTCAAGCCGGGACATGTTTTTTTGTGGATAGTAAAATGCTTTTTGTTTATATTGAAGGCCAATGTCAGATAATTTGAAAGAAAATAGCGGAGGGCTGGAAGTTTCCACCTCCGGGGCGGACGGGTATGTGAGCCTTTCGGCAAGGCGGCAGAGCTCCGGCAAGCTCGCCGACGCCGTATTCAAGGGCGTATCATACGCCTTTGCCCTTTCCGTTATCCTCCTGATGGCGCTTGTATTCATCGTGCTCGTCAAGGAGTCGTGGCTTTCGATCAAGGCCTTCGGTTTCAGCTTTGTTTACACTTCCGTATGGGACCCGGTCGCTCAGGAGTTCGGTGCGTTGCCGTCCATTTACGGCACCATCGTCTCTTCCATAATCGCCATAGTCATAGCCGTCCCAATAAGCCTCGGCATCGCAATATTTTTGACCGAGATGGCCCCGAAGAGGCTGAAGGGGCCGATAGGCACCGCAATAGAGCTCCTTGCCTCCATTCCGTCCATCATCTACGGCATGTGGGGCCTTTTTGTATTCGCCCCGTTCCTTTCGGAGTATGTAGAGCCGTTTCTCATTGATTATTTTGGCTTTCTGCCCCTTTTCACGGGCGCGCCTCTGGGCATAGGCATGCTGCCTGCCGGGTTCATACTCGCCATAATGATAATCCCGTTCATATCGTCGGTCTCAAGGGACATATTCCAGATGGTGCCGTCCATCCTGAAGGAGTCGGGCTATGGCGTCGGGGCCACGAAATGGGAAGTCATATGGAAGATAGTGCTCCCATATACACGCTCCGGTGTCATAGGGGCTGTCATATTGGGGCTTGGAAGGGCATTGGGCGAGACAATGGCCGTGACCTTCCTCATCGGCAACGCGCAGGAGATAAAACTTTCTCTGCTTGATCCGGCAACTTCCATTTCAGCGACACTGGCAAACGAGTTCACCGAGGCCGTCGAGGACCTTTACCTTTCGAGCCTCGTCGAGCTCGGCCTCATACTGTTCGTGATAACATTTGTCGTGCTTGCCCTCGCGAAGCTCCTTATCGCGAGGTTCTCCTACAAGGGCGGGAATCTTTAAAAGCAGATGAGACTACATTACCAAAAAAGAAAGCTGGCGAACTATGTAGCCCTCACCGTGTCTGTCGGCTCGGCCGCCTTCGGAATAATTTTTCTTTTCTGGATACTGAAAGATGTCTTCACCTTCGGCTTCGCGGCCTTGAATGTCGACTTTTTCACCCAGGTCTCGGCCCCGCCCGGAGAGTCGGGTGGAGGTATGGCCCACGCCATACTTGGTACGCTTACCATAACCGTTTTGGCGACTGCCTTTGGAGTGCCAGCCGGGATACTCGCAGGGACATACCTTTCCGAGTACGGCAGAAAGAGCAAGACGGCCTCCGTGGTGAGATTCGTCTCTGACATACTTGTCAGCGCGCCCTCGATAGTCATCGGCGTATTCGTCTACGCGATACTGGTCAAGCCCTTCGGCGGCTTCTCGGCGATCGCGGGGGCAGTTGCCCTTGCTATAATAATGCTGCCGGTCGTCGTAAGGACCGCCGAGGAGATGCTCAAGCTCGTGCCGGACGCCACCAGGGAAGCGGCCCTCGCGCTCGGCGCTCCGCACTGGAAAGTGACCGTCTCGGTCGTTTACAGGGGGGCGTTAAGGGGCATCGTCACGGGCATAATGCTGGCGGTTGCCAGGGTCTCCGGCGAGACGGCCCCGCTGCTGTTTACATCGTTCAATAACTCGTTCTGGAACTTCAACCTCACCGAGCCGACGGCGACCCTCACCGTGACCATCTTCAACTACGCGATGGGCCCCTACGAGGACTGGCATCAGATGGCATGGGGCGCGGCGCTATTAATTACGGCTACGGTGTTGCTTGTGACCATAATTTCGAGGATAATAGTCAGGGGAAGAGCAGGTTAAGGATGAAAGACAAATTTACGATAAAAAACCTCAACTTCTGGTACGGCGACAAGCACGCCTTGAAGGGCATCAACCTGTCGATGAAGGAAAGAGAAGTCACCGCGCTCATCGGCCCGTCCGGGTGCGGCAAGACGACTTTCCTTCGGTGTATGAACAGGATGCACGACTTGTACCCCGGAAACCGCTACGAGGGAGAGATACTCCTTGACGGGAAGAACCTCCTGGAAAAGGGGCTCGACCTCATAAAGCTACGGAGCCGCGTCGGCATGGTCTTCCAGAAGCCCACGCCGTTTCCAATGTCCATGTACGACAACATCGCCTTCGGTTTGAAGCTCATGGGCGTCAAGAGCAAGTCCGAGTTGACTTCGAGGGTTGAAAAGGCCCTGAAAGACTCGGCCCTGTGGGAAGAAATAAAGGACAGGCTGCATGAGCCCGCGCTTTCGCTTTCAGGCGGCCAGCAGCAGAGGCTCTGCATAGCGAGGGCCGTTGCCGTCGAGCCCGACGTCATTTTGATGGACGAGCCGTGCTCGGCGCTCGACCCGGTTGCCACGGCCAAGATAGAGGACCTCATAACCGACCTCAAGCAGAACTACACGGTCGTCATAGTCACGCATAACATGCAGCAGGCCGCGAGAGTCTCTCAGTACACCGGGTTTTTCATGCTCGGCGAGGTCATCGAGTTCGACACCACGGAGAAGATATTCACGGCACCGGCTAACAAGCTTACGGAAGATTACATAACAGGGCGTTTCGGCTAAGGCCCGGGGCCTTCAGCCTTGCAAGAGGGGGAAAGATGACGAGAGAGGCTTACCATAAGGCATTAAAAGACCTTGAGGGCGAACTGCAGCAGATGGCCGTTATGGTCGGCTCTGCCGTGCGCGCGTCGATGGATGCCCTGAAGAACAGGGACCTGGAGACCTCTAAAAGGATAGTCCACGACGATATACAGGTGAACAGAAAGCGCTTCGAGATAGAAGAGAGGTGCATCCGCATTATCGCAACCCAGCAGCCCATGGCCGTTGACCTCCGCATACTCGCGGCGATAATAAACATCATAACCGACCTTGAGCGCATTGGCGACCACGCCGAAGGCACAGCCAAGATAAGTCTCGCCATAGGGGAAGCCCCGCTCGTGAAGCCTCTTGTCGACCTGCCGAAGATGGCTGAAAAGGCCGTCTCCATGCTGGAGCGGTGCATGAAGGCCTTCCTCGACAGGGACATCGAGACCGCCAGGCAGATATGCAACGAGGACGACGAGGTCGACGCCTATTACGACCAGATATATAAAGACCTCGTCCTTCTCATGATAGAGAACCCGAAAATAATAAAGGACGCTACCTACCTCATCTGGGCCGCGCATAACATCGAGCGGATAGCGGACAGGGTGACGAACATAGCGGAACGAGTCGTTTATATGGTGACGGGCAAGATGGAGGAGATGAATGTCTCGAAGTACTAGGAGCGAACGCAATAATTGTCTTTATACTGCGTTGTACTCCTCGGAAAATCCTCAGCGTACCGCAAAGAGTACGCCTGCGGTTTTCCTCGTCGTCCGCCTTGTCTAAAGCCAATTTTTGCGTTCTTAGAAGTCAGGCATTTTTGAGCTGAACGGGATATAGGAATAAAAAAAGGCGAAGGGAAAATCCCTTCGCCTTTTGCTTCTCTTGGTAGGGTGGGCATCGCCCACCAAAAGAAGCCTGGATTATGAAAAGGTGGGCGGTGCCCACCCTGCAAGGCTGACTAGGGCAAATAATTGGAACATCAGTGCTAGTCTTGGCTTACGGCAAGGCAATTTTTTCTTTTAAAGCAGTAAAGATTTCTTCAAACGAGTTGCCAGAAATACTACTGTCAATTCTATATGTTGGTGCAGTATGCCTCTTTTTTTTTAAAACATATTTACCGTTGTTTTCCATAAGTAGATAATCATTTCCTTTCCAATTATATAATTGAAATCCATCTCCAGTCTCCAGCCAGTCAGGAAAATTTAATTGTATTTTTGAAAGATCAGCTAGGAACTCACTGGTTTTAGAGTATCTTTTGGAATACTCTGAAACGGCTTTTCTAAGAACGGATTTAATTGATTTTGGAATATAAAAAGGCAAACTATTTAAATCAATTAAATTATTTTTTTTTATTTTATTTTCGATGCAGGAATCAATATAAATTGAAATCTGATAAGCATCTGAACTTGAGTATATTGTCTTAAGTTTAGTATTTTCTTTTGGCGTCAGATGATGTAATAGATCGTTGCTAAGCTTGCCACCAAACAATAAAAAACCAATCAAGCCAGCTTGATAAATGTCAGAAGAATAATCAAAAAAAGCATTCGTCCCAAATGCTTCGGGTGGGCGATATAAAATGCTGTGCTTTGATGCAGGTGCTTTTCCCGTAGTAACTGGAATTTTTCGCACAGAGCCAAAATCTGCTATCAATAAATCATCATCATTAATAAGCAGATTTTCAGGTTTTAAATCTCTATGCACCAGATTATTTGGGCTAGCATGTAGAGCCGCTATACCAGACAACAATTGACAAAGAAAATTGAGGGCTAAACGTGTCAGTATATTATATCTATTTAAAAAGGTTGCCAAATCCCCATAGTTTGCCGCTGGCATTAAAAAATACGAGCAGTTTTTTTCTATAATTCTTGCGTCATAAACTTCAAGAACATTAGGATGCCTTATTTTCTGTATAATTGAAGGTTCTTGTTCAACTCCATTTTCTTCATGAAAGTAAATTTTTATGGCTACTCTTTTCTTAAGGACCTGATGCCATCCAATCAATACGTAACCATTTGCACCACTGTCATTATAATCATTTAATTGAAATTCCGGAAATTTTGATAATACTATTTGAACTTCTTGAGGTAATTTAGAAATATCAATGCTCATTGTAATTTACTCTAATCCTTCAAAAGCCAATTCATATGCTTTTGCTAGTTCTTTAGGTTCTGGTTTTCCTGTCTTCAAATGAGATTGCCTTCGTTCTGTTGCTGCTAAAGTTGATGAATGTATTTGCTTTACTGGTATTGGCGACGTTGCAAGTATAATTCCCTCATTCCTAAAGGTAGCTGAGCCGCCTGCATGCATTCCTGAGGTCGCCCTTTGATTGATACATAAGAGATCAAGTGAATTCTCAGAGTAATATGCAGCGAGTGCTAGTACAAAAATTTTTATGTCTTCCTGTGTTGGAACTGCTGGTAATTCTAATTTATGAAACTTTTCTGCAATTCTAATATGATCATTTTTTGAACCTGAAAGCGTTACAATTCTAACGATATTTCCCTTTAACAAAAGTCCTCCAACATTCATCGGAAACTCCTTTTTAATAATTAAATGACTGAAATCAACAATGTTTGAGAGGGAATGGTAATTAAAACAAAACTACTCATCTAATTTGCCCTAGTCTCGTAAGGTGGGCTGCTCTACAGATTAAAATCACTATACAAAATCCCGTCCCCAAACGCAACAAGGGGTTACAGCTTCCCTGTAACCCCTTGTAATTCATAGAAACGAAAAAACTTACTTTACTTCCGCACCAAGCATCTGTGCATTTTTGAGCTGAACCCGATTGAAATATGGCTATCGTGAGTCTGCCTTCTCATGGGATTGCTTCAAAGATTTAGTTCAGCTTTCATTCCGATTATGATTGTTGGTTCCCAATTTTGGCCCGTAATTTGTAGTCTCGAGCGTTTAAGGCTAATGACTTCAATGGTATATTTTTGTTCGCCTTTTGATGCTGGATGTATAAACACACCAATAACCTCGCCCCAGGTTGTAATGCCCGCGCGAGCTTCTGCCTTTATTGTTCCCGTGTCCTTATTTGACTCGACAATTGTTAAGCTTCTACCCACAACCGTAACTGCCGCTTTCCATATCTCTTCATAATTCCTGTCGTAAACTTCAAATGTTGAGCCTGAACCGGTACCTGGTTTCAAACTGCCTATTGTTGCACAGCCTACAGCAAGGAATATTAATATTGAAAGAAACACATGGTATCTATTCATAATCTCCTCTCGGTTTTTTATGGTGTAATGTATATAACTCAGTTTATATCATACTGAGCTCAATATCAAAATCCCTTCCCCAAACGCAACAAGGGGTTACAGCATTGCTGTAGCCCCTTGTAAATTACAGAAATAAAAAAACCTATTCTACTTCCGCGCCCCAGCCGTCGTAAATGGACTCAAAGGTGGCGGCCAGTCTTGTAAGCTCGTCTGCCGTGGCCGGGTCTGCGGCGGCCTCCAGCGTCATCTCCACTTCGGCAATGACTGCCCAGCCCTCGTGCCCATCCTTTGTCTCGGCGGGTTCCATCTCGATGACATTGAAGCTCTTCTTTTCAAGGGCTATGGCGAGCTTTCCGGCCTCGAGCTGGCGGGGGGCGAAAAAGTGGTGTTCGGTCATGAAGGCGCTATTGAGGCCCAGGCCTTTTTCCCTCAGGTGCTTGAGTATCTCCCAGTTGCGCTTGATGTGGCCATCAAGTCTCTTCTGAATTTTTTCTTCGGTGAACATAGGAACTCCGATAATAAACCGTAAAATGCTGTCATTGCGAGCGAAGCGTGGCAATCTCTGCGTCCAACCATCGAGGGAGTGAGGTAGAAACGAGATTGCTTCGGGGAAAGCCCCTCGCAATGACGGACTTCCTTTATAATCCCCCTCATTCCCCCTTTAGGAAAGGGGGAGGAAAATTTTACGCCCCTGCCTTCTCTCCCTTGAGGAGCGGGAAGCCGAGCTCTTCCCTTGTCTTCAAGTACCCTTCCGCGCTGCCGCGCGCCAGCGCCCTTACCCTTCCGATGAAGCGGGTTCTTTCGGCCACGCTTATCGCACCCCTTGCGTCGAGCAGGTTGAAGGTGTGCGAGCACTTGAGGCAAAAATCATAAGCCGGAAGGTACAGCCCCTTTTCCATGAGCCTCTTTGATTCGGCCTCGTACATGTCAAAGAGGGTGAAGAGCATCTTCGTGTCAGCCTCTTCGAAGTTGTAGCGTGAAAACTCTACCTCTGTCCTGTGGTGGACATCGCCGTAGCTTACGCCCGGAGCCCACGAGAGGTCATAGACATTGTCGACGCCCTGGAGGTACATGGTTATCCTCTCAAGACCGTAGGTTATCTCGCCTGATACGGGCTTCAGGTCTATGCCGCCAGCCTGCTGGAAGTAGGTGAACTGCGTTATCTCCATGCCGTCGAGCCAGACTTCCCAACCGAGGCCCCACGCGCCAAGCGTCGGCGACTCCCAGTCGTCTTCGACAAACCTTATGTCATGGGCGAGCGGGTCAATGCCGAGGATCTTAAGGCTGTCGAGGTAAAGATCCTGTATGTCGTCGGGCGAGGGCTTCAGTATCACCTGAAACTGGTAGTAGTGCTGGAGCCTGTTCGGGTTCTCGCCGTATCGGCCATCAGTGGGCCTTCGCGATGGCTCGACATACGCGGCCTTCCAGGGCTCGGGGCCGAGGACTTTCAGAAAAGTTGCCGGGTTGAATGTGCCAGCCCCTTTTTCCATGTCATAAGGCTGCACGAGAAGGCAGCCCCTTTCGGCCCAGAACTTCTGGAGGTTTAAAATAACATCTTGAAAATGCATTAAATCTCTCCTGTGTGAGTGATTCCGATTGATTATTTTACAGGAAAAACAAAGTGGAAGTCAAAAAAGCTTTTTTGAGAAGGCTCAGGCCTGCGCGTTTTTGAGCTTTGCCATGAACCGCCGGGTCTTCAATTCTTTTCCAAGCTGGAACTTTATGAAATCGTACAGAAGACGCTCGCTCTCGTCAAGGAAGGCCGGGCTTGGCTTGAGACGCCCTAACTTGTCTGGCTCCAGCCGGGCGGCCATCGAAAGGAGGGCGGCAGTACCGGGAGAGACAGGTATAAGGCCGGTAATCCCTGAAGAGCAGGCCCTGCACACAAGCCCGCCTTTGGCTGAGCTGAAGTAGAGCCGCTCGCGATCGAAGGTTGCCCTGCACGAAAGGCAACCAGTAAGGTGCGGCAGGTAGCCGGATTGTTCGAGGAGTTTTACCTCGAAAAAGCGCAGCGCCTCCGGGCCTGCGCCAGCTTCAAGGAGCTTCAGGAACGCCACCAGCGAATGGTACGCCGCCGGAAGCACCTGTCCCTCGCGGGTAAGCTCGGAAGTGAGCTCAAGGAGATAGCAGGCGTCCGACAGCCGCTCTATGTCTGTTTTCAGGCTTGAGAAGGCGTCGATGATGGAAGCGTCCTCGACGCGCACGAGTTCGCTCTTGTCGCTGTGGAAGTATCCGATGTTTATGTGCGTGAGCGGGTCAAGGTTGCCGACGAACCTTTTCTTCGACCTGCGCGCGCCCTTGGCTATGCCCGTTATCTTTCCCTGCTCAAGGGTGTAGAAGGTGAGTATCCGGTCAGACTCGCCGAAGTCGATGGAGCCCAGCACGACCGCCTTGGCCCTGTAGCTGCCGCGTTTCATCTTAAAGCAGCCCCATTTTCATGAACAGGGTTGCAAGGCCAAGGAAGGTGAAAAACCCGCCTATGTCGGTCGATGCCGTGACGAATATGCTCGAAGAGATCGCCGGGTCGACCTTGAAACGCTTGAGGACCAAGGGCATTATCGAGCCTATGAGCCCGGCTATCATCATGTTCGCTATCATCGCTAGGAACAGAAGAAGGCCCACCATTATGTTCGCGCCGAGAAGGTATGCCGCAAGCCCTGCTATGCCGCCGGTCAAACACCCGTTCACGAACCCGACAAGCACCTCTTTCATGAGGACCCACCTGGCGTTCTTGAAGGTGAGCTCCCCGAGGGCCAGCGCCCGCACGACGACCGTTATGGTCTGGGTCGCGGCGTTTCCGCCCATGCCAGCGACAATCGGCATGAGGACGGCAAGAAGGACGAGCTGTTCGATAGTGCCTTCGAACAGCTTCACCACGCTTGCCGCCAGCGCGGCGGTACAGAGGTTCAACAGAAGCCAGGGCACGCGCATCCTTATGGCCCGGCCAGCAGGGTCAAGCGCCCGCGCCTCGACATTGAGGCCGGCCATCTTGTAGAAGTCCTCGAATATCTCTTCTTCAAGAACATCGACGATGTCGTCTACGGTTATGCGGCCCACCAGACGGCCTTCGTGGTCAACGACGGGAACGGAGATGAGGTCGTACTTCTGGAAGAGCTTGGCGACCTCCTCCTGGTCCATGTCAGTCCTGACCTTGATGGGGTCGCGGTTGGCAATGGTTATGACGGGCGTTTCGGGGTCGGCGAGTATGAGCTTGTCGAGCGGGACAGCTCCGGCGAGCCGGCCTTCCTTGTCAACGACGAAGACATTTGATATGTTGTCTATCTCGTGAGACTTTCTCCTGACTTCCTCGATGGTCTCTTCGACGGTGGCGGTCTCGATGACAGAG
>MGPK01000075.1:0-16443 GCA_001795535.1 Deltaproteobacteria bacterium GWA2_54_12
CATACAGTTGTATCCCGAGCCTCGCGGCCACCTTCCGGGTAGTCTCGTTCGTCTCCTTTGTCATATGCTGGGAGACGCAGCCCGGGTAATACGCGTATCTCAGTTCGTGTTCCACGCCTACTCCTTTTTCTTTTCCTTGAGGGCGGCCGTTTTTTCTATCTCTTTGTAAATCTCCCTCACCTCTTCAATCCGCTCTATCTGCGGCACGATATACGGGTGCGGCATCTTGCCGTGCAGCTCCATCCTGATGCCAAGGGGGATCTTCCCGAGCGATTTAAGGAAACCGAGCGTCTTGAAAGTCATTGCCGCCTCGTCCAGCCTTCCGAACTTTTCAACCGAATCGGCCATGGCCTCGACATGCTTCGCGCCAGGGTTGTCGAGTATTCCGGCTTTCATGGCGGCGGAACGGAGCCTCTCTATCTGCTTTAACGGCGCCACGCCCTTGGGGCAGTACTGCGTGCAGTGTATGCACCTTACGCAGTCCCACATGCCGTGCTCTTCAGAAAGCCGCGCGAGCCGTTTTACCCCGTGCCCTTCCCTCACATCTCCCACGAACCTCCATGCCTTCGCGAGGGCGGCCGGGGCGGTGAAGCGCTCGTCAATTTCAAGGGAGTTGCACTCGGCGTTGCAGCAGGCGCACATTATGCACCTCTGGCTCTGGTCGATGACCTCCTCGTCCTCGGCTGTCACGGCATTCTGGGCCGTCTTTTCCGTGGGCATGAGAAAAGGAGAGACCTTCTCCATCTTGTTCCAGAACGGCGTCATGTCCACGACAAGGTCCTTTACCGGCCTGTGGTTCGCCAGAGGCTCAATGGTCATCTCGCCCATCTTGCTGTGCTCGGGCAGGACCTGGAGGTTGCAGGTGAGCCGCGCGAAGCCGTTCACGGTCATGGCGCATGAGCCGCATATCGCCGAGCGGCAGGACTTTCGGAAAGACAGCGTCGAGTCCTGCTCCTCTGATATCTTGAGGAGCGCCTCCAGGACGGTCATCCCTTCAGTGACATCGACCGTGTATGCCTGGTAATAAGGCTCCGGGGCCTTGCTGTCATGCGGGTTGTAACGCCTTATCCTGAATTTTATTTTCA
Source organism: Deltaproteobacteria bacterium GWA2_54_12 (assembly GCA_001795535.1). Taxonomy (GTDB): domain Bacteria; phylum Desulfobacterota; class GWC2-55-46; order GWC2-55-46; family GWC2-55-46; genus GWA2-54-12. Next base: position 1,086 of record MGPK01000075.1, read on the forward strand.
TTGGTGCCTTCCCTTATATTTCCGTCATTGCGAGGAGCATTTTGGGCGACGACAATTTTTGCAGGATAGCAAAAATTGAACTTCGAGCTTAAGCGAGAAGGCCCGAAGGGGCGAGCCCCAGGGATGGGGCGAGATAAGCAATCTCCCGGCTTGTGTTGCTGAAAACCGAGATTGCTTCGCTTTGCTCGCAATGACAATTTTTCTCGGAGGCCTTTTAATACTTCCGCTCTTCTGGCTTAAACTTCGTCACAGACACATCCCTGTAATCGAGCCGAAACTCCCCGTTCTCTTTAAATGCCAGCGTGTGCTTGAGCCACTTCTCGTCATCCCTCTTGGGGAAATCCGTCCTGAAGTGCGACCCCCTCGACTCTTCCCTGTTCATGGCTCCCAGCAGTATGCACTCGGAGATATCGAGCATCTGCCCGAGCTCCAGGTAATGGAGCAGCTCGTTGTTGAAATAATCTGACCTGTCAACGAGGGCCGCTTTTTTGTAGCGCTCCCGCAGTTCCTTTATTTTCTCATAGCCTTTGGCGAGCCTATCCTTGTTCCTGAAGATGCCGCAGAAGTCTTCCATCGCGTCGTTCATACCCTTTTTGATGGCGAAAATGGACTCTCCCTCTTCCCTTTTAAGGATTGTCGCTACGCTATGGCAGGCGTCCTTCAAGGCGGATTCGGGAAAAGGCTTTGCCTCTGTTGTCTTGCAGTACTCAGACGCGCTCGTGCCTGCCCTCCTGCCGAAAACTATCGTCTCAAGGAGCGAGTTTCCCCCGAGCCTGTTCGCGCCGTGCACGCTTACGCAGGCGCTCTCGCCAGCAGTGAAAAGGCCGGGGATGGCAGTCCTGCCGTCCTTGTCGGTCGCTATCCCGCCCATCGAGTAATGGTGGCCGGGCTTCACCGGCACAGGGGAAGTGACCGGGTCGACCCCGGCAAAGTCTATCGCAAGTGCCCTTATCTGGGAGAGCTTTGATTTTATCTTTTCCGCGCCGAGATGGCGGAGGTCCAGCAGCACGCAGCCGTCCACGCCCCTGCCCTCTTCTATCTCAGTCTGCTCGGCGCGGCTCACCACATCGCGGCTCGCCAGCTCCTTGACCTTGGGCGCGTACTTTTCCATGAACCGCTCGCCCTTGGAATTGAGAAGAAAGCCGCCTTCGCCCCTGGCGCCCTCAGTCATGAGTATGCCTGTCCTGGCCAGCACTGTCGGATGAAACTGGACAAACTCCATGTCCATGAGCGCAAGGCCCGCGTCAAGGGCCAGCCCCATGCCGTCTCCCGTGGAAGAAAGGGCGTTGGTCGTGGTCCTGTAGACCCTGCCGTAGCCGCCGGTCGCTATGATGACTGACTTGGAGTGGAGCCTGTGGAGCTTGCCTGTGTCGAGCTCTATGGCTATGAGCCCCCTTGCAGAGCCGTCTTCAACAACGAGCTTCAATACATGCCATTCGTCGTAAATAAAGACGCCGTGCTTCAGGAGCTGCTCGTACATGACATGCAGCATGCCATGGCCGGTCCTGTCAGCGAGATAGCAGGTCCTCGGGTACCCGGCCCCGCCAAAAGGCCTCTGGGCTATGTTCCCCTCGCTGTCGCGGCTGAAGACAGCGCCCATTTTTTCGAGTTCGAGTATATCCGAAGGGGCTTGCCTGCACATGACCTCTATGGCATCCTGGTCGCCGAGATAATCTGAGCCCTTCACAGTATCGAACATGTGGGCTTCCCATGAGTCGGTCGCCTTCATGGCCGCGTTTATGCCGCCCTGGGCCGCGACCGAATGGCTCCTCACCGGGTATATCTTCGATACAATAGCTACATCGAGCCCGCTTCTGGCGGCCTCAATGGCCGCCCTCATGCCCGCGAGGCCCGCGCCTACCACTATGCAATCATGAAAAACCAGGAGCCACCTCCGAAAATGCCGTAATCAGACCAATTTACAAGGAATTGTGAGTGCGTTAAAGAAGTTTCTGAAAAAAACAGGGAACGGAATAAAAATGAGCTTATCAGCAATACAAGATCAAGTCAATTTTTAGGAAGGCAAAAAAAAGGCCGGCCCGTTTCCGGGCCGGCCTGAATAAATCAGCTGGAGGTTACTTACTTCAGCATCTTCGCTTTTTCAAAGCCTATCTGAAGGGCCTTCTTGTTGAGGTCGAGAAACGCGGGTGGGACCCTCGAAAGCACCGCTTTTTCCACGGCCTCGTGGGTCACCACACCGGTAAGCTCGGCTATCATCCCCAAAGAGATGATGTTCGCGACGATGGTCTTTCCGAGCTCTTCTCTGGCAGTGCCGATAATAGGGAACGACAGAACCTTGAAATCGCCCTTAGGCACGGTCTTTACCTCTTCGCTGTCTACGAGGAGTATGCCACCGCTCTTTATGTCTCCGTGGTACTTTGTGCAGGCTTCCTGTGTCATGGCAAGCATACAGTCGATTGCGGTCGCCTTGGGATAGTCGATTGGGCCGTGAGAGATTATGACCTCGGCCTTTGATGCTCCGCCCCTTGACTCAGGCCCGTAAGACTGGCTCTGCACGGCGTTCTTGTCGCCATATATGGCAGCGGCTTCGGCCATTATTATACCGGCCAGGATCATGCCCTGCCCGCCTGAGCCGCTGAATCGTATCTCGTACCTTTCGCTCATTTTAAAGCCTCCGAAGTGTTTGCGGCGCTATTTCTTCGCGCTCGCCTTTTCCTTTATGAGGATGTCGTACTTCTCGCAGTACTCGGGCTTTTCCACCTTGTGCAACACGCCCCTGAGCATCTTGCCCGCGAGCTTTTCCGGCGGGAGATTGGCGGCCTGCTTCACATTCACGGTGCCATCCTTTTCGATCTCTTCCATCATCTGGGTGGCGCTCTTGAACTTGTTGGCCCTGCCAAAGTAAGTCGGGCAGGCGTCGATTATGTCCACGACCGACATTCCCTTGTGCGTTAATGCCTCGTGTATGGTCTTTTCGAGCTCGATGGTGTGGTATGCAGTGCCCCTGGCAACGAAGGTAGCACCAGATGCTTTCGCCATCTCGCAGGTGTCAAAGGGAGGCTCGATGTTGCCGTAGCGGCTGGTCGTTGCCATCGCCTCAAGAGGCGTGGTCGGCGAGTACTGGCCGCCTGTCATGCCGTAAGTGGCGTTAGTGAATACCAGCACCGTGAGGTCGATGTTGCGCCTGCACGCGTGTATGAAATGGTTGCCGCCTATGGCAAGCGCGTCTCCGTCACCGGTGACGACTATTACCTTCATCTCGGGTTTCGCGAGCTTTATGCCCGTGGCAAAGGGCAGAGCCCTGCCGTGGAGCGTATGGAGCGTGTTGAAGTCCACATACCCCGGCGTCCTCGAAGAGCAGCCTATGCCCGAAACCAGGGCTATGTTGTCCTTTTCCAGGCCCGCCTTGTCTATGGCGCGGAGCATGGCCTTCAGGACTATGCCGTGGCCGCACCCCGGACACCAGATATGAGGCAGCTTATTGGGCCTCAGGTATTTGTTATAATCGAAGGGGACGCTGACCTTCTCCTTCTTTTCCGCAACTGGTATTGACATCTTTGCCTCCGAGTCGTTATCGGCAGTTATTTATACAGGGCACCAGGCCCGGCAAGCCGTTCTTAAAGGTACTTCCTCACTTCATGGAATATCTGGGAGGGGGTGATAGGCTCGCCATCAACCCTGAACAGGCCTTCCACCGCGCACCTTCCCTTGGCACACCGTTCCACCTCAAGGGTCATCTGCCCCAGGTTCATCTCAGGGACGATTATTGCCTTGACCCTGTTTGAGAGCTCGGCTACCGCCCTGTCGGGGAAAGGCCATATCGTAAGAGGGCGCAGGAGCCCGGCCTTGATGCCGGATTTCCTCAGTTCATTTACCGCGAACCTGGCTGAACGGGCCGTGGAGCCGATGGTGAATATGGCCACTTCGGCGTCATCGAGCATGACCTCTTCGTTCTTCCAGATACTCTCCCTGTTGATGTGGACCTTTCTCATTATCCGCTCGTTGTTCTCGCGGATGATCTTCGAATCGTTCGTAGGGAAACCGTCCTGCTTGTGGTTAAGGCCCGTGACATGGAACCTGTAGCCGCTGCCGAATGGCGCGAGCGGGGCGATGAGGAACTTGTCATCGTAAGGGTGGTAGTCCTCGGGCTTGCACTCAGGCTTGGCCCTGTCCTCTACCAGCAACTCGCCGGGGCTGGGAATGGTCACAGGCTCCCTCATGTGGCCAAGGATTTCATCATAGAGCACCATTACAGGAGTCCTGAACTGCTCGGCCAGGTTGAAGGCCCTTACAGTCTCGGTGAGTATCTCAGGGACAGTCGAAGGGGTTACGGCAATGACCGGGTGGTCTCCGTGGGTGCCCCACTTCGCCTGCATGATATCCGACTGGGAAGGCCCGGTCGGGTATCCGGTCGAGGGGCCGCCCCTCATGACATCAACTATGACGAGCGGTATCTCGGTAAGACAGGCATAACCGATGCACTCCTGCTTGAGCGAAAAGCCGGGGCCCGAAGTCGCCGTCATGGATTTAAGTCCCGCAAGCGAGCCTCCGAGAGCCGCGGCAATGCCGCCGATCTCGTCTTCCATCTGGATGAACTTTCCGCCGAGCTTCGGGAGGCGCACCGACATGCCTTCCATTATCTCGGTGGAGGGAGTGATGGGATAACCGGCGTAAAACCTGCAACCGGCATATATAGCGCCTTCAACGCACGCTTCGTTGCCTTGAAGGAGTTTTTTCTTCTTCTCAGCCATTTTCTGTGAACCCCCTATGAAGCCGCCCCGTCCCGTTGAGTCCGCGCTTGGCGCGGCCCGGGCAGCGGCACACTGTTTATTAATCGAATACCTGGATAGCGAAGTCCGGGCATCTCAAATCGCAGAGCTGACACCTCGTGCAAGCCGCGAGGTTCTTCACCGCGGCAATCGAGCCCTTCATCTCCAACACATCAGTGGGACAGAAGTCCACGCAGATGCTGCATCCCTTGCAGAGCTTCTCGTTTACGACAATCCTTGGCAGTTTCTTCGCCGCCGACTCAGTCATGTTTCCTCCGCGTCATCAAGACCCCTTGAAAGAGGCCTGTGCAATCTAATAGGATGTTGAAAAAAGTCCGTCCCTGGCTTTTTCAACCACGATTTGGCCGAAATGAATTCGTCCAAATCTTACAAATTGCTCGACTTTATCAGTCTCGCAATTTGGCAATCCATCCATGGATTGCCTCAGCAGGCTGTTTTTCAACAGCCTGCTGAATGGGCCGTAAAATGAGCGTCCCTTTTACCACAAGGGCGCGTTTCAAGTCAACAGGCTCGTAAAATAATATATTATCACACTTTCTGGAGCGCTTCCATCATCGACTTGCCTATCTCCGCGGTGCTCCGGGTGATCTTTATGCCCGCGCTCTGCATGGCCTCGAACTTCTCTTCGGCCGTGCCTTTTCCGCCAGAGATGATAGCCCCGGCGTGTCCCATCCTCTTGCCCTTGGGGGCTGTTGCTCCGGCGATATATCCGACGACCGGCTTGGTCACATTCTTCTTTATGAACTCGGCTGCCTCTTCTTCGGCGGTGCCGCCTATCTCGCCTATCATGACGATGGCGTTAGTGGCAGGGTCCTTCTGGAACAGTTCGAGCACATCTATGAAGTTCGTGCCGTTGACCGGGTCTCCGCCTATGCCGACGCAGGTAGACTGGCCCATGCCGAGCCTGGTGAGCTGGTCTACGGCCTCGTAGGTAAGAGTGCCGCTTCTTGAGACGACGCCCACGCTTCCGGCCTTATGGATGTGGCCGGGCATGATGCCTATCTTGCACTGGTCCGGGGTTATGACGCCCGGGCAGTTCGGGCCGACAAGCCTGGACCTTTTGCCTTCCATAAACCTTCTGACGCGCACCATGTCGAGGACGGCTATGCCCTCGGTGATGCATACGACGAGATCTATTCCCGCGTCAACGGCCTCCATTATGGCGTCGGCCGCGAACGGCGCAGGGACATATATGACAGAGGCGTTGGCCCCGGTCTTTTTTACCGCGTCCCCGACAGTGTCGAATACCGGTATGCCGTCGACGGCAGTGCCGCCCTTGCCCGGGGTGACGCCGCCGACCATCTTGGTGCCGTAGGCTACCATCTGCTTCGTGTGGAAGGTGCCCTGCTCGCCAGTTATTCCCTGGCAAATAACCTTCGTATCCTTATTTACGAGTATGCTCATCGCTTGAGTTCCTCCGGGGATATTCTTTTAAGCGTTCTTGGCGGCCGCGACAGCTTTCTGGGCTGCCTCGTCCATGTTCTCGGCGGTTATGAGGTTAAGCCCGCTTTCAGCAAGCATCTTCCTGCCCTGCTCCACATTCGTGCCCTGGAGCCTCACAACGAGGGGTACTTTGAGGCCCACATCCTTGGCGGCCGCGATGATGCCTTCCGCTATTATGTCGCACCTCATTATGCCGCCGAATATGTTGACGAGCACGCCCTTGACATTCGGGTCGGAGGTGATGAGCTTGAAGGCCGCTGTGACCTGCTCTTTATTCGCTCCGCCGCCCACATCGAGGAAGTTTGCCGGGTTGCCGCCGGAGAGCTTTATCATGTCCATCGTCGCCATCGCGAGGCCCGCGCCGTTGACCATGCAGCCTATGTTGCCGTCGAGGGTTACATAGTTGAGGTTGAACCTCGAGGCCGCGACCTCTTTCGGGTCTTCCTCGTCAAGGTCCCTCATCTCTTCAATGTCCTTGTGCCTGAAAAGGGCGTTGTCGTCAAAGGACATCTTGGCGTCAAGGGCGATTATGTCGCCGCCCTTGGTCACGACAAGCGGGTTTATCTCGGCCATCGAGGCATCTGACGCTACGAAGGCGTTGTACAGGCCGGTCATGAACTTCACGGCCTTGTTTACCAGAGACTTGTCTATGCCGAGCCCGAAAGCGAGCTTCCTGCCCTGAAAGGGTATGAGCCCAACGGCCGGGTCGATGAACTCTTTTAATATCTTCTCGGGGGTCTTGGCGGCTACTTCTTCTATTTCAACACCGCCTTCTGTCGAAGCCATCATGACGACCCTCTGGGTGCTCCTGTCAACGACGAGGCCTACATACAGCTCCCTTGCTATCTGGCAGCCTTCCTCGACATAGACCTTCTTGACTTCCTTTCCGGCTGGTCCCGTCTGGTGGGTGACAAGAACCTTGCCGAGAAGTTCTCTTGCGATGTTGCCTGCCTCTTCCCTAGACTTGGCGAGCTTGACGCCGCCCGCCTTACCCCTGCCGCCAGCGTGTATCTGGGCCTTGACCACGCAGACGCTTCCAGCTTCCGCGAGGAAATCGCGGGAAGCTTCCTCAGCCTCTGCCGGGGTGAATGCGATTCTGCCCTTTGGCACGCTCACGCCGTACTTGGCCAGTATCTGCTTTGCCTGGTACTCGTGGATGTTCATTAAACCGACCTCCAGAGATTTTTATTTAAACCTTTAAAATGAAACACCCCTGCACCTGCCCGAAACAGGCAAATGCAAGGGTTTCCAATATTTTGTGAGCGCGCCCGGATAAGGGCAAGATGATCATATTTAAAAACGGCTTAAACGGGGCTTGCCCGCTTAAGTCCGGACCGCTTTGAACAGGTCCGCGCTACGACAGATGCTGAAAAACTATTTTACTAAGGCCGCTCAAAAAGAAACAGCCGCGCTTTTGTCGTTAACGAAGCAGATGGAGATTCTTTTGTTAGCCTGTTTCAGGCTGTTCAAAAACTCCATATGCGAAGCGTCGAGGAGCAAGGAACGAGGCGTACTTTTTTGTACGCCGCAGGGCCGAGCGACGATGACAACAAAGCAAATGGAGATTTTTCAACAGCCTGATTAGCTGATCTGCCTCGCCTTCACATGTTCCGGCGCATAGTCCGGGAGCAGGAGCGGGCTCTCGATTCCGTTGTCTATGCCAGCCTTGTCTATTTCCTTGTTGAACTTTTCCACATGCGAAAGCGAGAGCTTGCTTCCGAGCTTTGCGGTCTTCACATATTCGGCGGCCTTCAAGCCCGCCCTTCTGCCGAAGACCAGCACATCGAGAAGCGAGTTGCCCATGAGCCTGTTCCTGCCGTGGACGCCTCCGGCGACCTCTCCGGCGCTGTAAAGGCCTTTCACGGTCGTCTCTGACCATTCGTTTATGAGTATCCCGCCGTTCTGGTAATGGAGCGTGGGATATATGAGCATCGGGACCTTGCTTATGTCTATGTCGTAGCGTTTGAACTGTATGTACTTGGCCGGCAGCTCTTTTCTTACGGTGCCTTCGCCGTGTATCATGTCTATCATCGGGGAATCTAACCACACGCCGTGCCTTCCGGTCGGGGTGAGGATGCCCTTGCCTATGTCCATGCACTCCCTTATGACGCAGGCCGACTCGACATCCCTAGGCTCAAGCGGGAAGCAGAACTGCTCGCCCTCTGTGTTGAGGAGCTGCGCGCCAAGGCCCCTTACCTTCTCGGTTATCAGGAGGCCGACATTCTGCTCGGGATATATGGCCCCTGTCGGGTGGTACTGGGTCGAGTCGAGGTCCTGGAGGGAAACGCCCGCCCTGTAGGCCATGACCACGCCGTCAGCCGTGGCGCCGTAGTGGTTGGTCGTGGGGAAACCCTGTATGTGGAGCCTGCCGAAGCCGCCAGTTGCTATAAGGACGGACTTGGCCTTGACTACATAATATTCCTTTGTCTCGAGGTTATACAGGACCGCTCCGGCACAGCTACCCTTTTCGTCGAGTATGAGCTCGACCGCCGGGGTGAACTCCAGCACCTTTATGTCATTGGCCCTGTTCCTGGCCTCGTCCCTTACGACCCTCATTATCTCGGCGCCGGTCATGTCGCCAGCCGAGTGCATCCTCTTCCTGGAAGTACCGCCGCCGTGGCGCACGAGCATCCTGCCGTCCGGCTTCTTGTCGAACATCATGCCAAGGCTTTCCAGCCAATGGATGATAAGGGGCGCGTCATTGGTGAGCGCGGCCACGAGGCCCGGCTGGTTGGAGAAATGCCCGCCGCCTATGACATCGAGGTAGTGGAAATACGGGGAGTCGCCTTCCTGGTCGGCTCCCTGTATGCCGCCCTCGGCCATTACGGTGTTTGAATCGCCGTGGCGTAGCTTGGTGGAGATGAGCACCTTCAAGCCCTGTTCCTGTGCGGCGAGAGCCGCGGCAGTGCCAGCCCCTCCTGCGCCTATGACAAGGAGGTCTGTCTCGTAATCAGCCTTTGAAAGGTCGACGCACTTGGTATTTAGACGGCTTTTGGACTCAAGAAGGGTCGAGACCTCTTCAGGGTACACGGTGCCCTTGTTGACGCCGACCTCTACCGCCCGCCTGCCGTCGTTCTTGTAGTCGGGGTGGTATTGCCTCAACCACTCCTGCCTCTGCTCCATGGTGAGGGCCGGGAAATGCTCTCCCTTTCTCGCCTTCTCCACCCTGGCAGGCCTTGTGGCCTCGACCTTCTTTATAAGTTCCATTAGAGCTGGTGTATAGCCGCTCATTTTTCCTCCGTACATTTAACTGGCGGGTTGCTGAAAATCCTGCTTGTCCTTTATATCAAGGGTGCCTCTAAAAATTAGATATTTTTTCCGAGGTCGAGGAAGGGTGGAAGTAAAAAGCGCAGCATATATGCTAATATGTGAGCATTTTTACTTCAATCCTGACAAAGAGATCGGGAAAAAGAGCAATTTTTAGAGGTACCCTCAAATTACAGCTTGCTCGTATCCTTGGGCATCCACTTACCGGCCTCCGCCATATCCGGCTCCCTCTCGCGCTCGACATACAGCTTCTTTACATCTTCGGGGTTCATGGAGGAGACCTCTTTGAGCATTGATTCGTACTTTCCGGCCTTGACCTCTTCGACCCTCTTGGCGAGGTGTCCGGCGACCGGAAGGCCGTTCTTGCCGTAGATCCTTCTTACGAACATGGCCGCGTTGAACTGGGATATCTGGGCCGGGCAGCGCGAAGCGCAAAGGCCGCACATGACGCAGTCAAAACTCTTGTGGGCAGCGCCCTTCAAATCGCCCCTTTTCATGAGGGCGATATAATCCATGACATCTATGTCCATCGGGCAGGTCCTGGTGCAGGTGCCGCAGCCCACGCACTTGAAGACCTCGGGGTACAGGCGGCGGAGTTCCTCATGGGCGTCCCCGGTCATCTGCTCAAGGTCGTACCCGGGCCTGTTGGCCGGGAAGAACGGGAGCTGCATGATTACCATGTTCTCTTCCGCGACGGTCTGGCAAGCCAGGCCCGAGCGCAGGCGGTAGTCGCCAAGGAAGCGGTAGAAAGTACCGCAGGCGCCGCATATGCCGCCCCTGCATCCGCAGCCCCTTGTGTAGCTGTAACCGGCGTACTCAATGGCCTTCATAATGGTCAGGGTCTCAGGGACCTGGTACTCCCTGCCCATTATGTATATGGTTATCATCTTCGCGTCTGGCGGGGGTATCGTCCTGTCGCCTGTCGCGAGCGTTTTAGCCTTTTTGCAATCGTCTGCCATCGTCTGTCTCCGGGTTTACTCGTTGCGATTATAGCGAATTAGAAATCGTTATACATCCTTTTTATTTCAGCGGCCGTGTATACCGGCCCTTCCTTGCAGACATAGACATCGCCCACATTGCACCTGCCGCATTTGCCCACGCCGCACTTCATCCTGTTCTCCAGCGTGGTGTATACGCTGCCCTCTTCGAAGCCGAGCTCCAGGAGCGTGTTGAGGACAAATTTGATCATGATCGGCGGGCCGCAGGTAACGGCGACCGAGTTCTCGGCCTTGGGCGCGGCCTCTTTGAGAACGGTCGGAACGAAGCCGACACTGCCCTTCCAGTCCGGGGTCTGTCCACCCGGGTCGACCGCCTGAACGAGGTTTACATCCCCTCTTTCTTCCCAGTGTTTCAATTCTTCCTTGTACACGAGGTCCGCGACCGTCTTCGCGCCGTAGACTATCGTTATGTTTCCGAAGTCTTCGCGCCTGTCGAGCACATTCCAGATGACCGAGCGAACAGGCGGCAAGCCTATGCCGCCCGCGATGAATACTATGTTCTTGCCCTTCCACTCGTCAACCGGGAAGTGGTTGCCGTAAGGCCCCCTGAAGCCCATGGTGTCGCCGATGGAAAGCTGGGCAAGCCCGCCAGTGACCCTTCCTGACTTCCTGAAGGTGCACTGTATGTAGCCTTTCCTCGTAGGGGAAGAAGCTATGCAGAAGGTCGACTCCCCAAGGCCGAAAGCCGAGTAAAGGCCGAACTGGCCGGTCTTGAACTCGAATGTGTCGCGCAGCTTCGGGTCTTTGAATACGAGCCTGAAGCTCCTTACATCCGGGGCTTCCTCGTAGATGTCTTCTATAGTGACAAGATTTGGCAGATATATGTTATTCATAATGACCTTATTCAATGCTCCGTCTTCTTTTGCCTATATTCACTCATAAAACGCCCGCCTGCGTTGTCAGAGCTGCGGGCTTGAATCCTCACATACTATAAAGTATGCTGCGGTTCAATCCCTTGCCCTTCCTAGCATCCGGACATTTTCTGAGCGAATTACTTTGAAAATTCTTCCATAACTTCCGTTATGTCCAATCTTACAGGACATACTCTGATGCACCTGCCGCAGCCCACGCACCCCTTTGACGAAAACTTTTCGGGGTAGAAGTGGAACTTGCACATGAAGCGGTTTCTCCACCTCTGGTGCTGGTGCTCCCTGGGGTTGTGGCCGCTGGCGTGGAGGGTGAAGGTGTCGTACTGGCACGAGTCCCAGTTCTTCCTTCTCTCGCCCTCAAAGGCCGTGCCCTCGTCAACTATGTCAAAGCACCTGCAAGTCGGGCACACGAAGGTGCACGCGCCGCAGCCAATGCACTTGCTGGTGAGCCTGGCCCAGACTTTGTCGTCGTAGTGGGTCTTATCCTTGAGCCTTGCCGATACCTTCGCAATGTCGATATTCGCTATCTTCTCGGGCATGAACAGCGGCTCGGCCTTGGCGTTTCCCTCGCTGAAAACAGCCGCGTGGGTCTCTACGAACTTTTTGCCCTTCTCTGTAACCGCCTGGACTATGTAGCTGTCTGCCGCTTCCCTCAGGTAAACATCTGTCCCTTCGGTCGATTCCGGCGAAAGGTTCACCGTGGTGCAGAAGCAGGCATCGTCGCCCTTGGTGCAGGCAACAGTCACGACTACCGTGTTCTCTTCCCTCTTGGTGTAGAACTCGTCGATGAAGTCCCAGGTAAAGAGGGCGCGCATTCCGGCAAGGCTTGCCGCCTCGCAGGGCCTAGCGCCGAAGACGACAGTCTGGGGCGCGTAAACCTCGACGCCCTTCATATCGACTGAGTCCTTGCTCATCGTGAACTCGGCTACGACCTCGGTCTGCGGGAAGAGAAATTCTTTAAAAGAATTTCTCGCGAGTATGTAATCAGTGGCGACCTCTTCGGCCGACTTTACTTTCTTGAAAACCACCTGGCGGCTGTCAGTCGTGGGAGCCACGAACCTGCCGCCCTTTCCCGTGACCGACTCTATGAGAGCGCCCAGGCCTGCTTTTTTGAGTATCTTATCTGCCATTTTAAATACCGTTCCGTTGCCGGTTACTTTATGAAGTTTTCCTTGTCATCAGGGCTGAATACGATCATCGGCGGATGGGTCTTTTCGTCATAGCCTGATTTGAAGTCGAACGATTCCTTTACGACGCCTATCATCTTCTGGTTGATGAGGTTCAGTGGTATGTTCACTGGGCACGCCCTCTCGCACTCGCCGCAGAAGGTGCACCTGCCGACCAAATGCATTGCGCGGGTCAGGTTCCATGAAAGGTTGCCCCTCGGGTGCGCAGAAGTCTCTATCCACTGGGGCATGTTCTTTTCGGTTATGCACCTTTCGCAATAACAAAGCGAGCATACCTGCCTGCACGCGTAGCATTTCACGCACTTTGAAAACTCTTTTATCCAGAAGTCCCATCTCTCGGACTGGGGCTTGGAGTCAAGCTCTTTTATCTTGTCGAAGACCATGCCAGTAGGCACTTCGGGGGGCGTGAAGTTCGTCTTCTCGCCCACGACGAAGTCGGTCATGTGAGGGTTTCTCACATCGCAGTTGTGGCACTTGGTAGGCATGATGTTCGCCGTCAGCTCGCCCTTCCACAACTCCTGTTTGTAGACGACGCCATTGCAGGTCATGCCGATGATGAAGACATCTTCCCTCTTGAACTGTCCCTCTGTGATGAGGACGACGATGTTCCTTATGTCGCAGCCCTTGGCAACGATAGCTGGCTTACCGAGGGCCTTTATCTCTTTAAACTTCCGCGTAAGATAAAGCGAGAGGTTGTTCACGCAAAGGGGGTTCCAGACGAGAGTATCCGCCTGAGCTGGGTCGGTTATGAACACAGGGGTAGTCCTGGTCTTCGACCTGTTCCAGCCGTAGCCTATGACGACATTCACGGCCCCGCTTTCGAGGAGCTCCTTTGCTTTCTGTCTTAAGATCTTTTCCATGCTACCTTCTCTAAGCTGAAAGAACTGTTTCAGCTTTATTATTCTTCTACGCTGACCTTGAACTTGAGGCACTTTACCGGGCTGAGTTCGACAGCGGCCCCGGCCTCTCTCACCTTCTTCGCTACATCGGCCTTCAGGTTCTCGAAGGCCTCTTCGGAGCTCTCGCCCTCGGCGTTCACGCCGAGCTCAGGGCAGTTTGCCTTGTAACTCCCGTCTTCCTGCTCCACCAGTACGGCGGTTACAGAGACTTCGGCTCCCATTATTCCCCCTGTTCAGCCGATTTTTCCTTGAGACCCTTATACTCCATGAAAGGACCGAGCGCCTTTATCTCGTCGGTCACCTTGTTTATGAGATCGACCCACTTTATCGCTTCAGAGGCAGACACCCATGAGAAGTGAAGCCTTTTCATGTCGATGCCAGCGAATTCCATCAGGTTCTTGAAGCCTATCCAGCGCCTTCTGGCATGGTAGTTGCCAGTGGTGTAATGACAGTCTCCCGGATGGCAGCCGGAGACCAGAACCCCGTCGGCCCCGTTCTCAAAGGCCTTTATTATAAAGAGGGGGTCTATCCTTCCGGTGCAGGGGAGCTTTATTATCCTGACATTCGGCCTGTACTCCATCCTGCTGGTGCCCGCGAGGTCAGCGCCCGCGTAGGTGCACCAGTTGCAGACAAAGGCCATTATCTTGGGTTCGTACCCGCCGGTTGGTGCTGTATGTTCTGTGTGTCCGCTCATGTTCATACCTTCTTAACTGCTTGGAATCCAGACTGCTTTTAGCTTGAATCTACATTCTATTTTGGGGATAGCCTTCGGACCACTCCATGCCTTTTCCAGATATCCTGCAGAGTTCGATGGCTCCCATGCCATAATCATCGATTAATGAGAAAATTACCTTCCTGTCCTTTATCACCTCTGAAAATTCCACTGACTCTTTCGCAAAGCTGTCTAAAACTGCTTTTCCCCGCTCAAAATCTTCACGGGCATGTGATTCTGTAACATTTTCAGGCAGCCAAGTCGATTGGATCCGACATTCTAAAGAGCCATCTTCTTTTTTCAAATGAAACGATATACCCTTGTAGAAGATAGGTTCTTTACTCTCTCGGAAACGGTCCATTGCCAATTCAAATCTCGAACCGTTTGTCTCGCTTATCTCCAAGTGACCTCATTTTGCGCCGTCAGAAAGCGTTGATAGCCGCGAACACCTGTTCGTCGGTATATCCCTTGAGGTCGATTGACTTCGACCTGCACGCCGCCACGCAAACTCCGCAACCCTGGCAAACGCCGTCGTTCACCTTCGCGACCCATCTTACTATGTTGCCCTGCCTGTCCTTTATCGCTTCCCGCTCGATTGCAGTATAGGGGCAGGCGGTAAGGCAGTCCCAACAGGCGTTGCAGGTCGTCCTGTTCACGACCGAGGTAATCGGCTCCCTTGCCATCTCGTCAGCCGAGAAAAGAGCAAGCACCTTGCTCGCCGCCGCGCTGCCCTGCGCGACAGACTCCGGTATGTCCATGGGGCCCATGCAAGTGCCGGCGAGATAAATGCCCGCGGTCACGGTCTCAACTGGCTTGAGCTTCGGGTGGTACTCGTTGTAGAACTTATATTTGTCGTAGCCTATGCCGAGCCTCTGGGCGAGCGTATCGGCCCCTTCCCTCGAAACCACGGCGGTTGCCAGCACGACCATGTCGGCCTCTATCTCGACCTGATTGCCGCTTAAGGTGTCCGCGCCCTGGACCATTATCTTGCCGTTCTTCTCATACACCCTGGAAACGCGGCCCCTAAGGTACATCGCGCCGTCGTGCTCTATCGCGCCCCTGACGAACTCTTCGTACCTCTTTCCACCGGAACGGATATCCATGTAGAACACATATGACTGGCCGCCGTGGACCTTGTGCGAATAGAGCTTCGTGTGCTTGGCCGTGTACATGCAGCATATCTTCGAGCAGTAGGAAACGCCCTTTTTCTCGTCCCTGGAGCCGACGCACTG
>MGPK01000075.1:16526-16636 GCA_001795535.1 Deltaproteobacteria bacterium GWA2_54_12
TCTCGAACTGCATGCCGCTTATGACATCTTTTATCCTGCCGTAGCCGTACTCGCCGAACCGCTCGTTAGGCATGTTCTGATAGCCGGTCGCGACGACTATCGCCCCGACT
>MGPK01000076.1:0-13745 GCA_001795535.1 Deltaproteobacteria bacterium GWA2_54_12
GAAGGCTTCAACACTCTTGTAAGAGAGATAGCGATGCACATAGCAGCCATGAGCCCCCAGTTTGTCAGGAGGGAGGAAGTCCCTGCTGATTTAGTGGAAAAGGAAAAGCAGATATTCGAGGCCCAGGCAAAGGAATCCGGCAAGCCCGCGAATGTCATCCAGAAGATGGTCGATGGCAAGATCGAGAAGTTTTACAAGGAGATATGCCTCCTTGAGCAGCCCTTTGTGAAGAACCCGGACATCACCATCGAGAAGCTCGTCATAGAGAACATCGCCAAGATAGGCGAGAACATCTCGGTGAGAAGGTTTGCCAGGTTCAAGGTAGGAGAGGGCATAGAAAAGAAAACAACGGATTTCGCGGCTGAAGTGGCTGCGGCTCAGAAGTAGTCATTCGAAGGGAGCCCGAAGGGGCTCCCTTTTTTTAACCTCACATCAATGGAGTCCCTCGCGGACTCTACCGGAAGCGAAAATGCAATCAGAGACCAGGTACAAAAGAATACTCCTCAAGCTCTCGGGCGAAGCCCTGATGGGGGACAAGGAGTTCGGGGTAGACACCTCCGTCATAACCTCCATCGCCAAAGAGATAAAAGATGTCCACGACAAGGGTGTTGAGGTCGCCGTAGTCATAGGCGGCGGCAACATCTTCAGGGGCGTTTCAGCAAGCGCCAAAGGCATGGACAGGGCTACAGCCGACTATGTCGGCATGCTCGCAACCGTCATCAATGCCCTCATGCTCCAGGACGCCCTTGAAAAGCACTCGGTGTTCACCAGGGTCATGTCCGCCATCGAGATGAAGGAGCTGGCCGAGCCCTACATCAGGCGCAGGGCCGTGCGCCATCTGGAAAAGGGTAGAGTAATCATCTTCGCGGCAGGCACCGGAAACCCGTACTTTACGACCGACACGGCCGCTTCTCTTCGAGCTATGGAGATAAACGCCGATGTCATATTGAAGGGCACCAAGGTGGATGGCGTTTACGACCGCGACCCCATGAAGGACAAGGACGCCAAGCGCTACGAGAACCTCAAGTTCATAGATGTCTTGAAGGACAGCCTCAAGGTGATGGACGCCACGGCCATATCCCTTTGCATGGACAACGGCCTGCCCATCATAGTGTTCAGCATAAAAGAGCCCGGCAATCTCATGAGGGTAGTCATGGGCGAGCACATCGGCACCATAGTCACATAAAACCGCAGCGGAGCAGGCAAAATGAAGGAAGAAATCCTTGAGATGAAAAAGAGGACAGACAAGGCCCTGGAAGCCCTGTCGCATGAGCTCGGGTCTATACGCACCGGCCGGGCCTCCATAACCATATTCGACCATGTCAAGGTAGATTATTACGGGACGCCGACGCCCATCAATCAGCTCGCCACCCTGGCTGTGCCGGAGAGCAGGACTATCACCATAACGCCCTGGGACGCCTCTGCGGTGCATGCCATAGAAAAGGCGATAATGACTTCGGATCTGGGCCTTATGCCCACGAGCGACGGCAAGCTGATTCGCGTAAACATGCCGCCTTTGACCGAGGAGAGAAGAAAAGAGTTCGTAAAGCTTGCCAAGAAGTACGGCGAGGAGTGTAAGGTCGGCATAAGGAACATCCGCCGCGACGCCAACGAGGCGTTGAAGAAACTCGAGAAGGACAAAAAGATATCCGAGGACGAGCACAAAAAGCTCGTTAAAGAGGTCCAGGACATAACCGACAAGCAGATAACCAGGGTCGATGAGATGATAGCCCAGAAGGAAACTGATATAATGGAAGTGTAGCCAGGCGCTGAAATGCCTTCTGTTTACTTCAGGTTCGCGTACCGATGCGGCGTACAAAAGTACGCCGCATTTTTCGTAAAAAGAGATTTTGAGCAACCCGGACAAAACCGGATTTTTCCGCAAACTGTCAAGTCCTCCCTTATTTTGCCTTGTGATAACGGTGTGTTTGTGTTAGATTTTTGTTTTATGGCCTATAGTCAGAAAGCCCTATTCCGGGACAGCTTCCTATTACTCCTAAATGACTGAAATCTCAAAGGAAAATCTTCCCAGGCATATAGCCGTCATAATGGACGGGAACGGACGGTGGGCGAAGAAGAAACTCCTCAACAGGATAAACGGCCACCGCAAGGGCATAGATGTCGCCAGGGACACGGTGACGCATTGCCGCGAGCTCGGCATTGAGTGTCTTACCCTGTATACCTTCTCCAGGGAGAACTGGAACAGGCCTGTTCACGAAGTCGAGATGCTGATGAAGTTTCTCGAGATACATCTGAAGTCCGAGGAGAAGAACCTCGTCGAAAATAACATCCGCTTCCGCCCGATAGGTAACATAGAAGAGCTGCCCAAAGGCGTAAGAAATGTCATCGCCGACCTTATCGCAAAAACTGCCAACAACACCGGCATGGTATTGCAGCTGGCGTTGAGCTACAGCGGACGCGAGGAGATAACCAGGGCGGCGCGCGTTATGGCGAAGCTCGTCTCCGAGGGGGGGCTCCGCCCCGAAGATATCACTGAAGAGACGGTGCAGGCGAACCTGTACACCGCTGGAATGCCCGACCCTGACCTCCTTATCCGCACCAGCGGAGAGAACAGGATAAGCAACTTCCTTCTGTGGCAGCTCGCTTACACTGAAATATACATAACAGATGTGCTCTGGCCTGATTTTACGATGGGTCATCTCGATGAGGCCATAAGGGATTACCAGAAGCGGGACCGCAGGTTCGGCCTCGTCAAGGAAAAGGGCGTAGGGGCCGCCCGCTAACGGATTATCTGAGTTTCGCTCACGGAGGGCGCTTCTGAAGAGGGTATTGAGCGGGGTCGTTCTGATCCCGATTGTCGTATACATTGTGCTTTTCACGCCGCCGTACCTGATTCTCGCGGTCTCCACAATCCTTACATTTCTGGCCCTGCTCGAGTTCAACGGCCTGGGCCTCCACAAGAAAAGGGACGGCGCGTTTGACCTGCTCGGCGCGGCAACAGGGGCGTCCGTTGTGCCGCTCCTGTTCTTTTGCGGGCTGGAAGCCTTCCTTCCAGCGCTCGTATGTCTGGTCTTTCTCTTCTACCTTTACGGACTCCTGAGCAAAAGAGAGCTTTCGGAATCTTCCCTGGACATATCGCACAAGGTCCTGGGGCTTGCGTACCTGAGCCTTCCTCTTTCATTCCTGACTCTGCTGGCAGAGTTTGAGCAGGGGCGCTTCTGGCTCCTGTTCCTGCTGGTAGTAATCTGGTCGAACGACACCTTCGCGTACTTCGCCGGCAGGAAGCTGGGCAGGCATAAGCTCGCGCCTGTCATAAGCCCGAAAAAGACCGTAGAGGGCGCGGTTGCCGGTATTGCCGGCGGGGCCGCGGTCGGCCTCTTATTCGTCCGTTTTACGGGCATGGATTCCAGCCCTTTGAATACTATCGTAATAACGGTCGTTGTCGGAATCGTGGCCATGGCAGGAGACCTTGCCGAGTCCCTTTTGAAAAGGGGCGCTGGAGTGAAGGACTCCGGCACGATGATACCCGGTCACGGCGGAGTGCTCGACAGGATAGACAGCCTCATATTCCCGATTCCGCTCCTTTACTATTACCTCGTACTCAAGGCTTTTTATGCGTAAAAAAAGCATCTCCATCCTTGGCTCTACCGGTTCAATCGGCGTCAATACCCTCGAAGTGCTGCGGATGCACCCGGACAGGTTCAAGGTTGTCTCCCTGGCCGCCGGGAACAACATAGCACTCTTAAAAGAGCAGATAGAGGAGTTCAGGCCGTCGTTCGTATCGGTCGCGGACAGCAGCGCGGCAAGCGCCCTCAGAGGTTCCGTAACAGTCCCGGTCGAGATCGGCTTCGGTATCGAAGGTGCCATAAGGGCCGCCGCTTTTGACGGCGCCGAGATGTGCGTTTCAGCCATATCCGGCGCGGCTGGGCTTCTGCCGACGATGGCCGCCATAAAGGCCGGGGTCGATATCGCGCTTGCCAACAAGGAAACTCTCGTGCTGGCAGGCCCTCTTGTCATGGAAGAGGTCAGGAAGCGTGGTATTAAATTCCTTCCGGTCGACAGCGAGCATTCAGCGGTTTACCAATCGATAGCGGGTCACAGGCCCGAGGACATAAAACGCGTTATTCTTACCGCTTCTGGCGGGCCGTTCCTCAAAACTCCCATCCAGGATTTCCCCGGCATAACCACTGCGGCGGCTTTGAACCACCCCAGATGGAAGATGGGAAAAAAGATATCCATAGACTCGGCCACTCTCGTCAATAAGGGTCTGGAAGTCATAGAGGCGAGGTGGCTTTTCAACCTTCCCCCTGACAAGATATCGGTTGTAATACACCCCCAATCGATAGTACACTCTATGGTCGAATATATAGACGGTTCCATCATGGCACAGATGGGAAACCCTGATATGAAGGGGCCCATCGCATACGCTCTTTCATGGCCCGAGCGGATGGATTCGGGAACGCCCGCGCTTGGTTTTAACGGTCTTTCGCTCGAGTTCCACGACCCTGACCCTGAGCGGTTCCCGTGCCTCTCTCTCGCTTACGAGGCGCTTCGAGTCGGCGGCACGGCTCCTGCTGTTCTGAATGCCGCCGACGAGGTCGCGGTAGCGTCGTTCCTCGAAGGCAGGCTCCCTTTTACTGGCATATGCTCCGTTATAAGGGAAGTGATGGAAGGATACGGCCACAAGGAGATAAGCTCCATAGAAGATGTTCTTGAAGCGGACAGGGCCGCGAGGGAAGCGGCAAGCTCTTTTGCCGCCCGCATGTAGTCCCGCCCTCACACAAAAAAACTCTGGCAAGGGAAGATGACAACCTTAATCTCTTTCATAATCGTTCTTGGCATACTGATATTCATACACGAGCTCGGGCATTTCGCCGTGGCTAAAGCCTGCGGCGTCGGAGTAGAGAAGTTTTCGCTGGGCTTCGGCCCCAAGCTCGTAGGCATCAAAAGGGGCGAGACCGAGTACAGGATATCCGTCCTGCCGCTTGGCGGCTATGTGAAGATGGTCGGCGAGGCCGCTGGCGAAGAGGTCTCGCCGGAGCTTCAGCTGAAGTCCTTCACCCGCAAGCCCGTCTGGAAAAGGGCCGCCATAGTAGCCGCCGGCCCGGCGATGAACCTGATTCTGGCCATAGTCCTTCTTCCGATAATATTCATGATAGGCATACAGCTTCCGGCATACCTCGACAGGCCCGCCGAGATCGGCTATGTTGTGCCTGAAGAGCCCGCCCAGAAAGCCGGGATAAAAGCCGGGGACACGGTTGTTTCAGTTGACGGCGAGGATGTAAAAGACTGGGAAGACCTGCTGACGCAGCTTGCCATGAACCCCTCGAAGAAGGTCGAGCTCGCGGTCACCAGGGACGGACAGAAGATACAGACCTCGATAACGCCAGACACCTCTGAGCAGACGGGTGCCGGCTACGGCGGAATGTACCCGCCCATGAAGCCCATAATCGGCGATGTCGCGCCGGGCTATCCGGCTAAAGAAGCGGGCCTCAAGGCAGGCGACCTGATACTCGCGATAGACGGCAACAGGATAAACCACTGGGCCGAGCTTGAAAATGTAATACACAAGAGTGGCGGAAAGAAAAAGCTCCAGGTCCTGAGGGACGGCAAGGAGCTTACATTCGAAGTCACACCCAAATATAATGAAGACGCGAAGGTCCACCTCATAGGCATATCGAGACAGGACGAGCTGGTTGTCCGCCAGTACGGGTTTGGCGAGTCAATAACAAAGGGCGTCTCTTCCGGCATCGAGATGACCGGCAAGCTCTTCGTTGTCATAAAAGGTCTCGTATTCGGCGAGTACTCACTCAAGACGCTCGGCGGCCCCATCATGATAGCGCAGGTGGCAGGAAAGGCGGCCGAATCCGGCATTGCCGACCTTCTGTCCCTTGTGGCGTTCCTGAGCCTTCAGCTCGGCATCATAAACCTCTTCCCGATACCAGTGCTCGACGGCGGCCATATAGTCTTTTTCGGCATGGAAGCATTGAAGGGCAAGCCCTTGAGCGAGAAGTTCATGACGATCTCCCAGCAGGTCGGCATAGCGCTCCTCATAGGTCTCATGGTGCTGGTTACCTGGAATGACCTTGCAAGGATTTTTGGATAAAAATTGCTATTTTTCCTGATCTCCGCGTCAGGGTGTAAATAAAAATTGCTCATATATTTACATATATGCTCCGCTTTTTGCTTCCACATGTCTCGACCACGGAAAAAATATCTAATTATTTAGAGGCCCACTGAAGATACTTGCCATTGAAACTTCCTCCTCGTCGGGCTCCATTGCCATCCTTGAGGACAGGACGCTCGTGTCCGAGTGGAGCGTTGGCAACGCGGGGCGTCATGCCATCTGGCTCCTGCCTGCGGTAAAGTCCCACCTCAAAAGCGCCGGTCTTGACATCTCCCAGGTTGACCTTTTCGCCGTAGCCGTTGGCCCGGGTTCGTTTACAGGCCTCCGGATCGGCATATCCACGGTAAAGGGGCTTGCGTGGCCCCTGGGAAAAAAGGCCGTAGGTGTTTCAACGCTTGCCGCGCTCGCGATGAATGTCCCTTTTTCCAGCCGCCTTGTCTGTCCTGTGTTGGATGCCAGGAAGGGCGAGGTCTACTCAGCCCTCTACGACACCTCCCAGGGTTTTCCCTGTGCAGTTCTGGAAGATTCTGCAATGACCCCGGCCGCCCTTATCTCTGAGATATCGAAAAGAGGCCTTGGCGGTTCTATAGTCTTCCTCGGGAGCGGTCTTGGCGTATACTCAAAAGTGATAGAAGAAGGCGTTTCCGGGGCAGTGCTCGCCACGGGGCTTTCCCTTGTGAGGGCGTCGGTAATAGGCGGCCTTGCGTTTGAACGCTCAGGCGAGGCAGTTGACCCGGCTGCGCTGACCCCGGCCTATCTCAGGCGTTCCGAGGCGGAGATAAAGTTCGGTTAGTCTCTTTTTCTGGACTTTCATAATCGTTTGTCATATAAATTACTCTTTTGACTGAATTTTAAGGGCAAAGAGAGCCCCACTATCAAATTGACAAGCCATTTGCGTTAGGTTAATATTAAATTCTGTGTTTATGCTTGAAATTCAGGCCTTTGGAGCGGGTTTTGTCTTTCCGTGACTGATTCCTGGCCCAAGCGGCCCGTATCGGGCGCAACTGGCGTATTCAGATAGTCGCCTTAATAGTAGTTCAATACGCAAATCCAATCCTTCAAGAGGGACAGTTAAGCTTTCCGGACTTCTAAAAACCTTTCACGCTAAGGAGGCCTTCTCATGGAAAATCACGACGAGCTGGTGACGAAGCTTCTTGAAAAGGACGAGCTGTTCAGAAACGCCTACAAGACCCACAAGAGCTACGAGAACTCGTTGGAGAAGCTGGAGAAAAAACCCAGGCTTTCAAGCACCGAGACCGCAGAGAAGAACAAGATAAAAAAGCTGAAGCTGGCTTTAAAAGACGAGATGGAGAAGAAGCTCTCAGAATTCAGGCGTCAGGAGAAGGGGGCGTAAAAATAAGTTCCGATGGCTAACCGCAGTGACAGGATAAAAAAAGGTCTTGAAAGGGTTCCCCACAGGGCCCTGTTGTACGCTACAGGAATACCGACGGGCGAGATGAAAAAGCCCTTCATAGGCGTGGCCACAAGCTTCTCCGACCTCATACCAGGGCACATCGGGATGAGGGATTTGGAGAGGTTCATAGAAAAGGGCGTCCACACGGGCGGCGGCTATCCCATGCTCTTCGGCCTGCCTGGCATATGCGACGGCATAGCCATGGGGCACAAGGGAATGCATTACTCTTTGCCTTCGAGGGAGCTTATCGCCGACATGGTCGAAAGCGTCGCCGAAGCCCACGCCTTCGACGGCCTCATACTTCTTACGAACTGCGACAAGATAACGCCCGGCATGCTCATGGCCGCGGCCCGTCTCAACATACCCACGATAGTCGTAACCGCTGGCCCCATGATGACGGGCAGGTACAGGGGCAAGCGCACTTCTTTCATAAGAAATACCTTCGAGGCGATGGGCCGGTTCAGGAGCGGAGAGATCTCTCAGGGAGAACTCAATTCCTGCGAAAAAGGGGCCTGTCCCGGAGCTGGTTCCTGCCAGGGCCTTTATA
Source organism: Deltaproteobacteria bacterium GWA2_54_12 (assembly GCA_001795535.1). Taxonomy (GTDB): domain Bacteria; phylum Desulfobacterota; class GWC2-55-46; order GWC2-55-46; family GWC2-55-46; genus GWA2-54-12. The sequence continues at coordinate 8,050 of MGPK01000076.1, forward strand.
CCGCCAACACGATGGCCTGCCTGACCGAAGTTTTGGGAATGAGCCTGCCGTTTTGCGGCACTGCCCTTGCCAACTCTTCCGAGAAAAGAAGGATAGCCTTCGATAGCGGCGAGCGCATCATGGAACTGGTAAAAAAGGGCATCACCCCCAGAAAGATAATGACCAGGGCCGCTTTTGAGAACGCCATAAGGGCCGACCTCGCTTTGGGCGGCTCCTCGAACACGGTCCTTCATCTGCTGGCGATAGCGCATGAGGCCAAGGTAAAGCTGCCGCTCGAGCTCTTCGACGAGCTTGGGCACACGACGCCGCACATAACATCGCTGGAGCCGGTTGGCGAGTACTACATGGAAGACCTGCACTGGGCAGGCGGCATAGGCGCTGTCCTTAAAACGCTCGGCGACCTCGTGAGGGACAACCCGACCGTTTCAGGCAAGAGGGTTAAGGCTCTTATCAAAGAGGTAGACTACATCGATGAAAAGGTCATAAAGCCGCTCAAAGAAGCCTATCACAAGGAAGGCGGCATAGCGGTTTTGAAGGGCAACATAGCTCCTCTGGGCGCTGTCGTCAAGCAGTCCGGCGTGAGCGACAAGATGATGAAGTTCACTGGCAAGGCAAGGTGCTTTGATTCCGAGGAGGCCGCGATGAAGGCCATCCTCGCGAAGACCATAAAAGCCGGTGAGGTCGTAGTCATAAGGTACGAGGGGCCAAAGGGAGGCCCCGGCATGCGGGAGATGCTCGCGCCCACGGCTACGCTCATGGGCATGGGCATGGGAGATTCGGTCGCGCTCATAACCGACGGCAGGTTCTCCGGCGGCACGCGCGGGCCCTGCATAGGCCACATATCGCCCGAGGCGATGGAGGGCGGCCCAATCGCGTTCATCAAGGATGGAGATACGATCGAGCTGGACATACCGGCCCGTAAAATAGAACTGAAGGTCAGCGCGCAAGAGCTTGAGGAACGCAAGAAGGCCTGGAAGATGCCGCAGCCCAAGATAAAGGACGGCTGGCTCGCCAGGTACGCCAAGGTGGTCACTTCCGCCAATACAGGCGCGGTCGTCAAGGCTTAACCAATCAGCACCAGGACGGAATATATGACAAAGAAAAACGGCGCCGTGATACTGCTTGAATGCCTCATAAAGGAAGGGGTCGATACCGTATTCGGCTTTCCCGGCGGGGCGGTTCTGCCTATCTATGACGCGCTTTACGACTCACCCATAAAGCACATACTCGTGCGCCACGAGCAGGGCGCGGTCCACATGGCCGACGGCTATGCGAGGGCGCTCGGCAGGCCTGGCGTCGTAATCGTGACTTCGGGCCCCGGCGCGACCAATACCGTGACCGGAATAGCGACAGCCTATATGGACTCGATCCCGATGGTCGTCATCACCGGACAGGTCCCGACCGCGCTTATCGGGAACGACGCCTTCCAGGAGGCGGACATCGTAGGCATCACCAGGCCGTGCACCAAGCACAACTATCTCGTGAAGGACTTGAAAGACCTCCCGAGAATCATAAAAGAGTCTTTTTACATCGCCACTACCGGAAGGCCTGGCCCGGTGCTTGTAGATATCCCCAAGGATGTGCTCACCGCTGTCATGGGCGAGCTCAAGTACCCGGATAAGATTACTATAGAGAGCTACCAGCCCAACTACAAGGGCCACCCCGGGCAGATAAAAAAGGCGCTCCAGCTGATACTCTCGGCAAAAAGGCCTGTCGTTTACGCGGGCGGCGGAGTCGTGCTTTCCAACGCGGCCCAGGAGCTTACGGCTTTCGCCGAGAAGCTCGGCATACCGACAACCACGACCCTCATGGGCCTCGGCGGTTTCCCGGGCACGCATGACCTGTTCATGGGCATGCTCGGCATGCACGGCACATTCTGCGCCAACATGGCCGTCACAAACACCGACTGCCTTATCGCCATAGGCGCGAGGTTTGACGACAGGGTCACTGGAAAGATTGACGAGTTCGCGCCGTACGCCGATATCGTTCACATCGACATAGACCCGACCTCCATAAGCAAGAATGTGAGCGTCGATATCCCTATCGTCGGGGATGTCAAAGAAGTATTGAAGGAGATGGTGAAGGCGCTGCCGCAGGCAAAGGCCTTGAAAGAGCACAGGAAGGGCCTGTCCGAGTGGCAAGCCCAGATTAACGAGTGGCGGACGACTCACGCACTTTCCTACAATCAGGAGCCAAACGGCAAGATAAAGCCGCAGTTCGTTATAGAAAAGCTCTATGAGCTCACCAAGGGCAATGCCATAATCACGACCGAAGTGGGCCAGAACCAGATGTGGGCTGCCCAGTTCTTCAAGTACGACAAGCCCAGGTCGTTCCTGACTTCCGGCGGGCTCGGTACCATGGGTTTCGGCTTTCCGGCGGCCATCGGCGCCCAGATAGCTTTCCCGAAAAGTACCGTCGCCGTTATCGCGGGGGACGGCTCTTTGCAGATGAACATACAGGAGCTTGCCACCGCCGTGCAGTACAAGCTGCCCGTGAAGGTAGTCATACTGAATAACATGGTACTGGGCATGGTAAGGCAGTGGCAGGAGCTCTTCTTTGACAAGAGGTACTCGCATACCTGCATATCGGTCGCGCCTGATTTCGTGAAGCTCGCTGACGCTTACGGGGCAGTGGGCCTTCGCGCCAAGAAGCCATCTGAGGTCGAGCAGGTGCTCAAGGAAGGCCTTGCGGTCAAGGACAGGCCGGTATTGATGGACTTCAGGATCGATCAGTTCGAAGGTGTCTACCCGATGGTCCCGGCGGGACAGCCCTTGAACAAGATGCTTCTGGTATAAAAGGCTGCCTCAAGCTGCCCATCTGCGTTGTCGTCATCGGCGCGAGTTCTCTGCGGCGTACTACAAAGTACCCCTCATTCCTCGCGCCTCGACTCCCAGCATCGGGACCTTTTTGAGCAGCCTGAACCAGGTTGCTTTTTCAGCAACCTGCAAAAATATTACTTCCGGTCTTCGGAGGAGTTAAAACTTGCGCCACACGATATCAGTGCTTGTAACAAACGAATTCGGCGTCCTTTCGAGGATATCGGGGCTGTTTTCCGGCAGGGGTTTCAACATCGAAAGCCTGTCTGTTGCCGAGACGCTCGACCCGCATGTCTCCCGCATGACCATAGTCACGAGCGGCGACGACAAGGTTTTAGAGCAGATAAACAAACAGCTCAACAAGCTCATAAATGTCATAAAGGTCTACGACTTTACAGGCGAAGATCACATTGAAAGGGAGCTGGCCCTCGTGAAGGTCAACATCACGGCGGACTCCAGGGCCGAGATACTCTCCATAGTAGATATATTCAGGGCAAAGGTCGTCGATGTCAGCCCCAGAACATACACAATCGAGATAACCGGCGATGAAGAGAAAATAAGCGCTCTGACGGAGCTTCTCCGCCCGTTCGGCATAAAGGAAATTGTAAGGACAGGGCGCATAGCCATGGCCCGGAGCCCCAAGCAGAAGTGATTCTGCGAGTAGAGAAAAGGGTTGCCTAAAAGCGAATAAGACACGGACAAATCGATTACACTCAGGAGGAATCTGTTTAAATGAAGGTCTACTACGACAAAGACGCGAACCTCGAAAAAATACGGTCAAAGAAAGTGGCTGTCATCGGTTTCGGCAGCCAGGGCCATGCTCACACGCTCAACATGAAGGAAAGCGGCGTAGATGTCTGCGTCGGCCTCAAGAAGGACGGCGTTTCATGGAAGAAGGCTGAGGCCGCTGGCATCAAGGTGCTGACGGTTGCCGAAGCCGTAAAGAGCGCGGATGTTGTCATGATACTCGTGCCTGACGAGCTGCAGGGCGACCTGTACAGGGAGGAAGTGGCCCCGAATCTCAAGAAGGGCGCATACCTGGCGTTCGCGCACGGCTTCAACATACATTTCGGCCAGATTGTTCCTGACAAATCCATAAACATCTTCATGGCCGCCCCCAAGGGCCCCGGCCACCTGGTGCGCCACGAGTATACGAGGGGCGCGGGCGTGCCGACGCTGGTCGCCATCCATCAGGACGCCACCGGAGACACCCTTGAAGTCGCCCTCGCTTACGCGAGCGCCATCGGCGGCGGCAGGGCCGGCATAATAGAGACGAACTTCAAGGACGAGACTGAGACCGACCTTTTCGGCGAGCAGGCCGTGCTTTGCGGAGGCGCGAGCGCCCTCATACAGGCCGGGTTCGAAACGCTGGTCGAGGCGGGCTACCCGCCTGAGATGGCCTACTTCGAGTGCCTCCATGAACTCAAGCTCATAGTCGACCTCATATACGAAGGCGGCATCTCCAACATGCGCTACTCCATCAGCAACACGGCCCAGTGGGGAGACTTGACGCGCGGCCCCAGGGTCGTGACCGACGAGACCAAGAAAGAAATGAAGAAGATCCTCCGCGAGATACAGACAGGCGAATTCGCCAAGGAATGGATGCTCGAGAACAAGGCCAACAAGCCTGTTTTCACGGCCCTCACGAGAATGGGCCAGGAGCACGAGATAGAGAAGGTCGGGGCAAAGCTCCGCGAGATGATGCCCTGGCTCAAGAAGACCAAGATAGTGGACAAGGAGAAGAACTGAGGCCCGTACCGCAAGGGCTTTAGCGCGTTACCCGATACCCTCCCTGAACACGGGAGGGTATTGTAATTATGGCGGGCAGCAAAGGGGAGGGTTTTAATTGAGGATTCCGATAGCCAGGGAAGGTTATCCCTTTATACTTATAGCTTTATTTTGTATAATCGTGGTGTGGCTCGCAGGAATCAGGTGGCTTGAATTCCTGTTCGTGCCGCTCGGCATTTTCGTCGTCGCTTTTTTCAGGGACCCTGAAAGGCAGATACCGGATGACGCCGGTTCCATTACGAGCCCGGCCGACGGCAGGGTAATAAAAGTCGAGCTCATAAAAGACGAAAAGTTCCTCAAGACCGATGTCTTGCGGATATGCATATTCATGAATGTCTTCAATGTCCATGTGAACAGGGTCGTAGCCTCGGGCAAGGTTGTGGATGTGATCTACAACCCGGGCAAGTTCTTCAACGCCTCTTTGGACAAGGCCTCCATGCACAACGAGCAGAACGCCGTTATCATGGAGGCCAAGGGCAGGAAGTTCGCCTTCAACCAGATAGCCGGGCTCATAGCCAGAAGGATAGTCTGCTACGCGAAGCCTGGGATGAAGTATGAAAAAGGCCAGCGGTTCGGGCTTATAAGGTTCGGATCGAGGGTGGATGTATATCTTCCCGCCGGATGCTCACCGATGGTGAAGGTCGGTGAAAAGGTAAGGGCAGGCTCTTCAATTCTGGGGTACTGGAATGCTTGACAACGAGATACAACAGGAAGAGAACAAGAACAGGAAGAAGTTCAGGAAGGGCGTCTACCTCCTCCCGAACCTCATTACTTCGGCAAGCCTTTTCGGCGGCTTCTACGCCATAATCGCTTCGCTCGACGGTAACTTCGAACACGCCGCCATCGCCATAATAATCTCAGGCATACTGGACGGCCTCGACGGCAGGGTGGCAAGGCTCACCGGCTCTTCGAGCAAGTTTGGGGTCGAGTACGATTCATTGGCCGATGTTATAGCGTTCGGCCTTGCCCCTGGCGTCCTGATATTCACCTGGGCTTTGCGCCCGTTCGGCAGGTACGGCTGGCTTGCGGCCTTTTTGTATGTGGTCTGCGGGGCCTTACGGCTTGCCAGGTTCAATGTCCAGATAACGACGA
>MGPK01000076.1:13943-15220 GCA_001795535.1 Deltaproteobacteria bacterium GWA2_54_12
CCACCCTCGTGGACAGGAGAAAGAAAATAACTCTAAAGGCCGCTCCGAAGGACAAACCCAAAGAGGCCGGGGCCAACAGGTAGGATAATGATGGATAACAGGGTACGGATATTTGATACGACTTTGAGGGACGGCGAGCAGTCGCCCGGGGCCTCGATGAATGTCGAAGAAAAAATAGCGGTAGCAAAACAGCTGGCGAAGATGGGCGTTGATGTCATAGAGGCGGGATTCGCCTACAGCTCGCCCGGCGATTTCGATTCGGTAAGAAGGATAGCCCTTGAAGTCGAAGGGCCGGTCATATGCAGTCTCGCGCGCTGTAAAGCCGAAGACATAGACGCGGCCGCAGGGGCTTTGAAGGGCGCTCCTAAAACAAGGATACACACTTTCATCTCCACCTCCGAGATACACTTGAAGCACCAGTTCAAGCTCACCCGCGCCGAGGCGCTTGAGCGCGCTATCGAGATGGTCAAGAGGGCAAGGGGTTATGTCGAGGACATCGAGTTCTCGGCGATGGACGCTTCCCGCACCGAGCCCGTCTTCCTGTATGAGATGATAGAAGCCGTAATAGCCGCGGGCGCCACGACCGTCAATATACCGGATACGGTCGGGTACGCGCTTCCGGACCAGTTCGGCGCGCTCATAAAGGGCATCAAGGAGAATGTAAAGAACATCGACAAGGCCGTAATATCCGTCCACTGCCATAACGATCTTGGCTTGGCAGTCGCGAATTCGCTGGCGGCGGTCGTGAACGGCGCCAGACAGGTCGAGTGCACCATAAACGGCATAGGCGAGAGGGCAGGGAACGCCTCTCTTGAAGAAGTCGTCATGATATTGAAGACCAGAAAAGACATCCTCGGCCTTGAGACTTCGATAAACACCGAGCAGATATATCCGTCCAGCCGCCTCGTGAGCGGGATTACCGGCATAATGGTCCAGCCCAACAAGGCCATTGTCGGCGACAACGCTTTCGCGCACGAATCCGGCATACACCAGGACGGCCTTTTAAAGGACAAATCGACCTACGAGATAATGAAACCGGAGTCCGTAGGCATCTCCCGCTCTACGCTCGTTCTCGGGAAGCACTCCGGACGCCACGCCTTTAAGACGAGGCTCAGCGAGCTCGGGTACGAGCTTGCGGGGGAGAACCTGGACAAGGCCTTCGAGCGGTTCAAGAAACTCGCCGACAAAAAAAAGGAAGTCTTTGACGAGGACATAGAGGCAATAGTCCAGGACGAAGTATTGAGGCTCGAGTTGCCGGACAAGTACAGGCTTTTGAA
>MGPK01000077.1:0-1416 GCA_001795535.1 Deltaproteobacteria bacterium GWA2_54_12
CGTTTCACGAAATACGCTCATGCGGTCCGATGTTTGTCTAGTGGTGAGTACGCACTGTCCTTTGGTTTGGAAAGACCAAAAAGGATTATCTCGAAATAACACTATTTCGCATGTGAAATAACCCAAAAGGGTAATAGGCAGCCCGGCGTCCTCAACCTATTATATGTTAGTAACCCCGTGTGAGACTGCTTCAGGCATGGCAGACTTTGCAGTTCTTGGACACGACTCTGAAATCCTCAGTCTGATTTACGCTTCGGCTCTACTGACTTTGCCTTACTGCTTGGGCGTGCTCCCGAACGTTCAATCGTTCTCCGGCGAGTATCCGCCGGCTGAACCATCTATTATATAAGGAGGTGTTTATGAGCGGATGCATTACAAAAGGCGTTATTCTGGCAGCGGGGGATGGAGACAGGCTGGGGCATCTGACTTCAAGCACTCCGAAGGTCCTGCTGCCGGTTCTCGGCAGGCCGTTGATATCGTATCCACTCGAATCGATGGCCAGAGCGGGCATTAAGGATATTGCGATCGTAGTCGGGTACCTATCGGAGCGGATAGAGTCGGCGCTCTGTGAGACTTCTATTCCCGGAGTCAACTTACACTATGTCTTAAATAGAGACCACGCAGGGGGGAACGCTCTGTCTGTCGTCACCGCAGGGCGGTGGGTGGGAAGCGAGCCCTTCATCCTGTGCATGGGGGACCATATCATAGATGCTGACCGCGTGTCGCGTTTTCTTGAGAGGTCTTCTTGCCGCGAAACTCTCGGCGTCGACTTCAGCCCGGGTGCACACCATATCGTGGAAGAGGCAACCAAGGTCAAACTTGACCGCGAAGGATTCATAAGCGCAATTGGCAAGGACCTCGACAACTGGGATGCTATTGACACGGGCATTTTCCTGCTGACACAAGAGTTTCTTGCTGCTGCGAAGGATTTGCATTCGAGGCGGGGTATACAGATCGAGATCAGCGAAGTGATAAGGCTTATGCTTCGCAGAGGCCAGAAATTTGCCGTAACCGATATTACCGGTGAGTTCTGGGCCGATATCGACACAATCGACGATATCAGACTGGTGGACGGTGTAGCACAGTGAGCGTGACCGGAATCTATGACGGATTCATCTCCAGGCACATAAACCGCCGCTTTTCGGAGCCGCTGGCGAAATTGCTGGCCGGAACTCCGATGACGCCAAACCAGGCGACCTGGCTGGCATTCGGGATAGCGGTTATCTCCGGCGTGGTGTTCGCATCGGGATTCAACATCGTCGGCGGCATCCTTGCTCAGCTATCTTCCATCGCCGATGGGGTGGACGGCGGGCTCGCCCGGCGAAAGAAAATGACCTCGGATTTCGGCGGATTTCTAGACTCGGTACTTGACCGATATGCCGATGCGGCAATAATTATGGGGCTTAGCGCTTGGTC
>MGPK01000077.1:1513-2024 GCA_001795535.1 Deltaproteobacteria bacterium GWA2_54_12
CCCGAGCAACGTCTGCACTTTGATCGCGGACTGGCGTCAGTGGCTTCACGAGATGTCCGCCTTTTTGTGATCATGCTCGGAGGGTTGACGGGACAGGCCTACCTCTGCCTCGCGGCCATTGCTATCATGACTAACGTGGCCGTGTTGTACCGGCTGTACTGGTCATATCGCAATTTGGCGCCAGCCCAGCGGCCTCCTCCGAGTCAGACGACACGCGAGCAGCCGAGCTAAGGTGGCGAAGATAGTGAAGCCAATAATCCAGTGCGATTTTGACGGCACGATTGTGACCAACAATATTAGTTTGCTGTTGATAGAGCGCTTCGCACATAAGCGATGGCGCGCCATCGAGTCGGAATATGTTGCCGGCAAGATATCGGTGGAAGAAAGCAACCGGCGGCAGTTCAGGCTTATCCGCGAGTCTGAAGAGGTCCTGGGAACGTTTGCCAGGCAGCACGCGGTCGTGAGGCCCGGGTTTGAGGATTTTGTCAGATATTGCCAGAGCAGCGGGGCA
>MGPK01000077.1:2099-2821 GCA_001795535.1 Deltaproteobacteria bacterium GWA2_54_12
ACAGGGCAGCCCGATAGTGTACATCGGAGACGGGCTCTCGGATGTGGAGCCTGCCAGAAACGCTGACTGCGTGTTCGCTACAGGCAGTCTCCGCGGACTGCTCAGTGCAGCTTCAATACATTGCTATCACTTTTCGAGCTTTGAACAAATCACCTCCGCATTAGCCCCTGCCATTACTGCCATTAGTGCGTCCGAATGCTACATCGGGTCGTCGCATATTGGCCATGAATCGAGTTGTCTCGGTGAACGACTGACGCGGAGTACTCCAGCTTTTCTCGGAATCGGGCCCTCCCGGTCACAATCACTCATCTTGGGACCTACGAAGAAGCCAGAAAAATGACTTTGTCGAAATATCAGGTGCCTGAAGAAATACGCAGGGAGAGGCGGCACCATAAGACTCTGGGGAATTCCAAGCTATAGAAGAAACTGGGTAGATATTAGTACCCAGGGTACATGAGGCAACTGCCGCTCTTCAACCTGTGGTAACCTAAGCATTTCCCCAAAACCAGTGTAACCGAGGGCTTTGGAGGCATCATAAGATATCTACTTTTTCACCCTCTCGGGGAGGAGAAGGAAATGATAAAAATAAGAAAGCACTTCCCTCTCAGGGATTCGGGAAGGTCGATATATCAGAGATAGGAAAGGGAATTTTCAGTCTGGTGTGCCGTGCTATAATGGGCTTAGGAGAGTCTGTACGATGATACAAAACGTTGAGTTTCCTT
>MGPK01000077.1:2849-3137 GCA_001795535.1 Deltaproteobacteria bacterium GWA2_54_12
CTACCTCCCCGACGCCAAGGATGCCCCTCCGCCCGCAGTTGTCATGGCCCACGGCACTTCGGCCACCATCACGATGGTAATCGACCGCTACGCCGAGGTATTCTACGGCGCAGGCTTTGCCGTTCTTCTCTATGATCACCGGAATTTCGGTATCAGTGATGGCGAGCCCCGACAGGAGATCAATCCCTGGATTCAAGCCCGGGGGTATCGAGATGCCATCACTTTCTTGCAGCAGTTCCCGGAAATCGATGCACAGCGTATCGGAGTCTGGGGTGATAGCTTCTGTGG
>MGPK01000077.1:3258-4357 GCA_001795535.1 Deltaproteobacteria bacterium GWA2_54_12
CGAGATACCTTCCAGAACGGGGACGTCAGCGGAACGCCGGAAAGCACCATGGGCCCGATGCCGGTAGTCTCCTTCGACCAGGTGCGCCACCCCTCACTGCTTAAACCCATTACAGCTTTTCGATGGTTTATTGAGCACGGTGGGCGGCATGGAAGCGGATGGGTAAACGATGTGACCCGTGTCATTCCACCGACGCCCGCGCCTTTCAGCCCGGTACTCTGCGCGTCGCACGTGAAAGCTCCGACTCTGATGATGGTCGCCCCAGAGGACGAGATGGTGCAGGCTAACCCCACGGTATCGCGCGAAGCCTATGAACAGTTAGCAGGACCGGGGCAGTGGTACGAAATCGCCGGAGGACACTTCGGTCTGTTGTGGTATCCTAGCAAGCTCTTCGATGAAGCCAGCCGCGTCCAGCGAGATTTCTTAATATCCCATCTCACTTAAGTACTGGGTAAGCTAATGCCTCGCCTTCGCCGGGCTGTGAGCTTTGCCTCAAGCGACCATACCGGTCTCTGAACCCGGAGAGTAAGAATTCTGGCTTTCTAATGATTTAAGAGGGAACTTGTTAAGATTGAAGTAATAGATAGGGAGGAAAATGTCATGTCGGAAGAGAATAAGGTGATGGTACGCAGTTTCTTGGAGAAAGTGAACCGCCAGGGGAAGGTACCCGCGGAGATGTGCGCTCCCGGCTTCACCGTTCATGTCGGGGGTGACCCGCCAATGGACTTAGAAACCTTCCAACAGTTCACTGGAATGTTTTATGCCGCTTTTTCAGACTGGATACTAACAGTCGAGGACATGGTGGCGGAGGGCGACAGGGTTGCTTTTCGCATTATGAGTCGGGCGACCCACACGGCAGAGTTCATGGGCATCCCGGCTACTGGTAAGCAGGTCTCCATTCCGAACATCGGTTTGGGGCGGTTTGACGGAGGCAAGATTGCCGAGTGGTGGGTTTCCCCTGACCGGATAGGTCTATTTCGGCAGCTTGGCACAATCCCATCGGCGTAAGCTGCTGAAAATATTTATGAACAACAGACACCAACAGGGTATTATGGCCACAATCTCTTCCCCGCCAGTATCTTGTAAGGTAAGAAACCAG
>MGPK01000077.1:4388-4548 GCA_001795535.1 Deltaproteobacteria bacterium GWA2_54_12
AAGTAAAATGGGACCCTAAGCGTAACGTTTTAACCAGAATAGAATCCACTATAGTTCTGAAATAGCTTTTATTACGAAAATAACGGTGCCGTACGGTACGCAGAAACAGGATATTTCAGTTAGTCTTCAGATTATAATCACCGCTTTGCAATGTACTTAA
>MGPK01000077.1:4831-4963 GCA_001795535.1 Deltaproteobacteria bacterium GWA2_54_12
TAGAGCACCGTATGAAGATGCGTTGCCCGTGGGTGAAAGTATATAATTCCCATCCCAGAATAATTGGTATCCCTGGGCCGGCGGCGCCACGAGGTTATTACTTGAACTTTGAGTGTGTCCGGTCAATAGAGG